>CACZCL010000118.1 GCA_902779695.1 Oscillospiraceae bacterium | reverse complement strand
CGCGCCGCCGGGAACCAAAGCCTCGCCTGCGCGCGCAGACGCTCGTAGGCGTCGCCCGGCGCCTCGCCGCAGCGGTGCAGTCCGCCGCCGAGGATCAGATGTTCGCCGCGCTGCTGAAGGCTCCAGCCCCGCGTGTCGGCGTCCAGATACCAGCCGTCGATGCGCGGCGCGTCCGCCAGCGCCAGCAGGTACGCCTGCTCCTGCCGCAGCTTCAAATGGTACAGGCCCCAGCGCTCCAGCATCGGGTAGCGCGTCGCGACGACGACGTGCGCCGCCTCGACGCTGCCGCCGTCGCAGCGCACCGTGTGCGCGCGGATGTCGCGCACCGGCGAATGCTCGTAGACCGCGAGCCCCGGCAGCAGGGCGGCGAGGAAGGGGATCGGCTCGAAGCGCGCCTGCTGCCGGAAGCGGAGCGCCTCCCGCGCGGCGAAGGGCAGCGCGTCGGCGGGGACCAGCTCCGCCGGCGCGCCGAGCAGCAGCGCGCAGGCGTACTCGCGCTCCAGCGACGGCCCGTTCGGCGCCGTATAGACATGGGAGAACTGCTCGCAAAGCCCGCAGTCGACGCCGCGCCCCTCGATCAGCGCGCGGTACTGCCGCACGGCGTGGAGCTGCGCCGCCACATACTGCCGCGCGAGATGCTCGCCGAAGTCGCGGATCAGCCGCTCGCAAAACAGCCCGTGCTGCGCGGAGAGCCGCGCCGTCATGCGCCCGGTGGCGCCCCCGGCGAGGCGATCCTCCTCCAGCAGCACCACGCGCAGCCCCTCTTCGTGCAGCAGGAACGCCGTAAGAATGCCCGCCATGCCGCCGCCGATCACGGCGACGTCCGCGCGCAGCTTTTCCGCGAGACGCGGAAAGGCGGGCAGGGAGCCTTCGCTTGCCTGCATACGGTTTCCTCCCAAAAAGCGTTTTTCCTGGGGAAGCGCTGAACAAATCCCCGCGCACATCCTGACGGCATCTTTTCCGTCTGGATTGCGCCAGAAATTCTTGAAATCCGACAGGATTTCTGCGGCTTTTTGGTTTGCCATACGAAAAATCTGCTCGTCATGCCGCACACGTTGATTTATTCAGCACTTCCCTAGCTTTTGCCGTTGGGACGCTTCCTATTCCTGCCAGAGTTGGAAATCATTTTGACTTGCCAAATTGGTTACAAAATGGTTACAATCTGATTGGAAAGGGAGGTAATACCTATGAAACGCAAACTTACCAAAACTGTAGTGGCATTGGCTGTCATCTTTTCCATGAATCTGCCGGCCTATGCCGCGGCGCCCTGCGCGCCGAACGGCTCCGACTGCGGAAGCGCTATCCTGTGGGAGCTTCTCTGCCAAAACCTCTGCGGCGCGCCGTGCGGCGAGGCGGGAGCGTGCGACACGGAGGAGCTGCTCAACACGCTGCTCGGGCGCTTTTTGACGAACGCGACGCTCCCGACGGCGCCGGCGGCACAGCAGCCCGCGCAGCCGGAGCAGCCCGCGCGGCCGGAGCAGCCCGCCGACGCGGCGCTGTCCGTCCACGCCTATGAGAAGGAGGTCGTCCGTCTCGTCAATCTTGAGCGGGAAAAGGCGGGACTCGCGGCGCTGACGCTTGACACGGCGCTGACGCGCACCGCGCGGCTGAAGTCGCAGGATATGCACGATCGCGGCTACTTCGACCACAATTCCCCCACCTACGGCACGCCGTTCCAGCTGATGAAGGCGCAGGGCGTCAGCTACCGCACCGCCGGCGAGAACATCGCCATGGGCTACCGCACGCCGGAGGCGGTGGTCGCCGCGTGGATGAATTCGCCGGGTCATCGCGCGAACATCCTGAACGCGTCGTACACAAAGATCGGCGTGGGCTATGTGTCGGACGGCAGTTACTGGACGCAGCACTTTACCGGCTGACGAGGGAAGATAGGACAAAACGCTTTGGCGCGGCATTGCCGCGCCGCTTTTTTGCGAAAACGCGAAAAAAAGGAGCGGCGAATTCTCGCCGCTCCTTTGGCTCAGGTGGAAAGATGCGTTTTGAAAAACTCGTATGCAGCCTCGTAATCCTCCAAAAAGGTATTGCACAGGAATTCCAGCGTGCTGGAATCCAACTGCCGGTTGAGGTCGGGGTGCAGGTTCTGGGTGACAGCCACGGCAAGGTCGTGGGAACGCAGCTCGGTGTCGGTCATATCGTATGCTCCTTTCCGATTTTTTGCTTCATGTTAATTCTATCACTTCTGATACTCAAATTGCAAGCCGTAAAGATCGACGGTGTCGCCGTCGCGGACGCCGCGCTCCTCCAGCTGCGCGAACACGCCGCACTCCCGCAGCGTCCGGTCGAAGAACATCCGGCTTTCGTAGTCGGAGAAGTTGACGTTTGCCATCAGCCGCTCCAGCCACCTGCCGGAGACGTACCAAACGCCGTCCTCCGATTCGATCTCCAGCGGCTCGTCCGCGTCGATCGCCGGCGGGCGCGGCACGTATTCCGGCTCGAAGACCTTGACCGGCGGCAGCTTGGCGAGCAGCTCCGCGATTTTTTGCACCAGCTCCTGCGTGCCGGCATGGCTCGCGGCGGAGAGGGGAAACAGGGGCCAGCCCAGCGGCTCGACGTGCGCGCGGAGGGCGTCGAGCAGGGTCTCGTCCTCCATGATGTCCGTTTTGTTGGCGACGACGATCTGTGGGCGGCGCGCCAGCTCCGGCGACCAGCGGGCAAGCTCGGCGTTGATCGCGTCGAAATCCGCCGTGGGATCGCGCCCCTCGCTGCCGGACACGTCAACGACGTGGACGAGCAGGCGGCAGCGGTCGACGTGGCGCAGAAAGTCGTGGCCAAGCCCTGCGCCCTCGCTGGCGCCCTCGATGATGCCGGGGATGTCCGCCATCACGAAGCTGGTCTCCTCGTTCACGTATACCACGCCGAGATTGGGAAAGAGCGTGGTGAAGTGATAGTTCGCGATCTTCGGCTGCGCCTTGGATACGACGGAGAGCAGCGTCGATTTGCCGACGTTTGGGAATCCGATCAGTCCCACGTCGGCAAGCAGCTTCAGCTCCAGCACGACGTCGTGGCTCTCGCCCTCCAGCCCCGCCTTGGCGAAGCGGGGCACCTGGCGCGTCGGCGTTGCGAAATGGGCGTTGCCCCAGCCGCCGCGCCCGCCGCGGCAGAGGACGAACGGCTCGCCGCCGGACATATCCTGGATGATCTCGCCGGTCTCGGCGTCGCGGATCAGCGTGCCGCGCGGGACGCGGATCACGAGCGGCTTGCCTGCCTTGCCGTTGCGCCGCGCGCCCTGCCCGTCCGCGCCGTTTTCCGCGACGTATTTGCGCTTGTAGCGAAAGTCCATCAGCGTCGACATATTGTCGTCGACTTGAAGCACGATGTCGCCGCCCGCGCCGCCGTCGCCGCCGTCCGGCCCGCCCGCCGCGACGTATTTCTCGCGGTGGAAGGCGACGGCGCCGCCGCCGCCCTTGCCGGCGTGGACGCTGATGCGCGCGGTGTCTACAAAGGATGCTGCCATGGGTGGCCTCCTTTTTTGCATTCTTTTGTTTAGTTTACCCGTTTTTGCGCGATTCGTCAAGCCGTCGTTATCCGAATGAAAACGGGAAGCGGCAGGCGCTGCCGCAGGCGAAAAAAGAGGCGCTGCCGCAGGGTTTTTGTAAGAATCCATGAAAAACGCCCCGTCCCATAAGCGGATTCATACAATATTCACAAATATCAAATATCTACTCATTTATTCTTGCTATTTTCTGAATATTATGTATAATTATAACAATACCTTGAATATCGAAAGGAGATAGCCCCATGGTGCAGATTTTTATTGACGGAAGCGCGGGGACGACCGGCCTGCGGATCTACGAGCGGCTGGAGCAGCGCGCGGATCTTCGTCTGCTGCGTCTGCCGGAGGAGCAGAGGAAGGACGTCGAAGCGCGGAAAAAAATGCTCAATGAGGCGGACGTCGCGTTCCTCTGCCTGCCGGACGCCGCTTCGCGCGAGGCGGTGGGGCTGATCGAAAACGACCATACCACGGTGATCGACACCTCCACCGCGCACCGCACCGCGCCCGGCTGGGCGTACGGTTTTCCGGAGCTGGCGGGGCGCAGGGAGGCGATCAAGACCTCGAAGCGCATCGCGAATCCCGGCTGCCACGCCAGCGGCTTTATCGCGCTCGTCGCGCCGCTGGTGGAAAAGGGCCTGCTGGCGCGCGACGCGAAGCTCAGCTGCTTTTCGCTCACCGGTTATTCCGGCGGCGGCAAGAAGATGATCGCGGATTATGAGGAGGAGCCGGACCCGCTGTTCGCCGCGCCGCGGCAGTACGGCCTGACGCAGAGCCACAAGCATCTGCCGGAGATGGCGAAGGAGTGCGCGCTTGCCTTCGCCCCGGTGTTCTGCCCGATCGTCGCGCCCTATTACGCGGGCATGGAGGTGACGGTACCGCTGCATCGCGAGCAGCTCTCCGGCGGCATTGAGGCGATCCGTGACGTCTACCGCGCCTATTATCAAAGCGGGCTCGTCCGCTTTGCCGAGGAGGCGGACGAGGAGGGCTTTCTCTCCGCGTGCGCCTACGAGGGGCGCGACGATATGCAGGTGGCGGTTTTCGGGAATGAGGAGCGCATCCTGCTGGTCTCGCGCTTTGACAATTTGGGCAAGGGCGCGTCCGGCGCGGCGATCCAGAACATGAACATCGTGATGGGCGTCCCGGAGGATATGGGGCTTGTGTGCACGAACTGAAAAAGAGCGGAAAACGGCTCGGAAAGGAAGAACAGGATGCAGGACTTTTCCAACGTGGAGCGGGCAGAGGTGCTGGTGCAGGCGCTGCCCTATATTCAGAAGTACGCGGGCAAGGTCGTCGTCGTGAAGTACGGCGGTCACGCGATGGTCAACGAGCAGCTCAAGCAGCAGGTGATGGAGGATATCATTCTGCTGCGTCTGGTCGGCGTGGAGATCGTGCTGGTGCACGGCGGCGGACCGGAGATCAGCGAGCTGATGGACCGGCTCGGCAAGAAGCCGGAGTTTGTGGACGGCCTGCGCGTCACGGATCAGGAGACCATCGACATCGCGCAGATGGTGCTCGCCGGCAAGATCAACAAGTCTCTGGTGGGGCTGCTGGGCTCGAAGGGCGGCAAGGCGATGGGCCTGAGCGGCATCGACGGGCAGATGATCGTGGCGAAGTGCAAGGACGAGCGCCTGGGCCTGGTCGGCGAGATCACCCACGTCAACACCGAGGCGATTACCGACCTGCTGGAGCGCGGCTATATCCCGGTGATCTCCACGATCGCCTGCGGCGCGGACGGCGAAGCCTACAAC
>CACZCL010000117.1 GCA_902779695.1 Oscillospiraceae bacterium | reverse complement strand
CACAAGCATTAACTTATAGCCCGACGCGGGAACCGTCAGGCCGAGGCTCGACGGCGCTTTGTCCGCGCAATCCGCGTTGATCGTCACGCTTTGCATCCCCGTCATGCGCCCGCCGCTGTAGGTCGCGCAAATCAGCACCGCGCCCTTCGGGGCGTAGACCTTGCCGTTTGCGAGGGAATAGTCGTGATACGTCGCGGTCACGGCGACTGCCTGCGCGGGCATCGTGAACGTGGTCGCGGCGCTGTATGCGTCGGCGAAGGTCACGCCGTCGCTGCTCGTCCACCTGTCGAACACCTTGCTGGTTGCCGGGGCGTTCGCGGTGACCTTCACCGTCGCGCCCTCGGCGTAGCTGCCGCCGCCCGTGCCGCTGTTGACGGTCACGGTGTTCTTCTCCGTCCACTTTGCGTAAAACGTCTTGTTGCCGGTTTCGGTCGCGGCGATCTTCGTGACCGGGCTGCCGGAGAGGTCGCTCTTGGCGTACCAGCCGCCGAAGATAAAGCCGTCCCTCGTCACGTCGGTCGGAAGCGCGGTTTCCGCGCCGTAGGTGTAGCCCGTCACATTGCCGCCGTTGATCGTGCCGCCGTTCGTGTTGAGCGTCACCGTGTAGCTCGGGTTCTTGTACGTCGCGGTCACGGTGACGTCCCCCCACGGCATCGTGAAGGTCGTTTGCGCCTTGCCCGCGTCGGCGAATTCCACGTCGTCGTCGTCAGCCGTCCACCTGTCGAACACCTTGCCCGTCGCCGGGGCGTTCGCGGTGACCGTCACCGTCTCGCCCTCCACCGCCGTTGCCTTGTCCGCCGTGCCGTTTTCGACCGTGACGGTATTGAGAAAGCGCAGCTCCGCCTCGCCGTCGTCGCTCCGCATGACGACATAGCATGCGTCGTCGCTCGTGAAGCAGCCGGCAGGGTCCGCTTCGCTCATGTAAGTGCTCCAGCCGCTCGTGAACACACTGAGGCCGCCGCTCGTCACGCCGATGCCCGCGTTCTCCGTCAGCGCGTCCGCGACGGTGATGCTCTTGTCGCCGGAGAGATACACGTTGTTCGCCGTGCCGCTCTCGCCCGCGGCGTATTTGCCGTCCGCCGCGCGCGTGCCGCCCCGGAAATTGTCTGTCACGGACGCCCCGCCGGAGACCGCGAACCCGCCGCCCTGCGCGACGTACACGCCGCCGCCTTGATAATAATTATCATCGTCCGCGCAGTTGTTGCCGGTGACGGAGCCGCCGGACATGCCGAACGCACCCTCGACGTACACGCCGCCGCCTCGGTCCGCGCTGTTGCCGCAGATCGCGCCGTCGTCCATCGTAAACGCGCCGGTTGCGCCGTACACCATTACGCCGCCGCCTGAGCCCGCGCTGTTGCCGGAGATCGTGCCGCCGTGCAGCTCGAACGCGCCGCCGTCCGCGACGCACACGCCGCCGCCAAAGTTCGTTGCGTTGTTGCCGGAGATCGCGCCGCCGTACAGCTTGAGCGTGCCGCCGTTCGCGACGTACACGCCGCCGCCGCTTTCGTAGTAGGTCTTGTTGCCGGAGATCGCGCCGCCGTTCATCGTGAGCGTGCCGCCCTGCTCGACGAGCACGCCGCCGGGGGCGGCGTCGACGGACCACGTACCGTTGTTGCCTCCGGTGATGGCGCCGGTGCGGGCTTCGCTGCGGTCCGTCAGCGTCAGCGCCCCCGCAACGCGGAGGACGTAGCCGTCGTTTCCGTTGAGATCATTCATATTGTTCACATCCGCGAGTCCGCGGTCGATGGTGTGGCCGTCGAGGTCGAGGACGACGTATTTGTCCTTGCGGATCGGCAGCGGGGCGTTGATGGTTACGTCGCGCAGCAGCTTGACAACGCCCGCGGACTCAGCGCTGTCCGCGCTCGCCCCGTCGATTGCATCCTGCACGTTGCTGTACGCGGTCTCGCCGACCCGCGCGACGATGGAGGAGGCAGGCGCGAGGGTCGCCGTGTCCACCGCATTGAGCTGCTCGGTCGTAAATGCAGTATGGTTGCCCGCGCCGTTGAGGGTGTAGCGCCAACTGTCCTCGACGGTCACGGTGCCGCCGTACGCCGGATTTGAGTCGCCGTTATAATAATAGTCATTTTCTCCGTGGGAAACCGTCAGCGTACCGCCTCCAAGCGTCACCGCGCCGGTGATGCCGGCGCCGCCGGCGGAGCCACGGGAATTGTCTCCCACGCCGTCGCCGCCTGTCACGGAGACCACGCCGCCTTTGACGGTGACACTGCCGTCGACGCCGATACCGCCCGTTCCTTTGTCTCCGGTCGACTGGTCAGAAATTTTCCCACCGTTGCCGGCCGTACCGCCTTCGATCTTGACAGTACCGCCTTCCACAACAATGCTGCCCTTCACTCCGGCGCCGCCGTCGCCGCCTTTGCCGGCGTCACCATTCTCGTGATTTCCGCCTTTGCCGCCGTTTCCTCCGGTGATTTCGACTGTGCCGCTCTTGACGATCAGGCTGCCGGTAAAGGCGGCGGGAGCGTTCTCACCGTCAGTCGCGCCCGAACCCGTTTCTTCATCGTAGTCAGTACCGTCCGAACCATCCGGCCACTGAATCTTCAACCTACCCTGACCGGCGACGGTCAGCGTTTTACCCTCCGCGACAGTAATGACGTACTCGGAGAGGCCCAGGGTCTTGCCTGCGGAAATGGTAACGGTCGTATCGTCGGTGACGGTAACGCTGCCCGACATCCACATGGTGCTGTTCACCGTGTAGCTGCCTGACCATTCGAGCGTCGTCTGTGTCATTTCCTTTGCGTCCTCCGCCCGCGCGGGCATGACCGTCCACGGCAGCAGGCCGAGGACGAGGGCGAGGGTCAGCAGGATGGATAAGGGCTTTTTGGTGTTCATGGTGAAATCCTCCTTTGAAGGATGTAGAATAACAAAATCATGCAGTGCCGAGCGGTCATTATGTTTTGCTTCGCAAAACATAGCAAAGGACGTCCTTTGCTAATGGGTGTTCTGTTATCGCTATGCGGTGGTCGTGAACTCCCGCAGCAGCATCCGCTTTTGCAGAAGAAGCTCCTGCTCCGCTTTCACGCCCGCGTCGTAGACCAAGCCCACGGCGTAGCGCGTCACCACGGCGAGCATCAGGTGCAGCGTCGCGGAGAAGATGACCTCCTCCGGGTAGTCGGTGCGCAGCGTCCCGTTTTTCATAGACGGCGCGGAACCGCTCGCGCAGCGCGTCGATCATGCCGCCGTAGGGCTGTAACTGCCCGGCGTCGATCTTCTCCGAGCGGACGTAGACGTTAAAAAACTGGTTGAAGCGGAGAATATCGGCATGGTTGCGGTACAGGTCGAGGAAGCTGTCGAGGAAAAACTCGTAGTCCTCGGCGGCGGTGGTTTCCTCAACAGGCCTGCGCCGCCGGGCCCTGTACTGCGCCACGAAGCTGTCAAACACCCATGTCGCGGTCTCAATCACGAGATTGTTCTTGGAGTGAAAGTATCGCTGGAATGAGCGGAGGTTGTAGCTGGTCTCCGCCGCGACGTCAGCCATTGAGACCGATTCGATGTTGCGCTCCGAAAAGAGGCGGAAGGCTGTTTGCAGCATCACCTGCCGCCGTTCCGCCATTTCCGCGGCGCTCAATTTTCCAACTCTCATCGTCCGCCTCCTCGTTCCAGTCCATAGCGTCGTTTTTTGCGACACATAAAGCAATATCATCCTAACACAAGGGAGGGCGTTTTGCAAGATGGAATTTCATAAAATCTGACATAAACGATAGGCTTTATGGGTTGGCCTCATAAAAAGCGACTTTGCTTATAGAGCATCGTCACGCTCCGAGCGCGCTCTTTTGCGTACTCCATCGCCCGGTCTGCGGCGTCGCGGCGCGCCGAATAACCGCAGTGCCGCCGACACGCAGACAAACAACGATAGTCTATAAGGCCGGGTGAGCATGGAACGGGCGGGACCGGTTTTGCGCCGACCCCGCCCGTTATCATATTAACACTGGTGAAGTGCCTAACACTCCAATTTGACAACATTTTACATCACACAGCAAACGATATCAACCCAATTCCTGTTTCTGATGCGCCAAGCTATCGGCAAAATAATTCTTTTTCCGATAGAGTAATCCTTGCCATTTTGCCGATAACAGCATATACTATTCTCGTACCAACTCGCGGGAGGTGAGGATGTTGGACTATCGTTCCGTTGCGGAAACGGCGAAGCTGTGGGGCGTTTCCGAGCGCAGCGTGCGCAATTACTGCGCCGAGGGGCGTGTCGAGGGCGCGGTACTGATCGGCAAAACGTGGAGCATCCCGGCAACGGCGTCCAAGCCGGAGCGGCTCAACAAGCGCGACGATACGCCGAAGGATCTGCTCTCGCGCCTGCGGGCGGAGAAGGCGGCGAAGCTGCACGGCGGCATCTATCACAAGGTGCAGATCGACCTGACCTATAACTCCAACCATATCGAGGGCAGCCGCCTCACGCATGACCAGACGCGGCTTATCTTCGAGACGAACACCATCGGCGGCGCGGACGCGGTGCGGGTGGACGACGTGGTGGAAACGGCAAACCACTTCAAGTGCATCGACATGATTATCGACAGCGCGGCTTATGCGCCGAGCGAGGCGTTCATCAAGCAGCTTCACGCGACCCTGAAAGGCGGCACGAGCGACGCGCGGCTCGATTGGTTCGCGGTCGGCGATTACAAGAGGCTCCCGAACGAGGTCGGCGGCAGAGAAACGACGCCGCCGGAGGAGATTCCGGCGGCGATGAAGGCGCTGCTCACGGCGTATAACACGGAGAAAGAAAAGGCGCTCGACGACCTGCTGGACTTCCATTATCGCTTTGAGCGCATCCATCCGTTTCAAGATGGAAACGGGCGCGTCGGACGTTTGCTGCTGTTCAAGGAATGTTTGCGCCACAAGATCGTGCCGTTTATTATCACGGAGGAGCTGAAATTCTATTACTATCGGGGGCTTCAAAACTGGGAGACGGAGCACGGGTATCTGCGCGACACCTGCCTGACGGCGCAGGACGCGTTCCGGGAGACGATGAAGTATTTTAGGATCGAGTGCTGACAAGAACACGGCGTCGTATCTTTGACTACAGTCCGGAAGTTTTTGCGCGCTCCGCGGCTGACAACTTGATGGAGCCGCTTGCCGCCGAGGATTTCATCAAAGGCCCCTTTGTGCTGGATTTCCTCGAGTTATCCGGCTCGTTCAGATCCAGCCCCGCCAGTTCCACACCATACTTCAAGTAGTAGTAATGGCTCGGGCCGAATACCTTCTCGACTGCGCGCTGTTTGGCGATCTGCGACGGTCCGCCGCCGGGGCGTTTTTTTCCTTGACCGGGAAAGAAAACACTACTATAATATAGCGTACGGACTGATGAGAGGAGGCGTGCCATGGCGACCGTGAAGCGAAAATCCACCGTGCCGTATTACGCCTGCGCGGGCGTCTGGGTGCTTTACGCGGCGCTCTTTCCCCTCTACCGCCCGGCGCACTTCCTCATCGTGGCGGCGGTATCCGCGCTGGTGTTCGGCGCGCTGCGGCTCTTCTGCCCCGACGTGGAGGAACAGATCGTCGAAAAGCCGAAGGAGGAGGAACCCACCGGCAACGAGGCGCTGGACGCCATGATCCGCGACGGCGGCGCGGCCCTCGCGGAAATGCGCCAGCTCAACGCCGCGATCAGCAACCCGCGCATCAGCGCCGACATCGACCGGCTGGAGGAGGTCAGCGGCAAGATCTTCGCGCAGGTCAGGGCGGAGCCGGAGCGCCTGCCGCAGATTCGCCGCTTTCTGGACTATTACCTGCCAACGACGCTCAAGCTGCTGCGCGCCTATGAGCGCATGGCGTCGCAGGGCGTGAGCGGGGAGAACATCGACGGCACGATGTCCCGCGTCGAGGGCATGATGGGCACCGTCGTGACCGCGTTTGAAAAGCAGCTCGACGCGCTTTTCGGCGCCGAAGCGATGGACGTCTCCACCGACATCACGGTGCTGGAAAGCCTGATGCGGCGCGAGGGGCTTGTGAGCGACGAGCTGCACGACGCCGTCACCGACGCGGCGAGCGACGCGCCGGCGAGCGGCGCCGCGACGGCGCGGCTCCCCGAGCTCAAGCTGGAGCCGTAACGAGATGACACACGCAAGTTTACAATGATACAGGAGGATACGACAATGGCTGACAATTCGATGCCCGAGCTGACCCTGGAGCCCACCGCCGCCGCCACCGCGGAGGCGGTCCCCGAACTCTCGCTGGACAGCGTACCGACGCCCGCGACGCCGGCGGAGCCGGAGAAGCAGGCCGCCGCGCCGGTGCAGCTGGACGAGAGTATGCTGACCGACGAGGAGCGGGCGGCGGTCGCGGAATTCGCGAAGAAAATCGACATCACCGACTCCAACCTCGTGCTCAACTACGGCGCGGCGGCGCAGAAGAGCGTCGCCTCCTTCTCCGAAAACGCCCTCGCCTCCGTCCGCAACAAGGACCTCGGCGAGGTCGGAGACACGCTCTCGAAGCTGGTGGTCGAGGTCAAGGGCTTCGGCAAGGAGGAGAAAAAGGGCCTGTTCGGCTTCGCGCAGAAGCAGCGGAACAAGCTGGAGCTGATGCGCGCGCAGTACGGCAAGGCGGAGGCGAGCGTCGACAAGATCACGAAGGAGCTGGAGAACCATCAGGTCGTCCTGCTCAAGGATATCGCGATGTTCGACCAGATGTACGAGCTCAACCTCAAATACTACAAGGAGCTGACGATGTACATCATCGCCGGTAAGAAGCGGCTGGAGGAGCTGCGCGCCGGCGAGGTCGAGACGCTGCGCAAGAAGGCGGAGGAAAGCGGCCTTGCCGAGGACGCGCGGAAGTACAACGACATGGTCAGCCTCTGCAACCGCTTCGAAAAGAAGCTGCACGATCTGGAGCTGACGCGCATGGTGTCGCTGCAAATGGGCCCGCAGACGCGGATGCTGCAAAACAACGACACGCTCATGGTCGAGAAGATCCAGTCCTCCCTCGTCAACACCATCCCGCTGTGGAAGAGCCAGATGGTGCTGGCGCTTGGCATGGAGCATTCCAGGCAGGCGACCGCCGCGCAGAACGCCGTGACCGAGGCGACCAACGACCTTCTGAAGAAGAACGCCGATATGCTCAAGATGGGCACGATCGCCACCGCGAAGGAGGCGGAGCGCAGCGTCATCGACATCGAAACCCTGCAGCACACCAACGAGCAGCTCATCTCCACGCTCGACGAGGTCATCAACATCCAGCGCGAGGGCGCGGAGAAGCGCCGCGCCGCCGAGGCGGAGCTGGGCCGCATCGAGGGCGAGCTGAAGCAGAAGCTGCTGGAGCTGCGCGCGAAATAACGAGGGCTTGTAAACCGTTCTTTGAAAGGAAACGGCTATGAAATTCTTCCAAAAGCGCGCCGTTGCCCTCGCCGTACTGCTGCTCGCGATCGTCGGCTCGATCGCGTGGGGGCAGTATAAAAAGCCCGCGCCGCTTCCCAAGGTCAAATACGAAAGCTGGGTCTATGACGGCGCGGGCCTGCTCTCCGCCGGAACGAAGCGGACGGTCGAGCAATACAACGACAAGTAGGACGGCGCCTATTACGCGATCTGCGCCGTGGCGACCGTCAAATCGGTGCGCGGCTGGGACCCGGACGAGTACACCGCGGCGCTGGGCGAAACGTGGGGCCTCGGCGCAAGGGACCTGCTGCTGGTGCTCATCGACGCCGCGGACGGTCCGACGTGGTACGTCAACGGCGGCGATGAGATCATGGCGGAGCTCTCCTCCGCCGACGCGAACCGCCTGCAAGCGGCGCTCGACGGCGCCGTCTATGCCGAACGCTGGGACGACGCGGTATCGGACGCTTTCGGCGTGCTGGACGGCGTTTACGCCTCGTATGATTCGCCTGCCGGCGCGCAGGGCGGCTCCTACGGCGGGGGAGACGGGTGGCAGGATACGGCAGGCGCCGGCAAAACGCTCAAAACCTTCCTTCTGGTGCTGCTGGTCGTGTTCCTCCTCTGGCTTCTGCTCGACCGCCTGCGCTACAACCGCTACCGCCGCCGCAGCTCCTTCGCCGGCATGGCGGCTTCGGCGGCGCGCTATTACCCTGTGTTCTGGGGGCGCGGCGCGTCCCGCCCCGGCGGCGCGCATCCGAGCGGCGGCGTTACGCATCGCCCATCCGGCGGCGTTACGCATCGCCCGTCCGGCGGCACGCGCCCATCCGGTTCATCCGCGCGCCCGTCCTCCGGCGGCTTCGGCAGCTTGGGAGGCTTTGGCGGCGGCAGCCGCGGCAGCTTCACCAGCCGCAGCGGCGGAGGAAGCATGACCCGCGGAGGCGGCATATCTCGCGGCGGGAGCTTCGGCAGCCGCGGCGGCTTCGGCGGCGGCAAAAGACGATAACCGCACAAGAGAAGGGGACTGCCCGGCCGGGCGGTCCCCTTCTTGGTATTACGCCTCCATGTGACGCCCGAGGAAGCCCGCGATGGTCTGCGCGAGCTTGTACTCGGTCTCGCCCGCGGGCGGGTCGCCCTCCGTGGCGACGAATACGACAAGGCCCAGCGCGTCGCCCTCGGAGATGATGGGCGCGGCGATGGACGCGCAGTAGCGGTCGAGCGACTCGGTGACGAACACGCTGCGCTCGTCGGCGCTGGCGCGATAGATGCCGCGGTCCTCCATGATCTGCTCCAGCTGGGCGGAGATGTGCTTGCCGATCAGGTCCCTGCGCGCGCCGCCGGCGGCG
>CACZCL010000116.1 GCA_902779695.1 Oscillospiraceae bacterium | reverse complement strand
CTGTCGAACACGGACGCCATGATGCCCTCGCCCTTCGTGTCGGTGAGGAATTCGTTGCGGTAGCCGAACAGCCCGCGGGCGGGGATCAGGAACTCGATCTTCATGCGGCTGCCCACGGGCGTCATCTCGATCATGTCGCCCTTGCGGGAGCCGAGCTTTTCGATGACCGCGCCCACGGCGTCCGCCGGCACGTCGACGACGAGGCGCTCGATCGGCTCGCACTTCTGCCCGTCGATCTCCTGATACAGCACGCGCGGCGGGGAAACCTGGAACTCATAGCCCTCGCGGCGCATGGTCTCGATCAGGATGGAGAGCGACATCTCGCCGCGGCCCGCGACGTTGAACGCGTCCATCGCGCCGTCGATCTCGCTCACGCGCAGCGAAACGTCCTTGAGCGTTTCGCGGTGCAGCCGCTCGCGCAGCTGGCGGGAGGTGACGAACTTGCCGTCGCGCCCGGCGTAGGGCGAGTCGTTGATGGAGAACGTCATCTCCATCGTCGGCGCGCTGATCTTGACGAAGGGCAGCGGCTCCACCGCCTCCGGCGCGCAGATCGTGTCGCCGATGGTGACGTCGCCGATGCCGCTCAGGCAGATGATGTTGCCCGCGGAGGACTCGGCGACCGCCTTCTTGCCCAAGCCCTCGAACTCGTACAGGGACACCGCCTTCGCCTTTTTCGGCGCGGCGTCGGGATCGTGGTAGTTGCAAACCGCGATCTCCTGATTCTGGCGCAGCGTGCCGCGCTCGATGCGGCCGATCGCCATGCGACCGACGAACTCGTTGTAGTCGATGGAGCTCACCAGCATCTGGAACGGCTTGTCCACGTCCGCCTCCGGCGCGGGGATATATTCCAATATTGTGTCGAACAGCGGCTTGAGATCCGTGCCCGCCACCTCGGGCGAGTAGGACGCGGTGCCGTTGCGCCCGGAGCAGAACAGCATCGGGGAGTCCAGCTGCTCGCTGGTCGCGTCGAGGTCCATCAGCAGCTCCAGCACCTCGTCCACGACCTCGTGGATGCGCTGGTCGGGGCGGTCGATCTTGTTGACGACGACGATGACGCGATGGCCCAGCTCCAGCGCGCGGGAGAGCACGAAGCGCGTTTGCGGCATGGGGCCCTCCGCGGCGTCGACCAGCAGGATGACGCCGTTGACCATCTTCAAAATGCGCTCCACCTCGCCGCCGAAGTCGGCGTGGCCCGGCGTGTCGACGATGTTGATCTTCGTGTCGCCGTAGCGGATGGCGGTGTTCTTGGCAAGGATCGTGATGCCGCGCTCACGCTCCAGATCGCCCGAGTCCATGACGCGGTCGACGATCTCCTGATTCTCGCGGTAGACGCCGCCCTGCTTGAGCATCTCGTCGACGAGGGTTGTCTTGCCGTGGTCGACGTGGGCGATGATGGCGACGTTGCGCAGCTTTTCGTTCTGCATGGTTTATCACTCCGATTAAAAAATCTCACAACTGGTTCAGTATATGACGGTTCGACGAACTTTTCAAGATATTTTGCCGAGATTTTTCATATTTCCATTGACATTTTACCGCGAGATGCAGTAAAATATTTAGGCAAATCGACCATACGCCCCAGTAGCTCAGCAGGATAGAGCGACCGCCTCCTAAGCGGTAGGTCGGAGGTTCGAATCCCCTCTGGGGTGCCAGAAAAAGGCGACAGGTTCTGACCTGCCGCCTTTTTCTCTCGGCGCCGCGCCTGCGCGCGGCGGTTTTGTTCATTTTGGGGAATGCCCGCTCACGCCGTGGGGAGGGTGCGCAGCACGTCCAAAATCTCCCCGCAGTCGCGCAGGACGAGATCGGGCTTGTCCTCGCTCGCGTCCAGGATCTCCCGCGTCGTCTCGCCGGACATGACGAGAATGCCGGCAATGCCGGCGTTCAAGCCGGACTTGACGTCGGTGTAGATGCGGTCTCCGACCACGGCGGTCTCCTCCTTCGCGCGGCCGAGGCGCACCATCGCCAGCTCCGGCATCAGCGGGGAGGGCTTGCCGATCACATAGGGCAGCCGCCCCGTGGCGGTCTTAATCATGCCGCAGACGCTGCCGCAGTCCGGCACGTAGCCGAACTCGGTGGGGCAGACCAGATCGCCGTTGGTGGCAAGGTAGGGGATGTCGGGGCGGACGGTCAGAAGCCAACTCACGTCGTGCAGCTTCTGGAACGTCAGCTCCGTGTCGAAGCCCATCACGACGCACTCCGCCTCCGCGGGGTCCGTGACGATGGGGAAGCCCTCGCCCGCGAGCTCCGCGCAAAGCGACGCCGTGCCGCAGACGTAGAGGCGCTTGCCCTCTTGATGGTTGTGCAGATAGTACGCCGTCGCCTGCGAGGAGGTGATGAAGTCCTCCGGCACGGCGTCGATCTGAAGCCGCGCCAGCTTTTTCACGTAGTCCACGACGCTGCGGGAGGAATTGTTCGTCATGAACAGGTATTGCCCGCCCGTGCGCCGGATCTCCGCAAGCAGCTCCTTCGTGAAGGAAAAGAGCCGGTCGCCGAGATAGAGCGTGCCGTCCATGTCGAACAGGTACAGCTTGATGCGGGAAAGATCTTTCTTATCCATACAAGGCCCTCCATGCGCTTTGCGCGCAGTCTGTATCAGATGCAACGGCTCCCCGCCCGGAGGCGGGGAGCCGTCAAAACGCTTTGCCGCCCGATCACGCGGGACCGTAGATCAGGTTCGGGAGTATCGTGGAGATCGGCTGGAAGAACGTGACCAGCAGCAGCACCAGCACCAGGCACAGGATGAACGGCCAGACTTCCTTGATAAAGTCGCTGATGGGGCACTTCGTAATGCCGCAGGTCGTGAACATCATCGAGCCGAACGGAGGCGTCAGGCCGCCGATCATGATGTTGACGATGCACACCATGCCAAAGTGGATCACGTCGACGCCCAGCGTCTTGGCGACCGGCAGCAGCAGCGGCGTCGCGATCATCAGCGCCGCGCCGCCCTCCAGGAACATGCCCATGACGAGCAGGACGACGTTGCAGAGCATCAGGAACACATACTTGTTGCTGGTCAGCGCCGTAATGGAGCTGGCGACGATCTTCGGCAGGTTGACGTAGCTCATGTACTGGCCGAACACGCTGGCGGAGACCATGATCAGCACAACGCTGGAGGTGCCGGCGATCGTGTCGAGCAGGATGGGGATGAAGTGCTGCCTGAAGTTCAGCTTGCGATAGACGAACTTGCCGATGATGAAGCAGTACAGCACCGCCACCGCGCCGCCCTCGGACGGGGTGAACAGGCCGAAGCGCATACCGAGGATGATGCCGAACGGGAAGAACAGGCCCCAGAAGGAGATAAACGCCTGCTTGAGCACTTCCTTCGCCGGCGGGAACTTGTCGCGCGTGGTCGGATAGCTGCGCTTATGGGCGATGATCGAAACGGTGATCATCATGGAAATGCCCATCAGGATGCCCGGCAGATAGCCCGCCGCGAAGATGCGCCCCAGGGACGCCTGCGCGATCAGGGAGTAGACGATCAGGTTGACTCCCGGCGGGATGACGGGCGTGGCGGCGGAGGACGCCGCAGTGATCGCGGCGGAGAACGCCTTGGAATAGCCGCGCTTCTCCATCTCGGGCACGAGCATCTTCGACTGCATGGCGCAGTCCGCGTTCGCGGAGCCGGAGCAGCCGCCCATCAGCATACTCAGCAGCACGTTGACCTGCGCGAGACCGCCCTTCATGTGTCCGGTCACGCATTCGCAGAAGTCCATCAGCTTATCGCTGATGCCTCCGAAGTTCATGACCGAGCCGGACATCACGAAAAACGGGATCGCCAGCATCGAGAACGACTGCGTGGAATTCATGACCTTTTGCAGGATCGTCCACGGCTGGGTGGCGGTGTTGATGAACAGGAAGTAGAAAAACGTGGAGCCGAACAGCGCGTACACGATCGGCATACCGAGGAAGTAGAGGATGAACACCAGGAAAATGGGGATCAGATTCACAAACGATATGCTCATCAGTACGCCCCTCCTTCCTCTTGCTCAGCCGCTTCCGCCGGCTCCTCCGCTTTCTTGAAGAGGTGGAGCTGGTCCCTCAGGAAGAAGAAGATCTGGTAGATGAGGGACAGGCCAAAGCCCAGAGGCACGGCGATGCCGGTGTACCACTTCGGGATGCGCAGCGTGTCCGTCAGCGTCAGCTTCAAAACGCCGCGCGAATAGATCAGGTTATACACATATTGAGAACTGATGTACGTCAGCAGGGCGAGGACGAGGATCTCAAGAAAGCTCATCACAAACTCGATCACCGTCCGCGACTTGCCGTGGATCAGATTCACGACGATGTCAACGCCGAGATGGGAATGCTTGCGGTGGGCATAGGCGCTGCCCATGAACACCGTCCACACGAACAGGCTGGTCACGACCTCGTCCGTCCATTGGATCGGGCTCTTGAGAAAGTAGCGAAAAACCACGTTCAGATTGACCAGAAAAACGCACAGGGTAAGGGTCGTTCCCGTGATGATCGCATCAAGGTTCGTCACAATCGACTTTGGTGTTATCTTCTTTTTCATAAGCGATCCCTTAACAGCTTAAAATTCCGCGAGAGGTCAAATACCCGTATAATTTCGGCATGGACTGCCCGGAAGCCCGGGCAGTCCAGCCGAAAACACTTGTTTGCGTGCGGTATGCGCTCAGCCGTTCTTGGCGCGGAACTCGGAGATCATGTCCACCAGCTTCTGATGCAGGGTGGGATCGGCGCCGTACTCGGTGACCATCCAGTCATAGACCGGATCGCACGCCTTGGTGAAGGCGTCGAGGTCGACCTCGTTCCAGGTCACGCCGTTCTCCTTGGCCATCTTGTCGATCTGGACCTGCTCGTCGTCGGCGCAGCTCTTCTGCTCCCACTCGCCGCACTCCAGCGCGCACTGGTCAAGGATGTCTCTCCACTTGGTGGGGATCTCCTGATAGAGATCCTCGGGCATGAACAGCCAGCGGGTCGCGATGAAGTGGTTGGTCAGGGCGACCTTCTTCACCAGCTCATAGGGGGCGCCGGCGCCGGCGAGGGTGGAGGTGGAGCCTTCAAAGCCGTCCACAACGCCGGAGGAAATGGCGGAAAGGCACTCGGTGAAGGACATGGGGACGGGGGTCGCGCCCATCGCCTCGATGGTCTTGATGAACAGGGAGGCGGTGGTGGAGCGGAGCTTCACGCCCTTGAGGTCGTCGGGCGTGCGGATGTCCTTGTTGGTGACCACGCTGCGGTAACCGAAGGAATAGTGCGTGTCGAGGATGTGGATGTTCTCGGCGGCAAGGCGGTCCTTGATGCCCTTGACGAGGTCGGAATCCATGACGTAGTTGTACTCGGCGTCGTTGTTGTACAGCATCGGGCCGACGAGCACCGCGCAGTCGCCGACGTAGTCAGCGAACAGGGAGGGCTCCTCCAGACCGATCCACTTGTCGCCGTTGACGGCGTGGACGACGGAGTCGGCATAGCAATCGAGCTCGTTGAGGCCGTGATAGGTCACGGTGATGTGGCCCTCGGTGCGCTCGGTCACCATTTCGGCGAACTTCTCAGCCGCCTTGTAGTTCCACTCGGCGGGGTTGAAGACGTTGGAATAGATGATGTCGACGTGATAGGCGTCGGCAGCGGCATCGTCGGCCGAGGGGGCCGCGGGGGCCGCGGGAGCGCTGCCGGAGGACGCCGGCGCGGAAGCGGCGGGAGCCGACGCCG
>CACZCL010000115.1 GCA_902779695.1 Oscillospiraceae bacterium | reverse complement strand
CGAGCTGATCTACACCGCCGGCGTCGCCGGGAAGCGGATGTCCCTCGCCGGGATGTGCCGCGCGCTGAGTGAGAATCCCGCGAAGCTCTACGGCCTCTTCCCGCGCAAAGGCGCCATCGCGCCGGGCAGCGACGCCGACATCGTGGTCTACGACCCGCACGCGGATCACACGCTGCGCGGCGCGGAGCTTGCCTCCCGCGCGGGCTACACCCCGTTTGAGGGCTTCCGGACCGCCGGCTCGGTCCGCTCGGTCTACCTGCGCGGGACGCTCGCGGTCGACCGCGGCGAGCTCGTCGGCGGGCAGAACGGGCAATATCTCGCGCGCAAAGCGTGCATGCTGTGACGGAGGGCTTGTCATGACCTGGAAATATCTTTTGTACGCGCAGTTCCCCGCGTTTTTCCTGCTCGCGATCTTCTTCCTGTTCAGCTATCTCCGCGTGCGCAAGGCGTCCGCCGTCAAGTCGATCCTCTGGGTGCTGCTCTTCGGCGCGGCGCTCGCCGTGTCGATCCTGTTCCTCTTCCTCGGCATCCCGGGGTTCTGGACGCTGCGGACGCTGTTCCCGCTCGGCGTCGCGAGCTGGATCGGCATTGTGCTCGTCGTGGTCGCGGTGATCGCGCACTTCGTACATCTCATCGAAAAGCGGCACAGCCGCAAGGTCATGGAAAAAGAGCTGGAAAAGGCCGCCAAGGACAAGGACGACGCCGTCGCGCAGGCGCGCGAGGAGGGCCGCCGCGACGCCCACATGGAATCCGAGGCGCTGCGTCTCTCCAAGGCCGCCGCGGACGCGGACGCGGAGGCTGCCGCCAGCGGCATTGCCAACGAGGCGCGCGCTCCGATCGAGCTGACGCTGGACGCCGCGCCCGCCGACGCCGCGCCTCCCGCCTTCGATCCCATGATGGGACAGCCTCTCGCCGCTCCGGCGCAGGACGCGAGCGCCTTCGACCCCATGACGGGGCAGCCTCTCGCCGCCCCGGCGCAGGACGCGCCCGCCTTCGACCCCATGACCGGGCAGCCTCTCGCCGCTCCGGCGCAGGACGCGAGCGCGTTTTCGTCCAGCGGGCAGTAAAAATATCGCTGAAAAGGAGGCGCTCGGCCGAGCGCCTCCTTTTTCGGTTTTATTCGGTTTTCAGCCCGCGCCTGTCGATCTCCTCCACCAGCGCGTCGAGGTCGTTCGGCAGCTTCATCGGCTCGCCGCAGAACTTGATCGCGTTCGCCACGTCCTTGAGGCCGTTGCCGGTCACCACCGACACCACCGTGTCGTCCTTGCCGATCACGCCCTGCCCGCAGAGCTTTTTGAGCCCCGCCGTGCCCGTGACGCCCGCCGGCTCGCCGAACACGCCGCAGGTCGTGCCAAGCAGCTTCTGCGCCGCCATGATCTCCTCGTCCGTGACGTTGACGACGATGCCGTTCGACTCGCGGATCGCCATGAGCGCCTTGTCCGCGTTGCGCGGCACGCCGACGGCGATGGAGTCCGCCAGCGTGTTCTCCTCCATCGGCTGCCAGGGCTTGTTCTCCGCGATGGCGCGGTTGATGGGGTGGCAGCCCTCCGCCTGCGCGGAAATGAGGCGCGGCAGAGAGTCGATCCAGCCGATGGCGTACAGGTCCTTCAGTCCCTTCCAGACGCCCGCGATGGTGCAGCCGTCGCCGACGGAGATGGCGAGGTAGTCCGGCATCTTCCAGCCGAGCTGCTCCGCGATCTCCAGCGAAACGGTCTTCTTCCCCTCGGAGAGATAGGGATTGATCGCCGCGTTGCGGTTGTACCAGCCCCACTTCTCGATCGCCTTCTTGGACAGCTCGAACGTCTCCTCGTAGTTGCCCTGCACCGAGATCACGTTCGCGCCGAAGGTCATCAGCTGCGCGACCTTCCCCTTGGGCGCGCGCTCCGGCACGAAGATGAACGTGCGCAGGCCCGCCGCCGCCGCGTTGCCCGCAAGCGAGCTGGCTGCGTTGCCCGTGGACGAGCAGGCGATGATCTTCGCGCCCGCCTCCCGCGCCTTGGCGACCGCCATGGCGGAGGCGCGGTCCTTGAGCGACGCGGTGGGGTTCTGGCCGTCGTCCTTGATCCACAGCTTTTTGACGCCGAGCTGCCCGGCGAGGCGATCCGCCTCGTACAGCGGGCTCCAGCCCACGCGCAGCGGCGTGTCGGGCGTCGTTTCCTCCACCGGCAGCAGCTCGCGGTAGCGCCACATGGTGTTCGGGCGGGCGGCGAGCTTTTCCCGTGTCAGCTTCTTTTTGATATAGTCGTAGTCGTAGACGACGTCCAGAATGCCGCCGCACCCGCAATTCGTGAGGTTCGGCGACGCCTCGTAGGTCTTGCCGCATTTGACGCATTTCGCGTGAATGACGTTTTTCATGTTCTCTCCTTATCGGAAAGGACGGGGCGACCGCCCCGCCCTTTCATTTTTTGAAACCTCTTACAGCTTCTTGAGCAGCCCGACCTCGTCGTTGAAGGCGTTGATGAGCTTGTCGAGCTCCTTCGCCTGCGCGTGGACGGCGTCCCAGGTGTGCTTGGTGTCGTACCACTGGGCGTTGAGATCCTCGACGCTCATGCCCTGCTGCTCGACCCAGGTGTAATACTTGAGGTTGTGTACGCGCTTGCGGTCGGCATAGGTCAGCTCCAGCAGATTGTCGGTCTTGAGCCCCAGCATGTGCAGCGCGTGGTCCTTGCCCGCCTCGTTCGCGCTGTACCTGCCGTGCAGCTTGTTGAGCTCCTTGACGCGGGACTGGTACATCGACGCGCTGTCGGTCAGCACCGTCACGACCACGTCGTCCTCGGTCAGCTCGTAATACTTCGCCATCTTGATGCAGCAAAGCACGTTCGCGATGCCGGAAATACCCATCCACGTCAGCTTTTCGATCAGCTCGGCGTCGAGCTTGAGCGTCTCCTTGAGGTACTTCTGTCCCTCGGGCGTGTTGAACAGGCGCAGCAGGCGCTGGCTGTCCTCATCGTCGATGTCGATGACCATGTCGGTGTTCTTCACGTTGTGGACCCAGGGGATGTGCTTGTCGCCGATGCCCTCGATGCGGTGGCCGCCGAAGCCGTTGTCGAGGATGGTCGGGCACTGCAGCGCCTCGCCGACGGCGAGCTTCGCATTGGGATAGCGCTCCTTGAGCAGGTCGCCCGCCGACATCGTGCCGGCTGAGCCGGAGGTGAAGCAGGCGCCCGCGAGGCGCTGCCCCGGCTTCTTCGCCGCCTCGAAAAGCTCCGCGAGGGCGTAGCCCGTGACGTTGTAGTGCCACAGCGGGTTGCCCATCTCGGCAAACTGGTTGAAGATCATCATGCTGGGGTCTTGCTTCAGCTCCCAGGTTTTGTCGAAGATCTCCTTGACGTTGGACTCGCAGCCCGGCGTGGCGATGATCTGTCCCGCGATCTTCTTGAGCCAGTCGAAGCGCTCCTTGGACATATCCTGCGGCAGGATCGCCACGCTGTCGCAGGCGAGCAGCTTTGAGTTGAACGCGCCGCCGCGGCAGTAGTTGCCCGTGGACGGCCAGACAGCGTGGTGATAGGTCGCGTCGAACTGTCCGGTGACAAGCCGCGGGACAAGGCAGCCGAAGGACGCGCCTACCTTGTGGCAGCCCGTCGGGAACCACTTGCCGCTCATGGCGAGGATGCGGCACTTCACGCCGGAAAGCTCGCTGGGGATCTCGACGTAGTTCGGCACCTTCTGGAACAGGCCGCCGCTCTCCTTCGCCTCGTTATGCCAGCTGATGCGGAACAGGTTGACGGGATCGACGTCCCAAAGCCCGGTCTTTTTCAGCTTGCTCTTGATCTTCTCCGGGACCTTGTCCGGGTTCTGCATCTGCGCGATGGTCGGAATGATGATGTTGTTCTCCCGCGCCTTCTGGATATTGTGCGCGAGGCCCGTCTTGTTGATTTTCAGATCAATCTTTCCCATTGTGTTTGCCCTCCTGCTTGTCGATGTAAGAATATAATGTATATTTTGATATCCCAAAATATTTTGCGATCTTGTCGCCGGACTTCGTGACGAGGAACGCGCCGCTCTGGTTGAGGAAGCCGATGGCGCGCATCTTGTCCTCCTTGTTCATCAGCGCCGCGGGCTTTCCGACCAGCGCGACCGACTGCTCGATCAGATCCTCCAGCAGGTCGTTGACGTTGACGATCTTCTGCGGCTCGCCACGCTCCGTCTCCGCCGTCGCCGTCAGCTCGCGCAGCGCGCCCTCCGCCAGCAGCAGGCCCGAGACGTCGTAGTTGATGCCGAGGATCGCCGTGACCTTGCCGTGCTTGCCGCGCAGAAACATCGTCGTGGACTTGAGCACCTTGCCGTCCGGCGTCTTGGTCAGATAGCACAGGTGATCCACCGGCTGCGCGTCGGCGTCGAGCGCCTGCTCCAGCACGACCTGGGACGCGCCGTCCCCGATCCTGCGGCCCGTGACGTGCCCGTTTTCGATGGCGACGATCGTGCTGTCGTTCCCCTTTCCGCTCAGGTCGTGGACGACGACCTCGCAGTTGCCGCCGAACGTCGCCGCGATCCCCTTCGCAATCTGTTTCAGTTCGTTGAGCTGCGCCGTTTCGATGCCTCTCTCCCCCCATTCTTTCGCCCGGTTCCTGTTCCAACGTCTTTATCTTACCATACCAAGCGCAAATTGCAATGCCTTTTTCAGAAAAATTTTCAGCTTTTCAAATTTTTTGTTTGACATTGACAACTCTTATGCTATGATAGGAGCAGATGAATTTTTGAAGGAGGGCGATCCTTATGGATTTCGAAGCAATCAAAAAGGCGGCGCAGGGCTACGGCGCGGACATGACCCGCTTTCTGCGCGACATGATTGCCATTCCGTCCGAGTCCTGCGAGGAGGAGGGCGTGGCAAAGCGCATCAAGGCGGAGATGGAGAAGCTGGGCTTTGACAAGGTCGAGCTGGACGGGCTGGGCAACGTCATCGGCTGGATGGGCAGCGGCGAGAAGATCATCGCCATCGACAGCCACATCGACACCGTCGGCATCGGCAACATCAAAAACTGGACGGACGACCCGTATCAGGGCTGGGAGAACGACACCCAGATCTATGGGCGCGGTGGCTCCGACCAGGAGGGCGGTCTTGCCTCCGCCGTGTACGGCGCGAAGATCATGAAGGATCTGGGCCTCATTCCCGCGGGCTACCGGATCATGGTCGTCGGCTCCGTGCAGGAGGAGGACTGCGACGGCATGTGCTGGCAGTACATCGCCAACAAGGACTTCGCCTCTCTGGAGGAGGCGCAGAAGAAGATCGAGTTCGTCATCTCCACCGAGCCGACCGACGGCGGCATCTACCGCGGCCACCGCGGGCGCATGGAGATCCGCGTCGACGTCAAGGGCGTCTCCTGCCACGGCAGCGCCCCCGAGCGCGGCGACAACGCGATCTACAAAATGGCGGACATCCTGCAGGAGGTCCGCGCGCTCAACGAAAACCCCGCCGACGACAGCGTGGAGATCAAGGGCCTCGTCAAGATGCTCGACCCGAAGTACAATCCCGAGCATTACGAGGACGCGCGCTTCCTCGGCCGCGGCACCTGCACCACGAGCCAGATCTTTTTTACCTCTCCGTCGCGCTGCGCCGTCGCGGATTCCTGCGCGATCTCCATCGACCGCCAGTCCTGCCTCAAGGAGATCGAGGATCTGCCCGCGGTGAAGAAGTACGGCGACGACGTCAAGGTCAGCATGTACTGGTACGACCGCCCCGCCTGGACCGGCGAGGTCTACAAGACCGAGTGCTTCTTCCCCACCTGGATCAACAAGGAAACCGCGCCGCACGTGCAGGCGCTGGTGGACGCCTACCACGGCCTGTGGGGCACGGAGCGCATCTGGGCGGACGACCTCGCGAAGAAGACCCGCGAGGGCAGGCCCCTGACCGACAAGTGGACGTTCTCGACCAACTGCGTCTCCATCCAGGGCCGCTACGGCATCCCCTGCGTCGGCTTCGGCCCCGGCGCCGAGTCGCAGGCGCACGCGCCCAACGAGGTCACCTGGAAGCAGGACCTCGTCACCTGCGCGGCGCTGTATGCCGCCGTTCCGATGCTCTACAAGCCGGAGAACAAGGATTCCAGCGCCACGAGCTTCCGCCAGGAGCTGACGGGCAACGACATTCAGTAATTTCGCCGCGAACGGCGAGAGGAACGCGAAGCACGAAAACGAGTAGAAAATAAGGAGGCAATTCCCATGAGCAAGGCTCTTGAACTCGCGCGGCAGCTTGAGAAGCTGCACATCAACAATATGTACAAAAGCGACTTCTACTGGACTTGGGACAAGACGGACGAGGAGCTTGCCGCCGTGTTCGCCGTCGCGGACGCGCTGCGCGACCTGCGCGAGCGGAACAAGTCCACCCGCGTCTTTGACTCCGGCCTCGGCATCTCGATCTTCCGCGACAATTCGACGCGCACGCGCTTCTCCTTCGCCTCCGCGTGCAACCTGCTCGGTCTTGAAGAGCAGGTGCTCGACGAGAAGGTCAGCCAGATCGCCCACGGTGAGACCGTGCGCGAGACCGCGAACATGGTCTCGTTCATGGCGGAGGTCATCGGCATCCGCGACGATATGTTCATCGGCGAGGGCCACAAATATCAGAAGACCTTTATCGACGCGCTGGAGGAGGGTTATCGCGACGGCATTCTGGAGCAGCGCCCCACGCTCGTCAACCTCCAGTGCGACGTCGACCATCCGACGCAGTGCATGGCGGATATGCTCCACATCATCCACCAGTTCGGCGGCGTGGAGAACCTCAAGGGCAAGAAGGTCGCGATGACCTGGGCGTATTCCCCGTCCTACGGCAAGCCGCTGTCCGTCCCGCAGGGCGTCATCGGCCTGTTCACCCGCTTCGGCATGGACGTCACGCTCGCCCACCCCGAGGGCTACGAGGTCATGCCGGAGATCGAGGAGATTGCAAAAAAGAACGCCGCTGCCACCGGCGGCAGCTTCGTCAAGTGCAACTCGATGCAGGAGGCGTTCAAGGACGCCGACATCGTATATCCCAAGTCCTGGGCGCCGTTCGCCGCGATGGAGGAGCGCACCAAGCTCTACCAGAAGGGCGACAAGGCGGGGATCGACGCGCTGGAGAAGAAGCTTCTCGCGCAGAACGCCGAGCATAAGGACTGGGCGTGCACCGAGGAGATGATGAAGCTGACGAAGAATGGCAAGGCGCTGTATCTGCACTGCCTGCCCGCCGACATCACCGGCCTCTCCTGCCCCGAGGGCGAGGTCGACCAGTCGGTGTTCGACCGCTATCTCGTCCCGCTGTACAAGCAGGCGTCCTTCAAGCCCTACATCATCGCGGCGATGATCTTCCTCGCGAAGGTCAAGGATCCCGTCGGCGCGCTGATGAAGATGGATTCCTCCCGCTGGCAGCGGAAAATGTTTTGACAAATCTTCCAAAAAGCCACGCGTTGTTTTATGGAATACATTGATTTTTGCAGTTGTCTTTTTTCTGAAAATTCGGTATTATGAAGGTGTGGTTCCGGCGGCTTTTCCGGCGGTTCACAATAAGCGAACGGATCAAAGAAAAGGAGGATCATTATGAAGAAGTACCTTGCATTGCTCCTCGCGCTCGTCATGACGCTTGCGCTCGCCGCGTGCGGCGGCAACGGCGCCTCCCAGGCTCCGGCGGCCCCTGCGACTCCCGCGCCTTCCGCGCCCGCGGCTTCCACCCCGGCGGCGCCCGCGGCTTCCACCCCGGCGGCGCCCGCGGCGGAAGCGTCCAAGCTGAAG
>CACZCL010000114.1 GCA_902779695.1 Oscillospiraceae bacterium | reverse complement strand
CCCGCTCCGGCGGCGGCAGCGCCCGCGGCGGAGGCTGCGCCCGCGCCCGCCGCGCCCGCGATAACGGGCTGCTACAAGATGACGGCGCTAACCACGGACGGGCAGGCGGAGGACCTGTCCGAGTTCGAGGCGCTCGGCATCTACTACTACCTGACGGTCGAAGAGGGCGGCAAGGGCTACGTGGACGCCTTCGGAGAGCGGGAGGACGTGACCTGGGACGACAAGACGATGAAGCTCGGCGGGGATGAGGACGCGCTCGATTACGCCTTCGACGGGAATGCGATCACGCTGACGGACGGGAAGGACACGCTGGTGTTCACCCGCCTGAGCGCCGAGGAAGAGGCGGATTATCGCGAGCACGGCGGCGCGAGCGTCGAGGAGATCCTCGCCGCGATGTTCGGCGCTTCGGCGGACGATTACGCCGTGGAGTTTGTCGGCGCGGCGTCGGAGCTGGACGCGGACGGCGAACCCGCCATTCGCGTCTGGTATGAATTCACGAACAACTCCGAAACCCTTGCCGCCGCTTCCTCGGCTGGCTGGTGCGTGGCGGAGCAGGGCGGCGAGGAGCTGAACTGGGCGTTCGATTACGGCGCGGATGTGGGCGAGGGGAACAACGACGCGCTTGCCGTGGCGCCCGGACACACGATCCGCTGCACGTCGCTCTATCTCTGCGATCCGGACGGTGGCCCGGTGCGCTTTACCATCGGCGGATTCTTCGGCGAGATGGCGGAGTACGAGGTCGATCCCAAGTCGCCGCCCGGCGAGCCGGCGGCGCCGTTTGAAATGAAGCCCGAGCCGGGGACGCCCGCCTATATGGACGGCGTGCCGGAAAAGGACGACAGCGCGGAGATCCTCGGCTGGGATCTGACGAAGGACGCGGACGGCAGGGACGTGCTGCACGCGCGCTTCCGCTTCACCAACCGCACGGAGGAGACGACCAGCTTTTACATGACTTATACGGTCAACCTCATGCAGGACGGTTACGAGATGGAGGGCGCCAATCTCGAAATGGATTACACGCAGGAGATCGAAAACTGGACGGAGGACGTCGAACCGGGGCAGAGCGTCGAGTGCGAGACCTACAGCTACCTCCGCAGCGACAGCCCGGTCGCCGTCGTGATGCGCAAGGACGGGACGGCGGAGTGCTGCGGCATCGTGATCGAGCCGAAGTGACCGGCGCGCGGATACACGGACCGCTGGATGCGGAGAAAGGGGTACAAAGCATGGGAACCGACAACACAAACACGAACGGCAGCCGGAGCGAAACCTTTTCCTTCCCGGCGCTGCCGCAGAACGTCGCGGAGCTTCGGGCGCTGCCGGAGGCGTCGCTCGACTCGCCGTTCAAGACCGCGGCGCTCGCCGTGGCGGCAGTTTGCGCCTATGAAAAGGACGCTGCCTCCGTCCACGAGATGCTGAGCTTTTTGCAGGGGCCGGAGCCGCTTTCCGCGCTGGAAATACAGCGCCTCCGCGACCGCCTCGCAGGCAAGGGCTACAAGAGCTTTTCCTTCTTTGCCGGCGCCACGCCGGAAAACGGGTATACGCCCGAGGTTCCGTACCGGATCACGGTCAGCGCGAACCCGTACTCCTTCTCCGAGGAGAACTGGGCGACGCTGTATGTGACCAGCGGCGGCGCGGATTCGCCGCGCCCGGTCAAGCTGCGCAAAAAGCCGTCCACCGGGCAGTGGTTCTTAAACGAGCTGCAATGCCTGGCCGACATTCGCGTGCCCGCTTCGGCGGACCCCTGGGCGTGAGGAAGGCGTGGACAGTATGAAAACACAAAGAGCAAGAAGACGCTGCACCGCGCTGTTGCTCGCGGCGCTGCTTGTTCTGACGGGCTGCGGCGCGCGACCAAGCGCCGCGCCCGCGCAAAGCGCCGCGCCGTCCGCGCCCGCGCAGAGCTCAGCGCCCGCGCAAACCGCACCGGCGCAAGCCGTCGAGCCGACACAGCCCACCGTGCCCGCGCAAGCTGTCGAGCCGGCGCAGACGGAACCGGACAATGCGATCCACGTCAACTCGGTGGAGCAGCTGTTGGAGGCGATCGCCCCCGGCGCGGAGATCGTTCTTGAGCCGGGACGGTACAATCTCAGCGAGTATGTGGATGATTTCCGCGGGCTGAAGATCTACGACGAGTGGAGCGACGCGCACCCCTGCGTTTCGCTGGAGAGCACCTTCGACGGGGTCGAGGTAATCGTGAGCGGCGCGGACGGGCTGACGCTCCGGGGCGGCACGGACAGCGCCGCCGACACCGAGCTGCTGCTGAACGCGCGCTATGGAACGGTCCTCAGCTTTGAGGACTGCGAGCGGCTGTCGCTGTCCCATCTGACGATGGGGCATACCGACGGCGGCGACTGCACCGGCAATGTTCTGGGGTTTCGGAGCTGCCGGCAGGTGGAGCTGCGCGATATGGACCTCTACGGCTGCGGCGTCTACGGGATCGACGCGCGGGACGGCAGCGGGGACATCATGGTGTACGACAGCACGATCCGGGACTGTGAGCTCGGACCCTTCCAGCTGCAGAGCTGCGTGGGCAGGATCGAGTTCCGTGACTGCGCGCTGACCGGCTCCGGCTGGGGCGGGTATTACACGGACACGAGGCACTCGGCGCTTGCCTTTTACCGCTGCACCTTCGGCGAGATGGAGTCCAACGAGTGGACCTTCAACGACGACGTGATCAAGCGGGACTGCGTGTTCAGCGAGGTCACGCAGTACCCGGATTACAGCGAATGGGAGGAGCCTGTGCCGCCGGATATCGAAACGGAGGCGGAGCTGCTGCCCGCCGACGCCGAAGCGCTGGAGCACACCTACTGGGTCGGCTGCGCGCTGGTCGATCCGCAGTCCGGCGAAACGCGCCTTCTTCCGTACGCGAACCCGGAGAACGGGGCGCTGGAGGTCGCGCTTTTATGGTTTGACGCGGACGGCGCGGGCTCTCTGACCGATTGGAACGGGACCGTCGATTTCACGTGGACCTGCGACGACGGGATCGCTTGCCTGCAGGCGGAGGGAAGGAACATCTACGTCGAGTTCTACCGCGCCGCGGGCGAGGACGGCGAAGAGGAAGAGCTGTGGGGGCTGATGACGCTGGATAACACGCTTCTCTGGTTCCATTGAAACGGGGCAACGCGCAAAAAACGTGGGGAGGATTGCTATGCAGAAGGAACAAATGGCGAGCCGGCTGGCGGAGGTCAGGAACCGTCTGGATTACGCGGAGCGGAACATCAACAGTCACATTCTGGAAAGCTCGGACATCGCGGGCAAGGTGCCGGTGGACGGGATCGTGATCAGCATCCTGAAGGATTCCAGGGATACGCTGGCGTCCGCCTATCGCGAGTACGGGCTGGATCCCGCCGCGCTGATCGAGTCGTTTGACAACGCCATCGAAAACTGCGACCGGAAGGAATACACCTACATCGACCGCAAGGAACTGATCGCGAAGCTCAAGCGCTACACCTACGCGGTGTAGGCGGGCGGCGAAAGCGGAGACGAGCCGCGCCGCGGGAAGCTTTTTCCCGCGGCGCGGCTTTGCCCTTTTTTGATGCTAAAGGCGGGACGCCTAAGCACGGCGTGGTCGTTCCCTATTTCCGAGGGATCTACGATAACCGCCTTGGCAAGATCCATCACTACGAGTCGCTGATGCGCACCAAGGACGAGCTGCAGCGGAAATGCCGGGGCTATCCGGCGTTTCCCGTATTTCGCGCTCGCCGCGGAACAAAATTGTATCAGATCCGGATGGCGACCCCAAAATGCGGGAGAGTTTCAACGAATGCTATAGCGATAGAGAAAAACGCGGAAGCACGCTCCCAAAGGCGGCGATTCGCGCGCGGATACGCGCGGGGAGAGCGGAACCCTTGCCGTTTTTGCCATGTTGTGGTATGCTGTTGTCGGATACTGCGACCGCCGTTTCCCGCCGCCCGCGCGGAAAAGGGAGACCGGCGGAGAGCGGCAGCAAAGGGGAAACCGCTATGAATGAGCTGGAGCAACAGGTTCTTGCCGCGAAGACGGACGAACGGCAGTTCGACGAGCTGGTGGGAAGCAATCGGGCGTGGATACTGCGCGTGGCGTCGGAAACGACGCGCCGCTACGTCACGGACAGCGACGACGAGTGGTCCGTCGCGCTGATGGCGTTTTCGGAGGCGGTGCAAAGCTACGAGGAGGGCAAGGGCTCCTTCCGCGCGCTTGCCGCCATGGTCATCCGCCGCCGTGTCGTCGACTATCTCCGCGCCGAGGGGCGGCGCGCCGGCGAGCTGAGCGTGACGCCAGACGCCTTTGACGGGACGCTCTCCGAGGAGGAGGCGGGCGGCGTCAATTTGCAGGTGCAGCGGCGCGTTGCCGAGGAGGCCGCCGCCGCGCCGGACGAGGACGAGGCGAGCAGGGCGCGCGCGGAGATCGCGGAGATGCAGGAGATCCTTCGGGAATACGGCTTTTCCTTCTTCGATCTCGCGGACTGCTCGCCCAAGACGGAGAAAACGAAAAAAAGCTGCGCGCAGGCGATCCGCACCCTGATCGCCAGCGCGCTTTTGATGGCGCAGATGCGGCTCAAGCGCCTGCTGCCGATCAAGGAGCTCAGCGAGGCGAGCGGCGTGATCCGCAAGCTGCTGGAGCGGCATCGCAGATACATCATTGCCGGGGCGGAGATCCTGGACGGGGATTTCCCCATCCTGGCGGGATATCTGGCGTTTGTCCGGACGAAGTGAGTATGCGCGGACGAGCGGGAGGGCACGGTATGAAGGCGATCATATTGGAGCGCAGGGGCGAATACGCCGCCGTTCTTTGCGAGGACGGCGCCGTCGTCCGCGCGCGCCTGAGCGGCGAGGTCGGCGAGCGCGTCGAGCTTCCGACGGAAACCGTCATGTTCCCGGCGCGGCGGAAATCGCCGCGCTGGATGCGCGGCGCGGTGGCGGCGATGCTGGCGCTGGCGCTCCTGGGCGGTACGTTCGGCTATATGGGCGCGTCGGCGAGCGCCTATGTTTCGCTCGACGTGGAGGATTCCTCCATCGAGCTGACGGTCAACCGCCTCGGCAGGGTCATCGCCGTGGAGGCGCTGAACGACGACGCGCGGGAGCTGGCGGACAGCCTCTCCGGCGAGCTGCGCCATAAAAAGGTGGAGGACGCGATCGACCACGCCATGGACCGGCTGCAGGAGCGCGGCTATTTGAAGGACGAGGGCGGCGAGGTGCTGGCCGGCGTCACCGCGGAGGATACCCGGCGCGGCGCGGCGCTTTGCCGGACGGTCGAGCGCACCGTGGAGCAGGGCGGCGCCTATACCGCGTACGTCTTTGAGACCAGCCCCGCCGAGCGCGCGCAGGCGCTGGACAGACGCGTCAGCGCCGGGCGCTTCGGCTATGAGCGCGACCGCGGCGAGGGCTGGCGCCCCGGCGGGCGCGGGGAAACGGCGCAGGCGTTTATCCAGCAGGGGCCGCCCGAACAACAGACAATGCCGCCGACGCAGCCGGAGGACGGCGATTTCGACGAGGACGAGCGAGCGGCGAACGCGGTGACGCCCGGACAGCAGGCAACGCCGCCGATGCGGCCGGAGGACGGCGATTTCGACGAGGACGAGCGCCCGGCGAACGCGGGGACGCCCGGACGGCAGGGAACGCCGCCGGCGCGCCCGGAGGACGGCGACTTTGACGAGGACGAGCGAGCGGCGGACGCGGGGACGCCCGGACAGCAGGCAACGCCGCCGGCGCGCCCGGAGGACGGCGACTTTGACGAGGACGAGCGCCCGGCGAACGCGGG
>CACZCL010000113.1 GCA_902779695.1 Oscillospiraceae bacterium | reverse complement strand
TGAAATAATTCACCAAGAAATACAGCGTGTTGCCGGAATCGAGGATATCCTCCACCACGATCAGGTCGCGACCGGTGATGTCGTGCTGGAGGTCCCGCGTGATCTGGACGTTGCCGCTGCTCTCAAACGCGTTCTGGTACGAGGAAACGGCGATGAACTCGATCTCGCTTTTGATCTGGCAGGCGCGGATAAGATCCGACATAAAAAGAAAGCAGCCCTTGAGCACGCCGACAAACAGCGGGTTCCTGTCGCGGAAGCGGTCGAACAGCTCGTCCCCCAGCTCCTGTACGCGCGTGCGGATCTGCTCCTCGCTGAACAGCACCCGCACGAGATCCTGATCCATTGTGCTTCTTGCCATAGTCTCTCCCTCTCTCTTTTATTTATGATTCGTGGTCTGCAGGCTCCGCTTCCGCCGTCAGCGCGAGCACGCCGCCCGCGCGCTCCGCCCGCACGCCGCGCGGCAGGTCCAGATGCGTCCCGTACGCGCTGGCGCAAAGCGCGGCAAGCGCGTCGTAATGGCGGGCGGTGAAGTCCCGCTTCCCCACGCGCAGCGCGTCGAGCAGCAAACGCAGCATCCGCCCGCGCAGCGCCTCCGGCGCGTCGTTTACCGTCCGGCACGGCACCGTGGCGCGCCGCGGGGAAAGCCGCGCGCCGCCCGCCTCCAGCCGCTGCGCGGCAAGGGAATCGAGAAGCGCGCCCTCGGCGCGCAGCTGCGCCGCCGCCTCCGCCAGATGCCGCGCCGCCGCGCCGTTGACCGACGCGAGCCGCGGCATGATCTCGTGGCGGATGTAATTGCGGGCAAAGGCGTCGTCGCCGTTCATCGCGTCGAAGCGGCAGCCGAGGCCGTTCTCGCGGGCGTACGCCTCGATCTGCGCGCGCGTTACGGACAGAAAGGGGCGGACGTAGGCGCCGCGCACCGGCGCGATCCCGCCGAGGCCGCTGCGCGCGCCGCGCACGAGCTGGAACAGCAGCGTTTCGGCATTGTCGTCCGCGTGGTGCGCGGTGGCGATGCGCCGCGCGCCGATGCTGCGCGCCGCGCGCTCCAGAAAGTCGTAGCGCGCCCGCCGCCCCGCCTCCTCGGTGGAGATCTTCTCCCGCGCGGCAAGCGCGCCGACGTCGGCGCGCTCCGCGTAAAAGGGGATGCCCCGCGCGGCGCAGAAATCGCGCACGAACGCCTCGTCCCCGTCCGCCGCCGCGCCGCGCAGCCCGTGGTGCAGATGCGCGGCGGCGACCGGCGTCCCCCGCGCGTGCAGCCAGTGCAGCAGCGAGATCGAATCCACTCCGCCGGAGACCGCCGCCAGCACCAGCGCGCCCTCCGGCAGCATATCGAACCGCTCCGCCAGCGCCTCCGCCTCCGCCAGCGGCTTACTCGTCCTCGTCGTCATAGCGCCCCTCGTAGGTCGAGAAGGTCGTATACTCCGGCGACCAGGTCAGGTTGACCTTGCCCGTGGAGCCGTGGCGGTTCTTGGCAATAATACATTCGGCAATATTATGCTGCTCGGAATCCTCTTTGTAATAATCGTCGCGATAGATGAACAGGACGATGTCGGCGTCCTGCTCGATGGCGCCGGAGTCGCGCAGGTCGGAGAGCATGGGGCGCTTATCCTCGCGCTTTTCGTTGGCGCGGGAGAGCTGCGAGAGACAGAGCACCGGAACGCCCAGCTCCTTCGCCATGATCTTGAGCATGCGCGACATATCGCTGACCGTCTGCTGGCGGCTTTCCGCGCCGCGCCGCGCCGTCTCCCCGCCCGCCGAGGTCATCAGCTGCAAATAGTCGATCACCACGAGGGCAAGGTTGTCGATGCGCCGGCACTTGGCGTTCATGTCCGCGACGGTGAGCAGCGGGTTGTCGTCGATGCGGATATCCAGCGGGCTTAAAACGCCGGTGGCGTTCGCGATGCGCACCCAGTCCGACTCGCGCAGGTTGCCGGTCAGAAGGCGCTGGCTCTCCACCGTCGCCTCGTTGGATAAAATGCGCGTCACAAGCTGCTCGCGCGACATTTCCAGCGAGAACACCGCGACGGCGCGGCCGCTGCTTTTCGCCACGTTGAGCGCGATGTTGAGCGCAAGGCTCGTCTTGCCCATGCCGGGGCGCGCGGCGAGCAGCACCAGATCGCTGTCGCCGAAGCCGGCGGTCTTTTCGTCGATGCCGGAAAAGCCGATCGGAAGGCCCGGCTGAAGCTTTCCGCCGGCGGCGGAAAGCTCGGCAAGGTGATCCAGCACGCCCTGCAGCACGGGGCCGATGCGCTCCATATCCTGCGCGCTGCGTCCGCGGCGCACGGCGTAGATCTTCTGCTCCGCCGCCTCCAGCACCGCAGAGGCGCCGCCCTCGCCCGCCTGCACCATCGCCGTGATCTCGCCCGCGGCGGCGGCAACGGCGCGCAGCAGCGCCTTGTCGAGCACGATGTCGGCGTATTCCATGACGTTCGCGCTCGTGGGCGTGACCTCCATCAGCTCCGCGAGATACGCGCGCGTCGTGGCGGCGTCGAAGGTGCCGTTCTTCTCCATCTCGCCCACGACGGTCAGCGCGTCGATGGGGCGGCTGAAGAGGAACATCGACTGGATCGTTTCAAAGACCTCGCGGTTCTGGCGGAGGTAGAAATCCTCCGGGCGCAGCTTTTCCATCACGTCCTTGACGCAGTTCGCGTCAATGAGCATCGAGCCGAGCACCGCCTGCTCCGCCTCCAGGCTGTGCGGCATCTGTCGGTATAAGAGTTCCTCGTCCATAGCGGCCTCGCAGATCGGTGAGATTCGGAGTCTCCGGTTTGCCGGGGCGCGCGGCCGGCGCCCGCCCCGGTCACGGCTCAAGCCTCCTCGGAGACTTCAACCGAAAAATTCGCGCTGACCTCGTAACCGAGCTTTGCCTTGACCTCATGCGCGCCGAAGGTCTTGATCGGTTCAAGCGCCAGCTGCTGCTTCGCGACCTCTACGCCGAGCTGCGCGCGCAGCGCCTCCGCGATCTCCTTGCCCGTGACGGCGCCGAACAGCTTGCCGCCCGCGCCGCCCTTCGCCGCGACGCGGACGGTCTTGCCGCGCAGCTTATCCGCCGTTTCGACGGCGGCGGCGCGGTTCGCCGCCGCCTCCTTGCGGCGCGCGGCGTCCTTGAGCTTCATGGTGTTGATGGCGTCGGGCGTCGCGGGCACCGCCAGCTTGCGCGGCAGCAGATAGTTGCGCGCGTAGCCCTCGGCGGCGTCGATCAGCTCGCCCTTCTTGCCCTGTCCCCTGACGTCCTGCTGTAAAATGACCTTCATGCTTTTTCTCCTTTTTTGCCCGCGAAACACGATCGCGACTGATGTTTGGTTCCCTTCCCCGCGCGCTATTCCTCCAGATACGCGTCGATGGCGGCGATGAGCTGCTCCCGCACGGCGTCCACCGTCCCGTCCGCGATCTGCGCGCCCGCGGTAGTCGAATTGCCGCCGCCGCCCAGCTTTTCCGCGATGAGCTGCACGTTGATCTCGCCCAGCGAGCGCGCGGAGAGGTTGACCCCCGAGCCGCGCTTGAACAGCACGAAGGACGCGCGCACGCCCCGCAGCGTCAGCAGCTCGTCCGTCGCCTTCGCCGCGGTCACGCGGTCGATCTCCTCCTCCACGGCGGCGATGGCGATGTCGTCGTGATACATCTCCGCGTGGCGGATGATGTTGTAGCGCTCGATCATCTCGTCCAGATTCCCCTGGAACAGGCGCTGCACGTCGGCGGTATCCGCGCCGGCGCGGCGGAGAAACGCCGCCGCCTCAAAGGTGCGTCCGCCGGTGCGGCGCGTGAAGTTCTTCGTGTCGAGCACCATGCCCGCCAGCAGCGCCTCCGCCTCCGCGCGCAGCAGGTCCCCCGGCTCGACGAGGTATTGCAGCAGCTCCGTCACCAGCTCGGAGGCGGAGGAGGCGTAAGGCTCGTGGAAGTTGAGCGCGGCGGACTCGATATAGCTCGCGGCGCGGCGGTGATGGTCGATGACCGCGACGCGGTTGCAGGCGTCCAGCAGCGCCTCCGACTCGACGAAATCGGGGCGGTTCGTATCGACGACGACGAGCAGCGCGCCCGAGCGCGCCATGATGAACGCGTCGTTGCCGCTGAGGAAGGTGTCCGCGTACTCCGGCAGCTCCCGCAGCTTCGCGAGCACCGCCTCGGAGGCGTTGTTCGCCATGTCGATGACGATGTGCGCCTTTTTGCCCCGCTTGCGCGCGATGCACGCCACGCCCGCCGCCGCGCCGACGGCGTCCATGTCCGCGTGCTTGTGCCCCATGATAAAGACCTGCGAGGCGTCTGAAATCAGCTCGCCCAGCGAATTCGCCATCACGCGCGACTTGACCTTGGTGCGCTTTTCCGATGCCTGCGTCTTGCCGCCGTAGAACTCGAAATCAAGCTGGTTGCGCACGACGACCTGATCGCCGCCGCGGGAGAGCGCCATCTCGATCGACAGCGACGCGTACCGGTACAGCGCGGCAAAATTTTCCGCGTCCCGTCCGACGCCGATGGACAGCGTCGCGGCGACGCCGTCCTCCGTCACGATCTCGCGCACCGTGTCCAGCACGGAAAACTTCGCCGCCGCCATCGCGGCGTAGCGCTCGTTGGAGACGACGAACAGATACTGGTTGCGGTCCAGCCGGCAGAAAAGCGCCTCCGTCCCCTCCAGCCACGCGTTGAGCTTTTCGTTGATGCGCGCGAGAAGCGCGGCGCGCGACGCCTCGGTGCCGGCTTTCATCAGCTCCTCATAGTTGTCGACCATGACGATGCCGACGATGGGCTTGTTCCTCTCGTTCTCGGCGCGGAGGCTGTCCGCCTCGGTTACGTCGAACCAGTAGGTCGTGGCGATGAGCGTGCTGCGGCGGGTGCCGCTCGGGTGGCTGAGGGAGCCGTAGATATGGAAGTGCCGCTCGTTCACGACCACCGTCTCCGGCGATTCGCTCTTGCCCTCCAGAAGCCAGCGGTAGGAAAAGCTCGGCAGCGCGTCCTCCAGCCGGGTCTCAAAGGCGCTTTCCCGCACGCCGGTCAGCTCGCGGAAGCTGTCGTTCCCCCACAGGATCTCCTCCGTGTCCGGGCGGAACACCATCATCGCGATCGGCGCGGAGAGCATCGAGCCCTTGCCCGCCGCCGTCATGTCGTCCGTCACGGTGTCGATATATTGCTGGATCGCCTCGCGGCGCTTTTTCGCGGCGTTTTGGAAAATGTAATACAGCGCAAGGATGGCGGCGCTCTCCGCGATCGCCAGCGGGATGCGCGGGATCGGCGTCAGAAACGTCGCCAGCACGAAAAGCACCGCAGCGATGAAATATAGCTTCATACTCGGCTCTGCCAGCCTCGTGGTTCGCTTGCTCACTCGGATCAGTCTCCTTTACGGAAGCGGTTTTCCCTTCGCGGCCTATAGATAGGTTATTATAGCACAAGAAAGCCGCGCCTTACAAGCCAAAATCTGTTCATTTCCAAAAAACAGAAAAATGTATACAAAGCTTGACATTTGTGATATACTATATTATTGATGTTGCGATTTACCCTGCGGGCGTGACGCCGCAGAGTACATAGAAAAAGTCCATAGCGGCCCGCCACAGACGCTGCCGGCGCCGCCCGCTTCGCGATTCAGGGCGAAGCGGGCGCGCGGGGACGTCTTTGTTCGGCGTGCGTCTTCGCATCCGCCGGGCGCGGCGGCCGTTTGGACTCCTAAGGAAGCGCTGAACAAATCCCCGCGCACATCCTGACGGCATCTTTTCCGTCTGGACTGCGCCAAAAATCCTTGAAATCCGACAGGATTCCTGCGGCTTTTTGGCTTGCCATACGAAAAA
>CACZCL010000112.1 GCA_902779695.1 Oscillospiraceae bacterium | reverse complement strand
GCGCGGCATCGAAGCCCTCGCCCTGACCGACCACGACACAACGGACGGCATAGCGGAGGCGACGGCGGTGGGCGAACAGCTTGGCGTACGCGTGATCCCAGGCGTTGAGCTGAGCGCGAAGGAGTACTACACCTTTCACATTCTCGGCTATGCCTACGATCCCGCCGCGCCGGAGCTTGCCGCGCTTTGCGCGCGCGTGAAGCATAGGCGGGAGCGGCGCAACCAAATTATCCTTGACTATCTTCGCGAACACGACATGCCGCTTACCCTCGCCGAGGTCGAAAGCTTTGCGGGCGGCGATGTGATCGGGCGTCCGCACTTTGCGCAGGCGATGGTGCGGCGCGGTTATGTTGCGTCCAACCGCGCGGCGTTTGACAAGTGGCTTGACACTGACGAGCTGCACGAGCGCATGGACTTTGGCAAGCCCTCCGCCCGTGAATGCGTAGAGACGGTCAAGGCATCGGGCGGCAAAGTCTCGCTCGCGCACCCGTATCAAATCGGCGTGGACGACGAAGCACTCAATGGCATCGTCCGTGAGCTGGTCGGCTACGGACTGGACGCCATCGAGTGCTACTACCCGAAGTTCACGCCGGAGCAGCAGGCGTATTACCTGCAGCTGGCGGAGAAATATCATCTCCGCATTACCGGTGGCAGCGACTTCCACGGCGAGCGTGTCAAGCCGGACATCGAGCTTGCGGCGCTGCCGCTGGATGTAGACTGGCTGCTGGAACGGTAAGGCGCCTTACGCACCCAGCCCCACGCGGTATGTAACCCTTCTCTCATGACTCAACTCTGTCCGATCCGCCCGCACGAAGCTCGCACTTCGTATGGGTTTCATCTTCTTGACCATCTGGCCGCCGACCGAGCCCGCCTCGCGAGAGGTCAGGTCGCCGTTGTAGCCCTGCTTGAGGTTGACGCCGACCTCGGAGGCGGCCTCCATCTTGAACTGGTCCATGGCGCTGCGCGCCTCGGGGACGTTGATCTGATTGCTGTTCTTGCTGGACATGATCGTTACTCCTTTTGTTGTTTGATCGCGCAAATGCGCGTTTGGGTATCGCACGGATAGCTTGCCCCGGAAAAAGCGCGATATGCGGCGTGTTGCTCGGTAAGTTTTGGAAGGCATTTTCCGCGCGAAGCGTTATTTTTTGCCGCGTGCTGCCGATATCTATAAAAAGACACCGACGCCCGATATACCAATATCCGGCAAGCTGCTTTTTTTCTTGCAGGGCTTGCAATCGCGCTTGCATTATGGTACATTAAGTCTATCAAAGTGGGGGATTCCGGCGGGAGACGCCGCGCGGAGAAGCGCCTCCTGCTTCGGCGTTGCGAAGGGGACGGGACATGAAGCAATTACGTCTGGGCGAGCTGCTGATCGCCGCGGGAGTCATCACGCAGGAGGATCTGGAGCGCGGGATCGAGCTGCAAAAGGGCACGAGCGACCGCCTTGGCACGGTGCTCATCAAAAACAACATCATCTCGGAAAACGAGCTGATCGAGGCGCTGCAAATGCAGCTCGGCATCGAGTACGTGGATCTCACGAAGGTCTCGATCCCGACGGAGATGGCGCAGGCGCTGCCGCGCAGCATCGCCCGGCAGTATGGCATCGTGCCGGTGCGCGCAGTCAAGGACGAGCTGTACCTCGCGATGAGCGACCCGCTGAACTTTTACGCGATCGAGGAGGCGAAGCGCGCCTCGAAAAAGCGCATTGTGCCGCTGGTGGCGACCACGACCGGCGTGGAGCACGCGATCCAGGTGCTCTACAGCAACGAGGGCGCCGCGAAGGCGATCGAGGAGATGAAGCGCGAGGCGGCGGCGACCGGCGAGGTCACGGAGCAGGCGGACGCCTCGTTCGTGTCCACGCGCCTGGGCGACGATCCGGCGAACAGCGCGCCGACGATCCGCCTCGTGAACTCGATTTTGGAGCGCGCCGTCACCGAGCGCGCCAGCGATATCCATTTGGAGCCGCGCGAGAGCGACCTGCTGGTGCGTATGCGCATCGACGGCGTGATGCGCAAGATCCTCAACGTGCCGCGCGACGTGCAGGCGTCGGCGATCTCCCGCATCAAGATCATGAGCGGGCTGGACATCGCGGAGCGCCGCGTGCCGCAGGACGGCCGCTTCAACGTGAACGTCAAGGACAAGAGCATCGACCTGCGCGTTTCGACGCTGCCCACCGTCTACGGCGAGAAGATCGTGCTGCGCCTTCTGGACAAGTCCGGCGGACGCGTGACGAAGGAGGCGGTGGGGCTCTCCGGCTCGGACCTTGAAAAGTACGACGAGATGCTCAAGCTGCGCAACGGCGTGCTGTTGCTCGTCGGCCCGACCGGAAGCGGCAAGACCACGACCATGTACGCCATGATCAACCAGCTCAACACCGAGGACGTCAACCTCGTGACGCTGGAGGACCCCGTCGAGTACAACGTCGACGGCGTGAACCAAGTGCAGATCAACGACAAGACGGGCTTGACCTTCGCCAACGGCCTGCGCGCGATCCTGCGCCAGGACCCGGACATCATCGCCGTCGGCGAGATCCGTGACGGCGAGACCGCGGACATCGCGATGCGCGCCGCCATCACGGGCCACATCGTGCTCTCGACCATCCACACCAACGACGCCATCGGCTCGATCGACCGCCTGCGCGACATCGGCGTGGAGCCGTACATCATCGCCAGCGCGCTGCGCGGCGTCATTTCCCAGCGCCTCGTGCGCCGCATCTGTCCCAAGTGCCGCAAGGCGTACACGCCCACGGAGGAGGAGCGGCACGAGCTGGGGCTGGACGACGAGCCGGACATCCAGCTCTATCGCGGCGAGGGCTGCCCCGATTGCTACAACGTGGGCTATCGCGGGCGCATCGCCGTGTTTGAGATGCTGCCCATCACGCCGAAGGTGCGCACGATGATCTACGAGCAGCGCGGGCGCGACGCCATCGAAGCGGAGCTCAGGCAGTCCGAGGGCTTCGTGTCCCTGCACGACAACGCCATGCGCCTGCTGCGCGAGGGCGTGACGACGGGCGAAGAGGTGCTGCGCGTCGTGAACGAGGAATGACGCGCGGCGGAAAATATAGTAGGGAAGGCGGAACAACTGATATGATGACCATTGAAGAGCTGGTTGCGAAGGCAAAGGCGGACGGCGGCTCCGATATCCACCTCATCTGCGGCCTGCCCCCGAAGTACCGCGTGAGCGGCGGGCTGCAAAATATGTCGGACGAGGTTTTGACCCAGGACGACTGCATCGCGGTGGCGCAGTTTCTCGCGGGGCGGCGCTACGAGGAGTTCGACCGCGTGGGCGAGTTCGACGGCGCGGGCACCTTCGCGGGCAACCGCTGCCGTATCCACCTCTTTAAGCAGCAGGGCGTGCCGTCGCTGGCGCTGCGCCTGCTGCGCGAGGAGATCCCCAAGCTGGAGAATCTGAACCTGCCGCCCGCGGTCATGCAGCTGACCGATCTGCACAAGGGCATCGTCCTCGTCACCGGCGAGACGGGCAGCGGCAAGTCGACGACGCTGGCGGCGCTGCTGGACAACATCAACCACCGCTACAACCACCACATCGTCACGCTGGAGGACCCGGTGGAATACCTCTATAAGCCCGACAAATGCGCGATCAACCAGCGCGAGGTCGGCAAGGACACCGAAAGCTTCGCCGCGGGGCTGCGCGCCTCGCTGCGCGAGGACCCGAACGTGATCCTCATCGGCGAGATGCGCGACCGCGAGACCATCGAAACCGCGATCACCGCCGCCGAGACCGGCCACCTCGTTTTCGGCACGCTGCACACCGGCAGCGCCTCCGACGCGGTGGACCGCATCGTGCAGGTGTTCCCGGCGGACGCGCAGACGCAGATCCGCCTCCAGCTCTCCATGACGCTGCAGGCGGTGCTGACGCAGCAGCTCATGCCGAAAAAGGGCGGCGGCGGGCGCGTGCTGGCGAGCGAGCTGATGATCGTGACCGACGCCATCCGCAACCTGATCCGCAGCGGCAACACGCCGCAGATCGCCAACGCCATCGCGACCAGCGCGGCGATCGGCGGACAGACGATGGACCAGTGCCTCGTCAAGCTCGTGCGCGGCGGGCAGGTGGAGCGCACCGTCGCCCTGCACTACGCGCATGACCCCGACTATGTGAAGAAGAACGCGATCTAAACGGAGGTGAGCGCCCTTGGCGCAGTTCAAATATACGGCGCTTTCCCACAGCGGACAGAAGGTCACCGGCATTGTCGACGCGTTCAACGAGATGGACGCGGCGGTGCGCGTCAAGGAGAATTGCAGCGTCATTTTGAAGCTCACGGACGTGAGCGAGAAGAGCGGCGGGCTGTTCAGCCTCGACCTTTCCTCCGAACGGCTGAACGCGAAGGCGTTCACCGTCATGTGCAGCCAGTTCGCGATCATCCTGAAGGCGGGCGTGCCGCTGGCGCGCGCGGTGCAGCTGATCGCGGACAAGACGGCGGACAAGAAGCTCAAGCGGATGCTGATGCTCATTGCCTCGGACGTGGAGGGCGGACGCACGCTGTCCGCGTCGTTCGAGGAGCACGGCGGCAAATTCCTGCCGCCCACGTTCGTCGAAACGCTGCGCGCCGGCGAGGAGTCCGGCAGCCTGGACCGGTCGTTCGAGACGATGCACGAGCATTTCGACAAGCAGACGAAGATGCAGGCGAAGGTGCGCGGCGCGATGGCGTACCCGCTGTTCGTGCTCGCGCTGACCGTCGTGGTCGTGATCGTGCTGCTGGTGAAGGTGGTGCCGGTGTTCGCGGCGGTGTTTGCCGAGGGCGGCGGCCAGATGCCGCTCTCGACGCGGCTGCTGCTCGGCATTTCGGGCTTTTTCCAGAAGTACATCCTGGTCATCATCGGCGTTTTCGCGGCGCTGTTCCTCGCCTTCAAGGCGTACAGCCATACGGAGGAGGGACGGCTGAACGTCGCGAAGCTCGTGCTCAAGCTGCCGGTGTTCGGCAATATCTCGCTGCTCACTGCGGCGAGCGAGTTCGCCAACTCCATGACCTCCATGCTGGAGGCGGGGCTTCCGCTTGTAAAGGCGGTCAACATTACAGCGCGCACGATCAGCAACTATTACATCAGCCGGGAGACCGGCAAGCTCTCCGGCGAGCTGGAGGTCGGGCGCACGCTGGGCGATTCCATGCGCGAGCAGGCGGTCATGCCCGACATTCTGGTGGATATGGTGGGCGTCGGCGAGAACACGGGCGAGCTGGCGAGCACGCTCGGCACCATCGCGGAGTTTTACGACGCGGAGCTCAACGACGCCACGCAGAAGGCGCTTGCCATGATGGAGCCGGCGATGCTCATTATCATCGCGGTGGTGGCGGGCTTCGTCGTCATCGCGATGTACAGCGCGATGTTCTCGATGTACGGAAGCATGGGGTAAAGCGCCGCCCTCCGGCGGCGGGGACGCGGCCTGACACCGCGTTTTCTCTTTCTCTTGCGAAAGAGAAAACGCGGTTTCAGACTTCCCCAAAAGAGAAAGACGCCCTCGCTCGCGCCGCGTTGCGCCAAGGTTCCCGGCGCTTCCGTTCGAGACGGCAAGCCTCGCTTACCGCTACCGCTGCGGGAGTGCGTCCTGACACCGTTTCTTCCTTTTGTCTTGCCAAAAGGAAGAAATGGTTTCAGACTTCCGTAGAAGGAAAAAGCGTCCCCGTTCACGCAATGCCGCGCCGACGTTTCCGGCGCTTCCGTTCGATACGCCAAGCCTCGCTTACCGCTGCCGCTGCGCTTTTTGCGTTCGGAACGGCGTTCCCCGATCCCGCCGCGCCTGCCGCGGGAGCAGAACGCAACGGCGAAACAGCAGCAGTCTTCCGTCAGCCGCC
>CACZCL010000111.1 GCA_902779695.1 Oscillospiraceae bacterium | reverse complement strand
CTGCGTGTTCGGTGTGCCGTACCACACGCTGTACTGGGCGGAACAGGCGGCGGACGAGCGGGCGCTCGCCGCGGCGCACGCGGCGACCTATCGAAGCTCGCTGCCGTGTGCGGCGTGCGAGAAATACATTCAGATCCCGTGGGAGCCGTCGATGGGCGTGCCGGAAAAGACCCCCTGGCTGGGGCGGAAGGAAGCGGAGGGCGAATGAAGATACTGGCGTTTGAATCCTCCTGTGACGAGACCGCCGTCGCGGTCGTCGAGGACGGGAGAAGGATCCTCTCCGACGCCGTCGCGTCGCAGGCGGATATGCACGCGCTCTACGGCGGCGTGGTGCCGGAGATCGCCTCGCGCAAGCATGTGGAGTGCATCGCGGCGCTGTGCGACCGGGCACTGGCGGACGCGGGCGTCGCCAAAGGGGACGTAGACGCCGTCGCCGCGACCTACGCGCCGGGGCTGATCGGCGCGGTGCTGGTGGGGCTGAACTTCGCGAAGTCCGTCGCCTATGCGCTGCGCGTGCCGCTGATCCCCGTCCACCACATCCGCGGGCACATCGCGGCGAACTACCTCGCGTTTCCGGAGCTGGAGCCGCCGTTTCTCGCGCTGTGCGCCTCGGGCGGGAACACGCTGCTCGTCGACGTCGCGGATTACACCGATTTCCGGCTCCTCGGCGCGACGCGGGACGACGCGGCGGGCGAGTGCTTCGACAAGGCGGCGCGCGTGCTGGGGCTGCCGTACCCCGGCGGAAAGCCGATGGACGAGCTTGCGCGGCAGAGCGAGGGCGGCGTCTACGAGCTGCCGCGCGCGCGGATCGAGGGGCACGAGCTGGATATGAGCTTTTCCGGCCTCAAGACCGCGGTGGTCAATATCGCCCACAACGCGGAGCAGACCGGCGCGCCGCTGGACCGCGCGGCGCTGGCGCGCGATTTCACGCGCGCGGTGTCCGACGAGCTGGTGCCGCGCACGCTTCTGGCGGCGCAGCGCCGCGGACGGCGGGTGATCGTGGCGGCGGGCGGCGTCGCGGCGAACTCCTTTTTGCGCGCCGACCTGCAAAAAGCCTGCGACGGCGCGGGCTGCCGCCTCTACGTACCGCCGCTTTCGCTTTGCGGCGACAACGGCGCGATGATCGGCGCGCAGGGCTATTACGAGTACCTTGCGGGCGTGCGCGCGGACTGGTCGCTCAACGCCTACGCCACGCGCGAGATCGACGAGCCCGCCGCGCCCTGACGCGGCGCGGAAGCCTGAAAAGAAAAAACGGGAACTCGGGCGCAATGCCCGGGCTCCCGTTTTTGCCCGTTCATACGATGTCGTACAGCGCGCGCAGATCGGTGATCTCATAATCGACGCGCAGGCCCTCCGGGTTCGGCAGGCGCTTGGGATTGTACCAGCAGCAGGCGAGTCCGTAGTTGTTCGCGCCGCGGATGTCGCTGCTGAGCGAATCGCCGACGACGAGGCAGTTTTCGCGCGTGATGCCATCGACATGGGCGAAAACGTAGTCGAAATACGCCGCCGTCGGCTTCTGCGCGCCCGCCTCCTCGGAGATGAACGCCGCTTCCAGATAGGGCTTGATCTCGGCGCGCGCGAGGCGGCCGCGCTGCACCGACGCCACCGCGTTCGTGATCAGGAACAGCCGGTGCGTCCGCGCCAGCGTCCGGCAGACCTCGACGGAGTGCGCCGTCGGGAACGAGCAGACCGCCAGCGTTTCCAGATGCGCCCGGTTCGCCGCCTCCGGGTCGGCGTCGACGCCAAGCTCCGCGAAGAAGCGGCGGAAGCGGTCGATCAGGATGAATTCCTTGCTCGCCTCGCCCCGGTCGAACATGAGCCAGCAGGCGTCGTTATGGGCGCTGTAGCGCCTGAGCAGCTCGTCCGAGCTTTGAAGCCCCACGGCGCGGCAGGAGGCGTCGAAGGCGTAGCGCACGGCGCGGTCGAAGTCGAAAAGCGTGTTGTCCGCGTCGAAGAGAAGATACGGATAGCGCATGTGTCACCTCCGTCGAAGAAAGGGTGGAGCGAACGTCAGCAAGTATTTTACCACAGCTCCGGCGATTTCGCAATCACCGTGCGCGGCGGCGCGCCATAGTATGGGGAGAGGTGATGCGATACGGAAACGGTTGGGTTTCTTGGCGGGGACGCGCGGATGGCGTATCTCGCGTCGCTGCTGGCGCGGGACGGCTGGGCGGTGCGCTCGTGGTGCCTCGCGGGCGCGCCGGGCGAAACGCGCCCGAGCGAGGCGATGGAGGCGCCGCGCCTCGTGCTGCCCGCGCCGCTGGAAAAGGATGGGACGCTGAACGGGACGGGGATGCCGCTGTCGGAGCTTTGGCCCCGCCTGCGCGCGGGACAGCGCGTCTACGCCGGCGCGGCGTCCGCCGCGGCGCGCGAGGCGGCGGAACGGCACGGCCTGCGCCTGACGGATTATATGGAGGATGAGGCGCTGGCGGTGGAGAATGCGGTGCCGACGGCGGAGGGCGCCCTCGCCGCGGCAATGGAGCGCATGAGCGTGACGCTGCACGGCGCGCCCTGCCTCGTGCTCGGCTTCGGGCGCATCGGCAAGCTGCTTTCCCGCGATCTGGCTGCGCTGGGCGCGCGGGTCAGCGTCGCCGCGCGCCGCCCGGAGAGCCTCGCGTGGGCGGAGGCGCTGGGCTATGCGCCGCTGCATACGCGGCGCCTGACGGGAGAGCTGGGCGGCTTTCGCGCGGTGTTCAACACCGTGCCCGCCCCGGTGCTGGACGCAGCACTTTTGCGGGAGCTGCCGCGCGGCTGCGTGCTGATCGAGCTTGCCTCGCGCCCGGGGATCGACGCGGAGGCGGCGGAGACGCTGGGAATCACGCTTGTCAAGGCGGGCGGCCTGCCGGGAAAGGTCGCGCCGGAGACGGCGGCGCACGCGCTGCGGCGGGCGCTGTATCGGATTTGGAAGGAGGAAGGAGCATGAAGCTTGGCTTTGCGATCTGCGGATCGTTTTGCAACCACCCGGAGATATTGAAGCTGTACGAGCAGCTTTCCAAGCGGCACGAGCTGATCCCCATTCTGTCGGAGAACGCGGCGAAATACGACACGCGCTTCGGCACGGCGGAGAGCCTGATCGAGCGCGTCGAGAGCCTCGCGGGGCGCCGCGCGGTGCGCACGATTGTCGAGGCGGAGCCGCTGGGGCCGTCCGGCGCGATGGACGCGCTGGCGATCGCGCCCTGCACGGGCAACACGCTCGCGAAGCTGGCGGCGGGCGTCACCGACGGGCCGGTGACGATGGCGGCAAAGTCGCACCTGCGCAACGGCAGGCCCGTCGTGATCGCGCTGGCGACCAACGACGGTCTGGCGGCGAGCGCGCCCAACATCGCGGCGCTGCTCAACCGCAAGCATTACTTTTTCGTCCCCTTCGGGCAGGACAACGCGAGCGCGAAGCCGACGTCGCTGATCGCCGATTTCGCGCGGCTGGAGGAGACGGCGCTCGCGGCGCTGGAGGACCGGCAGGTGCAGCCGCTTTTGACGTGAAAAACGGCGAATGGCACAACGCAAAAAGGAGACGCCTTACGGCGTCTCCTTTTCCTTGTCGAACCAGTATTGGCGGAACAGCTTGTACTGTGCGTGGTCCACGCGCGCCATGTGGTAGAGCCGCGCGAGGCTCCGGTCCGCGGGGTTTTTGAGCGTGCGGTCCATTTTGTGCCGCGCCAGCTCCGCGCGCAGCGCGGGGTCGGTGACGTAGCGGTTCAGGATGCCGCGCGGCACGTTCGACCACAGCGCGACGTTCTCGTTGCACACGCAGCCGCCGCGCCTGCCGTACACCACGTCGTCGGCGAAGAGCTTCATCAGATTGATGCCGGCGCTGCGGACGAAGTAGCTGCTGCGCCCGGGACGCGGATTGATCTCGAAGAGCAGATACCGCCCCGTGCGGCGGTCGTACTTCATGTCGAGGTTCGCGAAGCCGACGTAGCCGATCGCCTGTAGAAAATCGCGCATTTTTTCATACAGCGCGCCGTCGCCGCAGGAGAGGACGGCGGCGTAGTTGCCGATGGATTTCGGGTCGTAGTATTCCAGCACCGGCCTGCCGAGGCACATCGCGCGCACGGCACCGTCCGCGTCCGAGTAGCTGTTGAGCACGCGCATCGCCCCGTCGCCGCCGGGGACGAACTCCTGCAGCACGAGCTTGCCCGCGTAGCCGGAGCCGTTCATGCTCGCGATCATCGCGAGGTACTGCTCCCGCGTGTCGAAGAAAAAGACCTTCTTCTGCCCCTCAAAGTGGCAGCGGAGATAGTCGGTGGCGTTGCTGTTCTCCGGCTTTACCACGATGGGGAAGTCGAACGGCAGGCGCGCCAGCACACTCTCCCGCTCCTCCGGCGCGGCGACGGCGGTTTTGGGGTAATCCATGCCGTGTGCCTCGCACAGCGCGTAAAAGCGGTCCTTGGTGTCGAAGGTCTCCAGCAGCGATTCGCTGTTGAAGCGGTTCGCGATCAAGCCCTCGAAACCGTCGTAATGGCGGCACAGCAGACCCGCGTAGTAATCGGAGCAGGGGACGACCAGCAGTTTTTCGTATTTCGCCGCCTCGCGCCGCAGCACGGCCAGCAGCGCGCCGGGGAACACGTCCTCGCGCTCGAAGCCCGCGATGACCTCAAGATCGAATATCCGGCTTGCCTTCGTCGGCGAGAGTGGGATCGTGCACAGCAGCAGCGGCCGCACGTCATACGCCTCGCGGAAAAGCCGCGCCGTGCCGTAGGCGTTCTCGTCGCTGCCGAGGATGATGGGAAGAAAGTCCTTTTTTGTCATGGCGCGCCTCACTTGTGTATTTCGTCGTAAGCGGCGAGGTGCTTTTGCGTCATTTCCACGTCGGAGGGGTACGGCTCGAACACGCTGCCACGCTTCATATATTCCTCCTCGCCCTTGCCGGTGAGCAGGATGACCCGCGGCCCGGTTTGCTCCAAAATCGCGCGGCGGATGCACTCGTCGCGGTCCTCCAGCACGAGATGCGGGCAGGCGACGTGCTTTTCGATGTCGGCGGCGATCTGGGCGAACGGCTCCTCGCCGCTGTCCTCCTCCGTGATATAGACGAAGTCGCAGTTCCGCCCGCTCAGCTCGCCGAGGTCGCGCCGCCGCTGCAGCGCGTGGGAGCCGGGGCAGCCGAAAATGGAAATCATGGATTTTCCGGGATATTCCGCCCGGGTCGAGCGATACAGCGCGTCGAAGCTCATGCGGTTGTGCGCGTAGTCGACGATGACGGTCACGTTCTTGTCGCGGCTTTCGTACACCTGCATCCGTCCGCTCGCCCGCGCGACGCGCAGCGCGCGGCGGACGCTCTCCTCCGGGACGCCGAGCGCCGCCGACATCGCTATTGCCGCCAGCGCGTTCTGCACGTTGAACAGCCCCGGCATCGTGATGGAGAACTCGCCGTTGTACCAGGGGGAGCGCACGGTGAAATAGATGCCGTCGGCGCGCTTTTCCACGCGCTCGCAGTACACCGTGTCGCTCTCGTGCGAGCCGAAGGTGACGAGACGGCAGCGCTCCGCGGCGTAGGCGGCGGCGCGCTCCGCACGCTCGGCGTCGGCGTTGACGCAGCCCACGCGGCACTGGTCGAAGATTTTCAGCTTGGAAGCGAAGTAGTCCTCAAGATCCGGATGCTCGATGGGGCTGATGTGATCCTCGCCGATGTTGAGAAAAGCGCCCACGTCGAAGGTCATGCCGCGCACGCGCCCATATTTGAGCGCCTGGCTCGACGCCTCCATCACCAGGTGCGTGATGCCGCTGTCGCAGGCGTTTTGAAAGTGTTGGTACAGCTCCAGCACTTCCGGCGTCGTGATGTGCGACTCTTCGCTCACGACGCCGTCGTAGGTGTCGATGGACGAGATCAGCGCGCAGTCCGGCTTGCCCTGCCCGGAGAGCCAGTCGTTGAGGATATAGCGCATATAGTACGCGGTCGTGCTTTTGCCCTTGGTGCCGGTGATGCCGACGGTGACGAGCCGGTCCGTCACATTATTGTAGTACAGGCGCCCCAGCACGACGAGCGCGTGGCGGATATCACTCACGAGCAACCGCGCCCCGGGCGAGCGCGTCGCGCAGATACGCCTCCTTGAAGTGCGCGCCCTTGCACAAAAACAGCGCCGTGCCGGAGACCGTGCGGTTGTCGTAGCTGAAGCAGTCGACGACCGCCTGCGCGTCGGTCACGGTGGACGCGACGAGCAGCCCGGCGTCCTTCAGCGCGTCGATGTATTCCTTCAATGTGTGGAGAGCCGTCATGGAAACGCCCCCGTTTCATTTGTGATAAGGCTTCGGCAGCCTTTTGACCAGTATAACACCCGTCCGGACGCTTGACAAGCGGAAGAATGTCTGCGTTGGCGGAAATGCACAAGAAACGATGTCTATTTCGGCATAGGCAAGACAAGTTATGTCGACGGGTTTTTGCCTCTTTTGCACAAACCGAGAAAAAAGTCGAAAAAGGTGTTGACAAATCAAAAGAGAGCGTGTATAGTAGCGACTGTTCCGCGGTTGGGAGCGCGCACCTTGTAAATTAAACAACGAAGAAAAGACAAAAGCACCGGAAAGCGATGCGGGAGACCGCATCGCAAAAAGCCCGGGAAGCAATGAAGCTATGACAAATAGCTCGATAAACGGTTTTAACGGCGGAAGCCGTTAGGATACGATTTTATTGAGAGTTTGATCCTGGCTCAGGACGAACGCTGGCGGCGTGCTTAACACATGCAAGTCGAACGAGAATCACGGGAAGGAGTTTTCGGACAACGGAACGTGAGGAAAGTGGCGGACGGGTGAGTAACGCGTGAGGAACCTGCCTTGGAGAGGGGGACAACAGCCGGAAACGGCTGCTAATACCGCATGAAGCGTGAGGGGGACATCTCCCACACGCCAAAGATTTATCGCTCTGAGATGGCCTCGCGTCTGATTAGCTTGTTGGTGAGGTAACGGCCCACCAAGCGGGAGGCAGCAGTGGGGAATATTGGGCAATGGGCGCAAGCCTGACCCAGCAACGCCGCGTGAAGGAAGAAGGCTTTCGGGTTGTAAACTTCTTTTAAGGGGGAAGAGGAGAAGACTGTACCCCTAGAATAAGCCACGGCTAACTACGTGCCAGCAGCCGCGGTAATACGTAGGTGGCAAGCGTTGTCCGGATTTACTGGGTGTAAAGGGCGTGCAGCCGGGTGTGCAAGTCAGGTGTGAAAATCAGGGGCTCAACCCCTGAACTGCACTTGAAACTGTATATCTTGAGTACCGGAGGGGCAATCGGAATTCCTAGTGTAGCGGTGAAATGCGTAGATATTAGGAGGAACACCAGTGGCGAAGGCGGATTGCTGGACGGCA
>CACZCL010000110.1:6090-11189 GCA_902779695.1 Oscillospiraceae bacterium | reverse complement strand
AAGCCCTCCACGGAGGAGTAGACCGTCGAATAAACGTGGGAGTACGAGTGCATCCCGATGGTGTGGCCCGCCTGCACGATGCGCCGCATCCGCTCAAGATCCGCCGCGTCGGATTTCCCGATGACGAAAAACGTCGCCTTGACGTCCTTTTCGGCAAGCACCCGCAAAATCTCGTCCGTCCGGTCGGAGGGCCCGTCGTCGAAGGTCAGGTAGATCGTGTTTTCCACGCGCTCCGACGCGCCGTAAGGCTGGGGAGCGTAAAAATCGGGGTAGAGGTCCTCGTAGGCGGGCCGGTCCGCAACGGGAAGGATGTTTTTGGCCGCCGCTTCTCCCGTCGGCGGTTCCGCGGCGTCCTCCGGCGCGGCGGACAGAGCCGCGGGGGAGGCGTCCGGCTCAAACACCGTATCGGGCGAGCCGAGCTGCGGCGCGTTGTCGTCCGTCACCTGCGTTTGCTCGGAAAGCGTTACGCTTTGACGATAATACTTTACCGCGAGCAGCGTCGGGATCAGGATCAGGATGCAGACCGTGAGAAAGATGAGGTTTTTGAAAAAGCGGACGCTGCCGAGGTACAACTGCAATCACCTGCCCGCAGGCGATTCTGTCCGCCTGTCAGTCTCTATCAATCTAAAAGTATATCACAAATTTTGAATATGTAAAACATTTTTTTGCGAAAAAAGAAAAAAGAAACGGCGGGAGCGGATGCGGCGGTCTCCGAAACCGCGCGCCGGACGCGCCCGGAACCGGCGGCGGACGGAAAAAGCTTGCCAAGCGGAGGAAATCGTTTTATACTGATACAAAATCGACTTGGGAGGCAGGCTATGGCGGAACAGGGGATCGGGACCAAATGCGTTCAAAGCGGCTACACGCCGAAAAACGGCGAGCCGCGGCAAATACCAATCATACAGAGCACCACCTTCCGGTATGAGACCGGCGCGGAGATGGCGAAGCTGTTCGATCTGGAATCCAACGGCTATTTCTACACGCGGCTGCAAAACCCGACGAACGACTGCGTCGCGGCGAAGATCGCCGCGCTGGAGGGCGGCACGGCGGGGATGCTGACCTCCTCGGGGCAGGCGGCGAATTTCTACGCGGTGTTCAACATCGCCGGGTGCGGCGACCACGTCGTCAGCTCGTCGAGCATTTACGGCGGCACGTTCAACCTTTTCGCCGTCACGATGAAGCGGATGGGCGTCGAGTTCACCTTCGTCTCGCCCGACTGCTCGCGCGAGGAGCTGGACGCGGCGTTCCGCCCGAACACGAAGGCGGTGTTCGGAGAGACCATCGCAAACCCCGCGCTCACCGTGCTGGATATCGAGCGCTTTGCCGACGCCGCGCACGCCCACGGCGTGCCGCTGATCGTCGACAACACCTTCGCGACGCCGGTCAACTGCCGTCCGTTCGCGTGGGGCGCGGATATCGTCACGCATTCGACGACGAAGTATATGGACGGACACGGCGCGGGCGTCGGCGGCGCGATCGTCGATTCCGGCAAATTCGACTGGACGCGCTGGCCCGAGAAGTTCGCCGGGCTCTGCACCCCGGACGAGAGCTACCACGGCGTGACCTATACCGAGCGCTTCGGCCTTGCGGGCGCGTTCATCACCAAGGCGACCGCGCAGCTCATGCGCGATTTCGGCTCGATCCAGTCCCCGCAGAACGCTTTTTTGCTCGGCCTGGGGCTGGAGAGCCTGCACGTGCGCATGAAGCGGCACTGCGAAAACGCTCTCGCCGTGGCGCGCTATCTTTCCGAGAGCGACAAGGTCGCGTGGGTGCGCTATCCCGGGCTGCCGGGCGACGAGTTCCACGCGCTTGCGCAAAAGTATATGCCGGAGGGCACCTGCGGCGTCGTGAGCTTCGGCGTGAAGGGCGGACGCGAGGCGGCGGAGCGTTTCATGGGCCGGCTGAAGATCGCCGCCATCGAAACGCACGTCGCGGACGCGCGCACCTGCTGCCTGCACCCCGCCAGCACGACCCACCGGCAGATGAGCGACGCGGAGCTTGCCGCCGCCGGCGTCTCGCCGGATCTTGTGCGCTACTCCTGCGGCCTGGAAGACGCCGGCGACCTGATCGCCGACATCGAGCAGGCGCTCGCATAACTCGCAAAAAGGAGGCAAATCGCCATGCCCATTCGAATTCCGAACGACCTGCCGGCCACGCGGACGCTCGCGGACGAAAACATTTTCGTCATGACGGAAACGCGCGCCATGACGCAGGACATTCGCCCGCTGCAGGTGCTGCTGCTCAACCTGATGCCCACGAAGATCGAAACGGAGACGCAGCTCGCGCGGCTTTTGGGAAACACGCCGCTGCAGGTGGAGCTGGAGCTGATGCAGACCGCGAGCCACGAGGCGAAAAACGCCCCGCCGGAGCACATGCTCAAGTTTTACGCCACCTTCGACGACGTGAAAGACCGCAATTTCGACGGCATGATCATCACCGGCGCGCCGGTGGAGAAGCTGCCGTTTGAGGAGGTCGAGTATTGGCCGGAGCTGTGCCGCATCATGGAGTGGAGCAAGACGCACGTGCATTCCACGTTCCACATCTGCTGGGGCGCGCAGGCGGCGCTCTACTATCATTACGGCATCCCCAAGCATCTGCTGCCGGAGAAGCTCTCCGGCATTTACGAGCACAGGGTCGAGCGCCGCTCCTCGATGCTGCTGCGCGGCTTTGACGACGTGTTTCTCGCGCCGCACTCCCGCCATACGACAGTGCTGCGCGAGGACGTGGAAAAGTGCGCGAAGCTGCGCATTCTCGCCTCGTCGGAAAAAGCCGGCGTCTACGTCATGATGACCGACGGCGGGCGGCAGGTGTTCATCACCGGACACTCGGAATACGACGCCGACACGCTGAAAAAAGAGTATCTGCGCGACAAGGGGCTCGGGCTTGCGCCGCGCATCCCGGAGCGCTATTTCCCGGACGACGACGACACGCGCGCCCCGCTTGTCACCTGGCGCAGCCACGCGAGCCTGCTGTATCAGAACTGGCTCAACTACTATGTCTATCAGACCACGCCCTACGACATCGCGGCGATCGAGCCGATGCAGTGAGCGGAAAGGGAGGAAAACAATGGAGTATCGCAGATTTGGACACACCTACGTGATCCGGATCGACCGGGGAGAGGAGATCACGGAGCAGGTGAAGGCGTTCGCCGAGAAGGAGGGCGTCAGGCTCGCCTCCGTGCAGGCGATCGGCGCGATCAACGACTTTACGGTCGGCGCGTTCGACACCGAAACGCGGCAGTACCGCTCCAACAGCTTTTCAGGCGTTTGGGAGATCGCCTCGCTCAGCGGCACGATCACCACGAAGGACGGCGCCTATTACGGGCATCTGCACCTCTGCGCCGCGGACGATACGGGCCGCGCCGTGGGCGGACACTTGAACCGCGCGGTCGTCAGCGCCACGTGCGAGATGGTCGTGACGCTCATTCTCGGCAGGGTGGAGCGCCGCTTCAGCGAGGACGTGGGGCTGAACCTCTTCGCGTTTGAATGACTTGCCTTTTTCCGCGTGAGCGGTTATAATGATTCCATCTGGACCGGACCGGCGGCGGACGCCGGAATTCGATGAGGAGGCACACCCATGAACAAGGAAGACTACAAGGACTACTCCGACCGCATGAAAAAGAGCATCGACTCCGTGACGGCGGATTTTGCCGCCGTGCGCGCGGGCCGTGCCAACGCCGCCGTGCTCGACCGCATCACGGTCGACTATTACGGGACCCCGACGCCGATCCATCAGATCGCGTCCATTGCCTCGCCCGACCCGCGCCAGCTGGTCGTTACGCCGTGGGATACGGGCGCTCTCAAGCTGATCGAGCGCGCGATCCAGGAATCCGACCTCGGCATCAACCCGCAAAACGACGGCAAGTCCATCCGTCTTGCCTTCCCGCAGCTGACGGAGGAGCGCCGCAAGGAGCTGGTCAAGCAGATCCGCAAGTACGCCGAGGGCGGCAAGGTCGCCATCCGCAACATCCGCCGCGACGCGATGGAGAACTTCAAAAAGCAGCAGAAGGCGTCCGAGATCACCGAGGACGACTACAAGATCGCCGAAAAGGATCTCCAGAAGCTCACCGACGATATGTGCAAGGAGCTGGACGCGCTTCTGGAAAAGAAGGAAAAGGAGCTTATGGCGGTCTGATGGCGCTGTTTTCTCAGACGCAGGCGGGGCAGGCGGAGACATCCGTCCTGCCTCGTCATGTTGCCGTCATCATGGACGGAAACGGCCGCTGGGCGCAGCGGCGCGGACTGCCGCGCACGGCGGGGCACAAGGCGGGCGCGGAAAATTTTCGCACCATCGCGACGTATTGCAAGGATCTCGGCATAGACTATCTGACGGTGTACGCCTTCTCAACGGAGAACTGGAAGCGCCCGAAGGGCGAGGTCGACGCGATCATGGGCCTGCTCGACGAGTATCTGCGCGAGAGCGTGGAGACCATGGCGCGGGACAATATCCGCCTGCGCTTCCTCGGCGACGTGAGCGTGCTCTCGCCCAAGCTGCGCGCGCTGATCGAGGAGACCGACGAGCTGACGCGCCATATCACGGGCTTTCAGGCGAACATCTGCCTCAACTACGGCGGGCGCGACGAGATCGTGCGCGCCGCGCGGCGGTTCGCGCGGGACTGCGTCGCGGGGCGGAGGTCGCCGGACGAACTGACAGAGGCGGCGTTCCCGGAGTATCTCTGGTCGGCGGGGCTGCCCGATCCGGAGCTTCTGATCCGCCCGGGCGGCGAGCTGCGCGTGAGCAATTTCCTGCTCTGGCAGTGCGCCTACAGCGAGATCTATGTCACCGACACGCTCTGGCCGGACTTCGGAAGGGAAGAGCTGGACAGGGCGCTCGCGTGGTATCGGACGCGCGACAGGCGCTTCGGCGGGCTAAGTACGAAAAAGTGAGAGTATTCCTATGAAACAACGATGGTTGGTCGCCGTGGTCGGCATTCCGCTTCTGCTGGCGGTGCTGCTGGCGTGCCCGCCGTGGGCGACGGCGATACTGGTCTGCGCCATTGCGGGCGTCGCGGCGTACGAGCTGCTGCACGTCGCGGGGAAGAACGTATCGAAGCCTGTGTACGCGGTGACGATCACAACCGCCGTCATGCTGGTTGGGAC
>CACZCL010000110.1:0-6078 GCA_902779695.1 Oscillospiraceae bacterium | reverse complement strand
CACGATCCGTTTGATCTGATCTGGACGTGGCCTTGGCTCCTGGTGACGATCCTGTTTTTCCTTGCGGTCGTCACCTACGGCAGAGAAAACGCCGTGCCGTTTTCCACGGTCGCGACCGCCGTCGTCGGCGGCGTCGCGTTTCCGATGATGTACAGCTGTATCGTGCTGCTGCGGATGCACGAGACCTACGGCCGCCTTTATGTTCTCACGCCGTTCACCGTTGCCTTTGCGGGGGATGCGCTGGCGATGTACTTTGGCAAGTGGTTCGGCAATAAAAAACTGACGCCGGTCAGCCCGAACAAGACCTGGGCGGGCTTCTGGGGCGGTATCCTCGGCTCGGTGCTGGGGCTTTTGGCCCTCAGCCTGATCGGCAGGGCGTGGTTGGGCTATACGCCCGATTACCTGCGGCTGTTGTGCGCCGGCGCCGCCGCCAACCTGCTCGGACAGCTTGGCGACCTGTCCACCTCGCTCATCAAGCGTGAGGCGGGCGTGAAGGACTACAGCCATTTGTTCCTGACGCATGGCGGGGTGCTTGACCGCTTTGACTCGACGCTTTTTATCGCGCCGGTGGTTTATTTCTTTGTGAGCTTAGGATTTATCTGATATGACAAGGACTGTCGCTTTACTCGGTTCCACCGGCTCCATCGGCCGCCAGACCCTTGAAGTGGCGCGTGAGCTGGGGCTGAAGGTCGCGGCGCTGACGGCGAACCGGAGCGTCGATCTGATCGAACGGCAGGCGCGGGAATTCTCCCCGCGTCTTGCCGTGCTGTATGACGAGACGGCGGCAAGCGAGCTGCGAAAGCGCCTCGCGGATACGAAAACCGAGGTCATGAGCGGCATGGAGGGGCTTCTCGCCGCCGCGACCATCGACGAGGCGGACACGCTTGTGACCGCCGTGGTGGGCATGATCGGGCTGGAGCCGACGCTTGCCGCCATCGAAAAGAAAAAACGCATCGCGCTTGCCAACAAGGAGACGCTGGTGTGCGCCGGCGAGCTGGTCATGGACGCCGTGGACCGCTGCGGCGCGGAGATCGTGCCCGTGGACAGCGAGCACAGCGCGATTTTTCAATGCTTGCAGGGCTGCCGCGGCCGCGGCGAGATCAAGCGCTTGATCTTGACCTGCTCCGGCGGGCCGTTTTACGGGCTTTCGTATGAGGAGCTGGCGGGCAAGACCCGCGCGGACGCGCTCAGGCACCCCAACTGGTCGATGGGCGCGAAGATCACGGTGGACAGCGCGACGCTGATGAACAAGGGGCTTGAGATCATCGAGGCGATGCGCCTTTACCGCCTGCCGCTTTCGCAGGTGGACGCGGTGATCCACCGCCAGAGCATCGTGCACTCGCTGGTCGAGTTCCGCGACGGCGCGCTGCTGGCGCAGCTCGGCACGCCGGACATGAAGCTGCCCATCCGCTATGCCATGACGTATCCTTACCGCGCGCAGTCGCCCGCGGAGCCGCTGGATCTGCTCGCCTGTCCGCCGCTGACGTTCGCCGCGCCGGACGAGGGGGCGTTCCGCTGCCTTCGCATCGCGAAGCGCTGCGCCGGGGCGGGCGGGACGGCGTGCGCCGTGATGAACGGCGCGAACGAGGAGGCGGTCGGCGCGTTTCTGGCGGAGCGGATCGGCTTCAACGACATTCCGGCGCTGGTCGAAACGGCGCTGTCGGAGACGGCGCAGGTATCGGCTCCCGCGCTTGCGGACATTCTGGAGGCGGACCGCGCGGCACGCGAGAGCGTGCGGCGGCATATAAAGGAATGCAGAGGGTAGTATGTTGTATATTTTGTTTGCGATCCTGATTTTCGGCCTGCTGATCGGCCTGCACGAGCTGGGACATTTTGCCGCCGCGAAGGCGTGCGGCGTGCGGGTGAACGAGTTTTCCATCGGCATGGGGCCGGCGCTTTTTCAGAAGGAGAAGGGGGAGACCGCGTATTCGCTCCGGCTCCTGCCTCTCGGCGGCTATTGCGCGATGGAGGGCGAGGACGAGGATTCCGACGACCCGCGCTCGCTCAGCCGGCAGAGCTTTTGGAAGCAGCTGCTGATCTTTGCCGCCGGCGCGGCGATGAACTTCCTGACCGGCTTTTTGATCCTGCTGTGCCTGTACGCGGGGGCGGCGGGCTTCTATAACAGCGAGATCGTCGAGCTCAATCCCGATTTTCCCAACGCCGGGCCAGACGGCGTCATGGTCGGGGACGAGATCTACCGCATCAACGGCGAGCGGATCTATCTGCGCAGCGACGTCGCCACCGTATTACAGTACAAATCCCGCGGCGATTCGATGGAAATGGTCGTGCTGCGCGGCGGCGAAAAGCTGACGCGCACGCTGCACATGCAGACCTACACCGACGCAAACGGGCAGGAATACCGCGCCTACGGCTTCTCCTACGGCAGCGTGATCGAGGCGACGCCGCTTTTGAAGCTCAAATACAGCTGGTACAACGCGCTCGACTACGTCCGCCTCGTGCGGCTGAGCCTGCAAATGCTCGTTACGGGCGCGGCGGGCGTCAAGGACCTCAGCGGCCCGGTGGGCATCGTCTCCACCATCTCGGAGATGGGGCAGGAGACCGAGGCGAAGGAGGGCTTTGCCGCCGCGCTGGAGAACGTGTTCTTTTTCGGCGCGATGATCGCAGTCAATCTCGCGGTGATGAATCTGCTGCCCCTGCCCGCGCTCGACGGCGGCAAGATCCTGATTTTGATCGTCGACGAGATCGGAATGCTGCTGTTCCGGAAGAAGCTGCCGCAGAAGTTTGAAACCGTCGTCAACGCCGCGGGCTTTGCGGCGCTGATGGGACTGATGCTTGTCGTGACGTTCAACGACGTCGCCAAGCTGTTTTAAAGGGGTATCTATGACGAAACGCATCCTCGTCGGGGGCGTCGCCGTCGGAGGCGGCGGCGCGCGGCGCGGATAAGATCCGCATCAACCCCGGCAACATCGGGGGCGAGGAAAACGTGCGCAAGGTCGTGGACGCCTGCCGCGCGCACGGCGTGCCGATCCGCGTCGGCGTCAACGGCGGGTCGCTGGAAAAGGAGCTGCTCGCAAAATACGGGCGCGTGACGCCGGAGGCGCTGGTCGAAAGCGCGCTGGGACATATCCGGCTGCTGGAAAAATACGATTTCACCGACGTCTGCGTCAGCGTCAAAAGCAGCGACGTGCCGCTCAATATGAAGGCGTACCGTCTGCTGCACGAAACGGTGGACTATCCGCTGCACCTCGGCGTGACGGAGGCGGGGACGCCGTCGATGGGCCTGATCAAATCCGCCGTCGGCATCGGCGGACTTTTGTGCGACGGGATCGGCGATACGATCCGCGTTTCGCTGACGGCCGACCCGACGGAGGAGGTCTATGCCGCGAAGCGGATCCTGCAGGCGTGCGGACTGCGCAGGACGGGCGTGAACCTGATCTCCTGCCCGACGTGCGGGCGCACCTCCTACAATATGATCCCGATCGTGGAGGAGCTGGAGCGCCGACTTGCGGACTGCGACAAGCAGATCACGGTCGCGGTGATGGGCTGCGTGGTCAACGGCCCGGGCGAGGCGAGCGCGGCGGACGTCGGCATCGCGGGCGGAAGGGGCGAGGGGCTTTTGTTCCGCCATGGCACGGTGCTGCGCAAGGTGCCGGAGGAAAAGCTGATCGACGCGCTGATGGATGAGATCGGCAAGCTTTGAGAGAAAGACGAACGTACGATGGCAGAGAAGAAACCGTTTATTGAGCTGTTCGGCGACTGCGTGGCGGATTTCACGCTGCGGCGCCACCTTGCCGAGGCGCTGGTCACGGATATGGTGCTGGAGCCGGAAAAGCGCGCGCTGACGCTGACGCTGGAGACGGCGCCGGACTTTCCGGACGCCGCCCGCGCCGCGACGGAGGCGCTTTTGACGCAGCGCTATGAGCTGAGCGCCGTCCATATCGCGCTTCACACGGCGCCGCCGAAGCGCGAGGACGGGAAGGCCGCCGAAAAAAAGCCGAAGGCGAAGCGTATCCTGGGCGGAGACATCAAGGGTCGCGTTACGCCGATGAAGGAGCTTGCGGCAAAGATGGACCGCGTGGTCGTCGAGGGCAGGGTGTTCAAATTCGACTGCCACGAAACGCGCCGGCCCGGCATGTGGGTCGTTATGTTTGAAATGACTGACAATACCGGCTCCGTGATCGTGCGCCGCAATATGTCTGAGCACGAGACCAAGCCCCTGCTGGAGCGGATCAAGCCGGGCATGTGGCTGCGCGTGAGCGGCTCGATGGAGCTGACCTACGACGGCAAGGATATCCAGCTCAACCCGCGCGACATCAGCGCCGTGCCGCACGAGGGGCGGCGGGACGACGCGCCGGTCAAGCGCGTGGAGCTGCATCTGCATACGAAGATGTCCAACATGGACGCCCTGACGGATACCGCCTCCGTCGTCAAGCTCGCCGCGTCCTGGGGAATGCCCGCCATCGCGATCACGGATCACGGCGTGGCGCAGGCGTTTCCCGACGCGTGGAAGGCGGCGGGGGACAAGATCAAGGTCCTCTACGGCTGCGAGGGCTACTATGTCAACAATCTCGACGATCGCATCGCGGTCCACGGCGCGCAGGACGACGATTTCCACGGCGAGATCGTCTGCTTCGACATCGAGACCACGGGACTCAAGGTCACGCAGGAGGCGATCACCGAGATCGGCGCGGTGCTGCTGCGCGACGGCGAGATCGTCGATACGTTCCAGACCTTCGTCGACCCGGAACGCCGCCTGACGCCTGAGATCGTCGGCCTGACGGGGATCACGGACGAGATGCTGCGCGGCGCGCCGAAGCTGGCGGACGCGCTCAGGGCGTTCCTCGCCTTCGCGGGCGGCCGCGTGCTGGCGGCGCACAACGCCGAATTCGACATCGGCTTTCTTCGCGCGGGCTGCCGGAAATGCGGCATCCCGTTTGAGCCGACGTATCTCGACTCGCTGATCTTCGCGCAGAACCTGCTGCCGGGACTCAAGAACCACAAGCTCGACGTGGTCGCCGAGGCGCTGCGCCTGCCCGCGTTCAACCATCACCGCGCCAGCGACGACGCGGCGCCGGTCGCGCAGATGCTTGCGAAATTTTTCCCGATGCTGGAGCAGCGGGGCGTCACGCGATTGCAGCAGATCAACGAAGAGATGCGCAAGCTGCGCCCGGAGGGCGGGCGCGTGAACCGTCACCTGAAGCACATCATCCTCATCGCGCGGAACAAGACGGGCCTCAAGCATCTCTATCAGCTCATTTCCGCGTCCAACCTCAAATACTTCAAGCGCAAGCCGATCATCCCCAAAACCGAGCTGATCGCCCACCGCGAGGGAATCATCGTCGGCTCCGCCTGCGAGGCGGGCGAGCTGTTCCAGGCGGTGCGCGAGCATAAGGACTGGGACGAGCTCAAGCGCATCGCGTCGTTCTACGACTATCTGGAGATCCAGCCGCTTTGCAACAACCGCTTCCTCGTGCGCGAGGGCAAGGCGCGGGACGACGAGGAGCTCAAGGACTACAACCGCACGATCGTCAGGCTGGGCGAGGAGCTGGGGAAACCCGTCTGCGCCACGGGCGACGTACATTTTCAGGAGCCGGAGGACGAGGAATACCGTCACATCCTGCTGGCGAGCCAAAAGTATTCGGACGCGACCGCGCCGCTGCCGCTCTACTTCCGCACGACGGACGAGATGCTCGGGGAATTCGACTATCTCGGCAAAGAGAAGGCGTATGAGGTCGTCGTGACCAACACGCGCGCCATCGCGGACATGGTGGACGTGATCGAGCTGCTGCCAAAGGGCAAGCTCTTCCCGCCGCGGCTGGAAAACTCTGAGGAAGAGCTCAACACCATGGTCTGGGCGAAGGCGCACGAGCTGTACGGCGAGGAGCTGCCGCAGCGCATCACCGACCGCCTGAACGTGGAGCTCGGCGGCATTCTCGGCAAGTACGACGTGGTATATATGAGCGCGCAGAAGCTGGTGCAGCGCTCGCTCGAAAACGGCTATCTCGTCGGCTCGCGGGGCAGCGTGGGCTCGTCGCTGGTCGCGTATATGGCGGGCATCACCGAGGTCAACTCCCTCCCGCCGCATTACCGCTGCCCGAAGTGCAAAAACGTGGAGTT
>CACZCL010000109.1 GCA_902779695.1 Oscillospiraceae bacterium | reverse complement strand
GGCGCGGCGGCACGCGTCGATCATGATCAGAAGCTCCATCAGGTTGTCGTTGACCGGCTTGCAGGTCGACTGCACCAGAAACACGTCGCTGCCGCGCACCGTCTCATAGAGCGAGCAGGAGACCTCGCCGTCCGCGAAGCCCTTGACCTCGTTCTCGCCCAGCTTGATGCCGATGGTCTTGCAGATATCGGCGGCAAGCTGGCGGTTGGCGTTGCCGGTGAACACCTTGATATCCTTCCCGTGAGAAATCATTTGGATCGCCCTCCTAGTTTATCTAAAAAGTATTTACTTCTTTTTTCCCTTCAGCGCGCGGTTCTTCGCCGCCCAGCCGTCCTTGTTGACCTGCTTCTGCCGCGCCACCGCCAGCGCGTCCTCCGGCACGTCCGCCGTGATGGTCGAGCCCGCGGCGGTGTAGCTGCCGCGCCCCAGCGTGACCGGCGCGACCAGATTCGTGTTGCAGCCGAGGAACACGTCGTCCCCGATCGTGCAGCGGTACTTTTTGAACCCGTCGTAATTCGTCGTCACCGTGCCGCAGCCGAAGTTGACCCGCTCGCCCACGTCGGAATCCCCCACGTAGGTCAGGTGCGAGATCTTCGTGCCGTTGCCGATCACGCTGTTTTTGATCTCCACAAAATCGCCCACGCGCACATGGTCGCCGATCTCGCTGTTGGGACGGAGATAGGCGAACGGCCCCACGGTCGTGTGGCTGCCGATGCGCGCCTGCGTCCCCTGCGAGGCGTTGACCTCGCTCCCGTCGCCCACCGTGCAGTCGGTGAGCATCGCGTTCGGGCCGATGGTGCAGCCCTCCCCGATCACCGTGTTCCCGCGCAGGATCGTGCCGGGCAGAAGCGTCGTGCCCGCGCCGAGCTTCACCCGCGGGTCGATGTAGCAGTTGTTCGTGTCGAGGATCGTAACGCCCGCGTCAAGATGCTTTTGCAGGATCTTCTGGCGGCACATGGGCTGCGCGGCGCGCAGCTCCTCCTCGTCCCCCACGGGCAGAAAGCCCTTGAGGATCTCGGCGCCCTCGGGAAACGCGGCGAAGGCGCCGTGCTCCTTGAGCACCCGCCGCACCGCCGGCAGCTTCGCGCGGTACACCGCGCCGCCGGAGAACACGCCCACCGGCAGCACCGCGCCGTTGAGGATGATCGCGTCGCCATCCCGCCCGTCCAGGTGCGCGAGCAGCTCGTCGGCGTGGCGCGCGCCGTCGACAAACACGGCGTCCCGCGGCGCATAGGGGCGCATCAGCTCGTGCGCCGAAATGTCGGCAACGATAAAAAGCCGCCCGACGCCCATATTCGCCAGCTCCGCGCAGGTCCACGAAAGGACCGGGCAGAACAGGACCTCCTGCAGCATCAGCGGCTTTTTCTCTTTTGTCAAGGCAATATCGTCCGGCAGAAACCAAATCGCCGTTTTGCAATCCATCGGATATTCCCCCTTTATATACGATACGCTGTTATCATAGCAAACCCGCGGCGAAAAATCTACCCGTTTTGCGGAAAATTTTTGCCGCCGCTCCCGTAGTAAACCCCTTCCGCCGGAAAAAGCGCAAAAAATGTGCCGTGATTTCAGCATTTTACGGTTGATTTCATAAGATTTTTGCGCTATAATGATGAGACTTTCGTGGAAAGGGAGCCGCCTGCCCTATGCTCAACATCGTCCTCGTCGAGCCGGAGATCCCGCCCAACTGCGGCAACGTCGCCCGCACCTGCGCGGCGACCGGCGCGCGGCTGCATCTGGTGGGGCCGCTGGGCTTCGACGTATCGGACAAGGCGGTGAAGCGCGCGGGGCTGGACTACTGGCATCTGGTCGAGGTGACGGTCTACGACGGGCTGGACGAGCTGTTCGCGCGCCATCCGGAGGCGGCGGAGGACTGCTGGCTCGCCACGACCAAGGCGCCGCAGGACTACACAAAAGCGGCGTTTCGCGACGAGTGCTGGCTCTTTTTCGGCAAGGAGACCGCGGGCCTGCCCGAGGCGTTCCGTCTCGCGCATTATGACCGCTGCATCCGCCTTCCCATCCGCGCGGAGGCGCGCAGCCTGAACCTCTCCAACTCCGTCGCCGTCGTCGTCTTCGAGGCGCTGCGGCAGCTCGATTTTCCGCACCTGAAAAGGACCGGCGAGATGGCGCCGGACGAGATTGTTTGACCCACTCTTGTAAGGAGGACACCATATGAACTATAACAAAAAAACCGTGAAAGACGTCGACGTCCGGGGCAAAAAGGTCCTGCTGCGCTGCGACTTCAACGTGCCGCAGGACAAGGAGACCGGCGAGATCACCAGCGACAAGCGCATCGTCGCGGCGCTGCCCACCATCCGCTACCTGCTGGAAAACGGCGCGGCGGTCATCGCCTGCTCGCACCTCGGCAAGCCCAAGGGCGAGTGGAAGGAAAAGCTGACGCTCGCGCCCGTGGCGAAGCGCCTGGGCGAGCTGCTCGGCCGGGAGGTCGTCTTCGCGAAGGACGTGATCGGCGAGGACGCGAAAGCGAAGGCGGCGGCGCTCAAGGGCGGCGAGATCATGCTGCTGGAGAACCTGCGCTTCCACATCGAGGAGGAGAAGAACGACCCCGCGTTCGCCAAGCAGCTCGCCTCGCTCGCGGAGCTTTATGTCTCCGACGCGTTCGGCACGGTGCACCGCGCCCACGCCTCCACGGCGGGCGTCGCGGCGTATCTGCCCGCCGTGTCCGGCCTGCTGGTGGCGAAGGAGCTGGAGGTCATGGGCAAGGCGCTGGACGATCCGAAGCGCCCGTTCGTCGCGGTGCTCGGCGGCGCGAAGGTCAGCGACAAGATCAACGTCATCAACAATCTGCTGGAAAAGGCGGACACCGTCATCATCGGCGGCGGCATGGCGTACACCTTCTCCAAAGCGCAGGGCGGCGAGATCGGCACGTCGCTGCTGGAGGCGGACAAGCTGGACTACGCGCTGGAGATGCTGCAAAAGGCGAAGGAGCGCGGCGTGAAGCTGCTGCTGCCGGTGGACACGGTCTGCGCGAAGGAGTTCAAGGCGGACGCGGAGCCGGTGACGTGCGACGCCGGCAAGATCCCCGCCGACATGATGGGCCTCGACATCGGCCCGAAGACCGTGGCGCTGTTCTGCGACGCGGTGAAGGGCGCGGGCACGATCGTATGGAACGGGCCGATGGGCGTCTTTGAGTTCCCGGCGTTCGCCGTGGGCACGAAGGCGATGGCAAAGGCGCTGGCGGAGTCCGGCGCGGTGACGATCATCGGCGGCGGCGACAGCGCCGCGGCGGTGGAGCAGCTCGGCTTTGCCGACAGGATCACCCACATCTCCACCGGCGGCGGCGCCAGCCTTGAGTTTTTGGAGGGCAAGGAGCTGCCGGGCGTCGCGTGCCTGCTCGACAAGTAAACGTCTCTGCCCGGCAGCGGCGCGACCGAGCGAACGCGAGGGAGCCGCGCGTCAGCGCGCCTGCGGGCGCGAAATTGGGCAAAACAAGCGTAAAACAGTATTTTCATCATAATATACAGAAGGAGAAAACACATTATGAACCGCAGATACCGCAAGACCATCATCGCCGGCAACTGGAAGATGAACAAGACCGCGTCCGAGACCAAGGCGTTCGCCGAGGAGTTCAAGGCGCTGCTGCCCAAGACCAAGTGGTGCGACGTCGTGGTGTGCGTGCCGTCCGTCGACGTGCCCGCCGCCGTGCGCGCGTTCAAGGACAGCCGCGTCGCCGTCGGCGCGGAGAACGTGTACTTCGAGAAGTCCGGCGCCTTCACCGGCGAGGTGTCCGCCGATATGCTCGCCGACCTCGACGTGCGCTACGTCATCGTGGGCCACAGCGAGCGCCGGCAGTACTTCGGCGAAACGGACATCATCGTCAACAAGAAGGTCCACGCCGCGCTGGAGGCGGGCATCAACCCGATCATCTGCGTGGGCGAGTCGCTGGAGCAGCGCGAGATGGGCGTCACGATGGAGCTGATCGCATTGCAGGTCAAATCCGCCCTCGCCGGCGTGCCCGCCGAGCAGGTGCGCAAATGCGTGATCGCCTACGAGCCGATCTGGGCGATCGGCACCGGCAAGACCGCCACCGGCGACCAGGCGGCGGAGGTCTGCACCTTCATCCGCGCCACGATCCGCGGCCTGTACGGCGCGCGCATCGCCCGCGGCGTCACCATCCAGTACGGCGGCAGCATGAACCCCAAGAACGCCGCGGAGCTGCTCTCCCACGAGGACATCGACGGCGGCCTGATCGGCGGCGCGTCGCTCAAGCCGGACCAGCTCATCGCCATCGTCCACGCCGCGAACCAGAATTGACCCGTTTTGCCGCGCCTTCGTGACAAAACGCTTCGGTTCATTTCGCGTCCGCGGGTGTGAAATAAAAGGGGAACCATTATGAAAAAATCTCCCACAACGCTGATCATCATGGACGGCTTCGGCCTGAGCGATTCCCTCGCCGGCAACGCCGTCAAAGCGGCAAGCACCCCCGTGCTCGACCGGCTCTTCGCCGAATACGCGCACACGACGCTCGCCGCCTCCGGCCTGGACGTCGGCCTTCCCGACGGGCAGATGGGCAACAGCGAGGTCGGCCACACCAACATCGGCGGCGGGCGGGTCGTGTATCAGGACCTGCCGCGCATCACCCGCTCGATCGAGGACGGCACCTTTTTTGAAAACCCCGCCTACAACGCCGCGATGGACGCGTGCCTGGAAAACGGCTCGGCGCTGCATCTGATGGGCCTGCACTCCGACGGCGGCGTGCACTCCACGCTGGAGCACCTGTACGCGCTGCTGAAGATGGCGAGCATCAAGGGCCTCAAGCGCGTGTATATCCACTGCTTCCTCGACGGGCGCGACGTTTCCCCCACCAGCGGGAAGGACTTCGTCGCCCGGACGGTGAAAAAGTGCGCGGAGCTGGGCGTGGGCCGCATCGCGACGGTCATGGGCCGCTTCTACGCCATGGACCGGGACAAGCGCTGGGACCGCGTCGAGGCGGCTTACGACGCCCTCGTCTACGGCAGCGGCGCGCAGAACCCCGACCCCGTCGCCGCCATCGCGGAGAGCTATCGCAGCGGCGTGACCGACGAGTTTGTCGAGCCGGTCGTGTGCGACCGGGACGGCACGATCTCCGACCACGACAGCATCATCTTTTTCAACTTCCGGCCCGACCGCGCCCGCGAGCTGACCCGCGCCTTCGTCGATCCGGACTTTGACGGCTTCAACCGCGAGATGTTTCCCGTCACCTACGTCTGCAACACCGAGTATGACGCCACCATGCCGAACGTGCTGGTCGCCTTCCCGCGCATCGCGGTGGAGAACAACCTCGGCGCGTTCCTCTCCGCCATGGGCATGACGCAGCTGCGCATCGCCGAGACGGAGAAATACGCCCACGTCACCTTCTTCTTCAACGGCGGGATCGAGCGGCAGTACGAGGGCGAGGACCGCGTGCTCGTCCCCTCGCCCAAGGTCGCGACCTACGACCTTCAGCCGGAGATGAGCGCCTTTGAGGTCGCGGACAAGTGCGTCGAGCGCATCCTCTCCGGCGCGTACGACGTGGTGATCCTGAACTTCGCGAACTGCGACATGGTGGGGCACACGGGCGTGTTCGACGCGGCGGTCAAGGCGGTGGAGACCGTGGACGCGTGCGTCGGCAGGGTCGTGGACGCGACGCTGCAAATGGGCGGCATCGCGATGATCACCGCCGACCACGGCAACGCCGAACAGATGCTGCAAGCGGACGGCGTCAGCCCCATGACGGCGCACACGACCAACCGCGTCCCCTTTATCCTCTGCGGCGCCGGCTCGGAGTTGCGCCCCGGCCGCCTCGCGGACATCGCGCCGACAATCCTCGACGTGATGGGCCTGCAAAAGCCCGCCGAGATGGACGGGAAGACGCTGATCGTCAAATAAGCGCCGAAAAAAATACAATACCGATGTATCAAAACAGGTTCAGCCGTGCAAAATACGGCTGAACCTTTTCCTTGCGGCAAACGCGCCGCGGGAGGGCCGCCGCGCCCCGCGCGGGCGCGGACGATTCTTTTGATACGGAGGTCATCATGAGCAGCAACTCAAGCCGCGGCACGCGGCACATCTTCGACGGGACGGGCGTCTACATAGCCCTGTTCCTCGTTGTGACGGCTCTTGCCGTCGCGGGCTATTGGACGCTCATCCCC
>CACZCL010000108.1 GCA_902779695.1 Oscillospiraceae bacterium | reverse complement strand
GGCGCCGGTGGAGGAGGGGATGATGTTCTGCGCCGCCGTGCGGCCGCCGCGCCAGTCCTTGACGGAAACGCCGTCGAGGATCTTCTGGGTCGGGGTGACGGAGTGAACGGTGGTCATCAGGCCTTCCTTGATGCCAAAGTTCTCCTGAATGACCTTGGCGATCGGGGCGAGGCAGTTGGTGGTGCAGCTCGCGTTGGACACGAAGGTCATGTCGGGGGTGTACTTGTCAAGGTTGACGCCGCAGACGAACATCGGGGTGTCGTCCTTCGCGGGGGCGCCCATGATGACGTGCTTCGCGCCGGCGTCGATGTGGGGCTGCGCCTTCTCGCGGGTGAGGTTGATGCCCGTGGACTCGGTGATGATCTCGGCGCCCACGTCGCCCCAGTGCAGGTTGGAGGCGTCCTTCTCGCAGAAGACGGGGACCTTCTTGCCGTTGATGATCAGGTTGCTGCCCTCGGCCTCGACGGTGCCGGGGAACTTGCCGTGCATGGAGTCGTACTTGAGCAGGTACGCCAGATACTCGGCGTCGCACAGGTCGTTGATGCCGACGATCTCGACGTCGGGGTGGTTGAGACTGTTGCGATAGATCATGCGGCCGATGCGGCCGAAACCGTTGATACCGATTTTAACGCTCATTTCAAAATTTCCTTTCATTTATGGAATATATCAAACGTATGGTACATGCTGATATTATATTCTTTTTTTCCCGCTTTGCAAGTGGGTTTTTACAAAAAAGTGCGCCTTCGATAAATTTCTTGTTTTTTCGACAGAACTTTGCTATTCTTGAGGGGACGCGTAGGACATTTGGACGAGATTTCCGCGCGCAAACGCGCGATTTGCGTGAAACAATACGGACAGGACGCGGCGATCGCCCGCTCCGAAGAGGAACAGACGATGAAAGAATTGACAAACGAAGAGCTTCGGCTGCTCGCGGAGCTGCTGCCGGGCATCGCGACGCAGCTGCGCGACGCGGCGGCGGGGATGCGGACGGCGGTCAAGCGCCTCGCGCCGGTGGAAAGACAGGAAGCCGACCCGGAGGCGGAGCGGAACGCCGCGATCTTCATGCACGGCTACTGCCGGCTGCTGCGCGTGATCGGCAATCTCACCGAGGCGGAGACGCTGGTAAAGGACACGCCGCCGGCGCTGCGGAGCGTGGACGTCGTGGGGCTTTGCCGCGCCGTGTGCGAGGAGGCGGAGGCGATGTTCGCCATGAAGCGGCTCGCCCTTGTTTTTGAAAGCGACAAGCCGGGGCTTGTGACCGCGCTGGACGAGGCGCGGTTCCGCCGGCTGCTGATGAACCTGCTCTCCAACGCGCTCAAGTTTACGCCGGAGGGAGGGAGCGTCACGGTGCGCGTGCGGGACGCGGGGCGCTTTGTGAACGTCTCCGTCGCCGATACGGGCTGCGGCATCGCGCCCGACCGGCTGGAGACCGTGTTCGACCGCTTTCTTCACGCGCAGCCGCTCGACCCCGCGCCGAAGGGGATCGGGCTTGGACTGACGCTTTGCCGCCGCATCGCGCAGGCGCACGGCGGGCGCATCATGGTCGAGTCGGCGGAGGGCGCGGGCGCGACGTTTACGGTGTCCCTGCCCAAAACGCCGGTGACGGGCGCGCGGCTGAGCGCGCCGCCCGTGCCGTACGCCGGGGGGCTGAATCCGACGCTGGTGGAGCTTTCGGACGGCCTGCCCACGAAGGCGTTCACCTATCTGTACCTTGACTGACGCGGCGCGCTGCCCGCGCGGCGGCGGAACGGAGATCGTATGGCGGAGAGAGTGCTGATTGCCATGAGCGGCGGCGTGGATTCCGGCGTCGCCGCGCTTTTGCTCAGCCGGCGGGGCTATGCCTGCGCCGGCGCGATGCTGAAGCTCTACGGCGGCGAAACGGCGGAGGGCGGCTGCTGCTCCGCGTCGGACGCGGAGGACGCGCGCGCCGTCGCCGCGCGGCTCGGCATGGATTTTTACGTATTTGACGAGACGAGGCGCTTCGCGCGGGACGTGATGGACGTTTTCGTCGCGGAATACCGCGCGGGACGCACGCCGAACCCCTGCATCGACTGCAACCGCTGCCTCAAGTTCGGCGCGCTGCTGGACCGCGCGCTGGCGCTGGGCTACGACCGGATCGCCACGGGGCACTACGCCCGCGTCGCGCGCGAGGGCGGGCGCTATCATCTGCTGCGCGGGCGCGACCGGCGAAAGGACCAGAGCTACGTGCTCTATCAGCTCACGCAGGAGCAGCTCTCCCGCCTGCTGCTGCCGGTGGGGGAGTACGAGAAAGCCGAGGTGCGCGAGCTGGCGGCGGAGGCGGGGCTTTTGAACGCGCGCAAGCCCGACTCGCAGGATATCTGCTTCGTGCCGGACGGCGACTATGCGCGCTTTCTGCGCGAGTATGGCGGGGTCGAGCTGCGCGCGGGCGACTTCGTGGACCGGAGCGGACGCGTGCTCGGGCGGCACCGGGGGCTTGCCGCGTACACGACGGGCCAGCGCAAGGGCCTCGGCGTCAGCGCGGCGGGACGGCTGTACGTGCTTTCCAAGGACGCCGCGTCGAACACGGTGCTGCTCGGCGGCGACGGCGAGCTGTACGCGCCCTCGCTGCTCGCCTCGCGCGTCAACTGGATCGAGCCGGAGCCAGCGGGCGCGCTGCGCGTGAGCGCCAAAACGCGCTACAGCCAGAGCGAGGCGGCGGCGACGGCGACGCCGCTGCCGGACGGTATGCTGCGCGTCGATTTCGACGAGCCGCAGCGCGCGATCACGGCGGGGCAGGCGGTGGTGCTCTACGACGGGGAGCGCGTTGTCGGCGGCGGGACGATCGAGCGCGCGCTGACAGAATAGAAAAAACGCGGCGAAAGCCGCGTTTTTTTTTGCTGCTTATTCGTAGATCGGGAAGCGCTCGGTCAGCGCGACGACGGCGTCCGCCACCCGCGCGCGGCTGCCCTCGAAATCGCGGGCGACCGCGCCCATGAGCCTGCCGATCTCCGCCATTTCCGGCTCCTTGAGGCCGCGCGTCGTCGCCGCGGGCGTGCCGACGCGGATGCCGGAGGTGACGAAGGGCTTTTCGGGGTCGTTGGGGATCGCGTTCTTGTTGACCGTGATGTAGCACTCGTCGAGCCGGCGCTCCATCTCCTTGCCCGTGATGCCGAAGGAGCGCACGTCCACGAGCATCAGGTGGTTGTCCGTTCCGCCGGAGACGAGGCGGAAGCCCTGGCGCTTGAGCTCCTCCGCCAGCGCGGCGGCGTTTTTGACGATCTGCTCGCCGTACGAGCGGAACGAGGGCTTGAGCGCCTCGCCGAAGCAGACCGCCTTCGCCGCGATGATGTGCATGAGCGGGCCGCCCTGCGTGCCGGGGAAGACGGCGGAGTCCACCTTCTTCGCCAGCTCCTCCCTGCAAAGGATCAGGCCGCCGCGCGGGCCGCGCAGCGTCTTGTGCGTGGTGCTGGTCACCACGTCGGCGTAGGGGATGGGGCTTTCGTGTACGCCCGCCGCCACGAGACCGGCGATGTGCGCCATGTCCACCATCAGATACGCGCCCACGCTGTCCGCGATCTCGCGAAAGCGCCTGAAATCCAGCGCGCGGGGATACGCCGAGCCACCGGCGAGGATCATTTTCGGCTTTTCACGCTGCGCCAGGTCGTACAGCGCGTCGTAGTCGATGCGCTCCGTTTCGGCGCTGAGCTCGTAGGCGACCGGACGGAAATACTGGCCCGAGATGTTGACGGGGCTGCCGTGGGAGAGATGCCCGCCGTGGGCGAGGCTCATGCCGAGATAGGTGTCCCCGGGCTGGAGCAGCGCCTTGAACGCGGCGAGGTTCGCGCTCGCGCCGGAGTGGGGCTGCACATTGGCGTGGTCCGCGCCGAAGAGCTTGCACGCGCGCCGGCGCGCCAGCTCCTCCGTCTCGTCCACGCACTGGCAGCCGCCGTAATAGCGCTTGCCGGGATAGCCCTCGGCGTACTTGTTCGTCAGGCACGAGCCCATGGCGAGCATGACGGCGGGCGAGACGATGTTTTCGGACGCGATCAGCTCGATGTTGCGCTTCTCGCGCGCGTATTCGGCGCGGATGGTCGCGCCGACCTCGGGATCGGCGCCGGAAAGGAAGTCCAGGATCTCGTTGAGCACAGGTATCATCCCCCACATGACAAGAATGCGCGGCAAATTTCTGCCGGACATGACGCAGAATACCAAAAAGCGCGCTTCCTGTCAAGATTTCGACGGCGTGAACGCGCCAAAAAGCAAAAAGAAACAGGGAAAGCCGCGAAACGGCTTTCCCTGTTCGGCTTCGATCAGTCGGCGGCGTGGCCCGAAAACGCGGTGTTGATCGCGCAGATCGGGCACTTTTCCTTCGGGCTGTGCGTCGCGCCGCAGACGGGGCAGGTGACCATCTTTGCCTTTTCGGAGGCAAACAGCTCGACGCGCCCGCACTTCCGGCAGCGGAAGATATCGACGTGGAAACGCTCGTGCAAAAACGCGCTGCCCATCGGGTAGGACTCGACGGCAAGGGACATCTCGCTGCCGCACTCGGGACAGAGCTTCTTGGCGGGATCAGACATAACACGCAGCCTCCGTTACGATCATTATTTGCAAGAAAACTTGCATATACAATCTATACGGAAGACGGCGATCTGTCAAATAGAAAAAATCTATCCCACGATAGGCGGGCGCCCGCCATACTCGGAAACCGCGGCGCAGAGGCGCTTTATCAGCTCCTCCGCCGTCTCCTTGACCTGCTCGCCCGTCGCCATATTTTTGCAGGAAATCTTGCGTTCTTTGATCTCATCCTCCCCGAGGAAGAGAACGTACGGCACGGCGAGGCGGTCGGCGTAGCTCATTTTTGCCTTGAACTTCTTCTTCTCCGTGTAGAGCTGGACGCGCAGTCCCGCGGCGCGCAGCTGCGTCGCGAGCGCCGCAGCGGGAGAGAGGTCGTCCGTCATTGGCAGGATCAGCGCGTCGGCAGGGGCGGCGGGCGCGGAGGCGTCCAGCATCCCCTGCTCGCCGAGGACGTAGAAAAGCCGCGTCAGCCCGATGGAAATGCCCACGCCCGGCAGCTTTTTGTCGGTGTAATAGGCGGCAAGGTCGTCGTAGCGCCCGCCGGAGCAGACCGAGCCGATCTCCGGGTGGTCGGTCAGCGTCGTTTCGTACACGGTGCCGGTGTAGTAGTCGAGACCGCGGGCGATGGTGAGGTCCACCGCGAAATTCTCCTGCGGCACGCCGAACGCGCCGAGGTATTTCGCCACGGTCGCCAGCTCGTCCAGCCCCTCGTCAAAGACCGCGCTGCGGGCGCGGTAGTCCTCCAGCGCGGCGAGCACCTCGTCGTTCGTGCCGCGGATGGCGATGAACTTCAGGATTTCGTCCGCCTGCGCCTCCGTGAGGGACAGGTCGTCGATCAGAACGGCGCGCACCTTGTCCGCGCCGATCTTCTCCAGCTTGTCCACCGTGCGCATGATGTCGCCGGATTTTTCGGCGAGGCCGAGCATGGCGTAAAAGCCGTTGAGGATCTTGCGGTTGTTGATGCGGATGCGGAAGCGGCGCAGGCCGAGGCGCGAGAAGACCGTATAGATGATCGCCGGGATCTCGGCGTCGTTCACGACGTCCAGCGCGCCGTCGCCGATGACGTCGATGTCCGCCTGATAGAACTCGCGGAAGCGGCCGCGCTGCGCGCGCTCGCCGCGGTAGACCTTGCCGATCTGATAGCGGCGGAACGGGAAGGAGAGGTCGCCGTAATGCAGCGCCACGTACTTCGCCAGCGGCACCGTCAGGTCGAAGCGCAGGCTCAGGTCGGCGTCGCCCTTGGAGAAGCGGTAGATCTGTTTTTCCGTCTCGCCGCCGCCCTTGGCGAGCAGCACGTCGCTCGCTTCGATCAGGGGCGTGTCGAGCGGCGTGAAGCCGTAGCGCGCGTAGGACGAGCGGATGATCTCGGCGATGCGCTCGAACTGGAGCTGCTGCGCGGGCAGAAGCTCCATAAAGCCGGAGAGGGTGTGGGGTTTGATTCGTTCCATGGCGGAAAGGCTCCTTACGTCAGTATTTCATACTATTCTGCAATTAAAATCAGAAATTTTAATTGCAGCCGCTGTGCTTCGCACATCGGCGCGTCAGCTTTGCATCAGTTCGGCTTGCCAAATCAAAGATTTGGAGCCTCACGGATC
>CACZCL010000107.1 GCA_902779695.1 Oscillospiraceae bacterium | reverse complement strand
AAATCTGTCGTAGTTCTCCGCCGGCACGCGGACGGTGTAGCTGGCGCTGCGGTAGCCGGAGGAGTAGTTGTGCATACTCTGCTCCTCGAAATAGCCGCTCAGCGACTGCGTCAGCGTCCGCACGTCCGCCGCCGCCTTCTCGAACTCGGTGGTTTGCAGCTCCAGGTTCGCGCGGTAGATCATCTTCACGCCGTCCGGCAGGCTTGCGCGGTCCGGCGCGCCCGCCTCGCCGCCCGCCGCTTCGCCGTCCCAGTACGCGCCCGCCTCCATCGGCATCTCCGCCGCCTCCGCCTTTGCGGAAGCGGACGGCGCGGGCGCCATCGGCGCGGAGGCGGCGTACTGCGCCGTGCTGCCGCCGCTGTACTCCGCGCTGCCGCCGCAGGCGGCAAGGCCCAGCGCCAGAAGCAGGGACAGCAGGATCGCAAGGCAATTTTTCCTCTTTGACTCCATCTTCATCTTCTCCACCTCAACTCTCATTTTTTGGGGGTTGCTGTTCCGTTAGACGAAGGATCGGGAAAAAGGTTCCGTCTGGGGCGAAAAGCGGAAAAGCGCGTCACTCCAGCTCGTCGAGCGTCATGGAAAAGCTGTCCATGCAATGCTCCATGAACCAGTCCAGCTCCGGCAGGCGCATCGCCTCCAACGCCGTGCGCGTCTGCTCGGCGGCACGCTTGAACTCCATGTTGCCCGCCTTGATCTCCTCCAGGCATTTGATGTGGGCGGAAAGCTTGTCCGCCGCTTTGACGAGGCGGTGGATCTCCGGCTCCTCGCCGCGCAGGATCGGGCGATAGCTTGCGCGCAGCTCATGCGGCAGCAGGGAGATCAGCTTGTCGGCGGCAACGCTCTCCACCTTGCGATACGACGCCTTGATCTCCGGGTTATAGTATTTGATGGGCGTCGGCATATCGCCGGTGATGATCTCCGTGGCGTCGTGATAGAGCGCGCAGACCGTAACGCGGCCCGGGTCGATCTCGCCGTCGAAGACCTCGTTGCGGATCAGGGCGAGGGCGTGGGCGAGCACCGCCACCATGTGGCTGTGCTCCTGCACGTTTTCGGAAAAGCTGTTGCGCATCAGCGCCCAGCGCGGGATATAACGCATACGGCTGATATAGGCGTAAAAATGGCTCTTCATGCTTCCTCCTCCGGCACCCCGTACAGGCGTTCCCCGTCGCTGCGGAGAATGCGCACGGGGCGCAGCTCGTTTTGTAAACCGTCGTGCTCGACGCAAACCTCCATATAGTTCGGCGCGTGTCCGACGCTGCCCGTTTCGGCGCCGCCCTCGAACAGCACGTCCAGCGTCTTGCCCACGCAGCGCGCAAGGTACGCCGCCTTCATCGCGCGGGCAGCCTCCGCGGCGCGGGCGGCGCGCGCCTCCCGCGTCGCCTTGTCAACCTGCTTCAGCTCCGCCGCCTTCGTGCCGGGACGGCTGGAATAGGGAAAAACGTGCATGGCGGCAAAGGCGCAGCGCGCAAGAAAGGCAAGCGTCTCGGCGAATTCCTCCTCCGTTTCCTCCGGAAAGCCGGCGATCAGGTCGGTGGTGATGGCGGGATCGTCGAAATATTCGCGCAGCAGGGCGCAGGACTCGTAATAGCGCGCCGTGTCATAGCGGCGGTTCATGCGGTGCAGCGTCGCGTCGCAGCCGCTTTGCAGCGAAAGATGGAAGTGCGGGCAGAGGTTGTCAAGCCGCGCGGCACGTTCACAGAAGTCCCGCGTGATCGTGCGCGGCTCCAGCGAGCCGAGCCGCACGCGCAGCGCAGGCGCCTCGCGGCAGACCAGCTCCACCAGATCGATCAGATGCGTCGATTCTGAAATGTCCTGTCCGTATGAGGATATCTCAATACCTGTTAGAACAATCTCCCGATAGCCCTTGTCCACCAGTTCTTTTACTTGTAAACTCGCCTCGTCCATCGGCAGCGAGCGCACCGGACCGCGCGCAAACGGGATCAGACAGTAGGAGCAGAAATTGCGGCAGCCGTCCTCGATCTTGAGCATGGCGCGGGTGCGCGCCGCCATGCCGCCGGCGGGCAGCACCTCGAATTCCCTGCGCCGCAGCGCGTCGTCCAGATGCACGATGCACGCCGCGTCGCCCGCCTCGCGCCGGCGCGCCGCCTGCTCGACCAGGTCGAGAAAGCCGCCGCGGTCGTTCGTGCCCGCCAGCACGTCCACGCCCAGCGCGGAAACGTCGTCCGGGTGGGTTTGGGCGTAGCAGCCGCACGCCGCGATCACGGCGGCGGGGTTGCGCGCCTTGGCGCGGCGCAGCATCTGGCGCGACTTCCGGTCGCTGACCGCGGTCACCGAGCAGGTGTTGACGATATAGGCGTCCGCCGTATCCTCAAAATCGACCAGCGCGTGCCCGCGACGCAGCAGCTCGCGCTCGATCGCCTGCGTTTCGTATTGGTTCACCTTGCAGCCCAAGGTACAGATCGCAATTCGCATGGGGTTCCCTCTTGCACTTTTGCTCTGGTTTCAGTATAATTGTAGCGTTGTTTTGCCCGATATGCAAGCGTAAAAAAAGAGCCGCCCGCCAATGCGCACCCACGCATCCCCCGGGGCGGCAAAGAGGAGATTTTGTATGGCACAGTCGGAACAGCAGTATATGGAGGGCCTGCGGCTTTTCTATCTGCGAAAATATGACGAGGCGGCGGAGGTTTTGACGCGCGCCGCCGAGGAAGGCGACCGGAAATCACAGCATTTCATCGCCATGATGTACGAAAGCGGAAACGGCATCGAGCGCGACCTTACCAAGGCGGCCTACTGGTACAGGCGGACCGCGGAGCAGGGCGATAGGGAGGCGCAGCTGACCTATGCCGCCATCTGCGTGCTCGGCAAGGGGATCGACGCCGATTACGCCGCCGCCTGCCACTGGGCGGCGCTCTCCCTCCGGCAGGGCAACGCCAAGGCGGAGCAGACGCTCCAGATCGCCCGCTCGCAGGCGAAAGCGGACGCCGCCGCCGCGGTCGAGGCGTTCAAGGAGGCGCACCGCGCGGGCGACCATGCGGAGGCGCTCTCCCATCTCACGCGCGCGGCGGAGTGCGGCGACACCGACGCGCAATTCGCCCTCGCCCGACTGCTCTATGAGGGGACGGGCGTTGCCGAGGACCGCGCCGCCGCGCTGTTCTGGCTGCGCGACGCCGCTGCCGGCGGGCACGAGGCGGCGGCTGAGCTGCTCGCCAAGGTGACGGACCAAGAAGTAAACCCTGTTTCCGATTCTGTAGACAATACAAAATCGACTGATGGTGAGTCTATTTCGGAGGCGGTCGCCGAGGAACCGGCGACATGATCTACCTCGACCACGCCGCCACGACGCCGGTGCCGCCCGAGGTGGCGGATATTGTGCGCGACACGCTGGTAAACCACTACGGAAACCCGAGTTCACAATATCCCTTTGGGCAGGAAGCAAAAGCCCTTGTCGCCCGCTGCCGCGAAACGGTCGCCGATGCGCTGGGCTGTAAGGCGGAGCAGCTTGTCTTCACCTCCTGCGGCACCGAGAGCGACAACTGGGCGCTGCGCCTCGCCGCGTACCGCGCCCGCCACGGCGGCAGGCACATCGTCACGACCGCCGTGGAGCACAGCGCCGTGCTGGAGACCTGCCGCCAGCTGGAGCAGGATGGCTGCGCGGTCACCTATCTCAAGCCGGACCGCTCGGGCCGCATCACCGCCGCGCAGGTCGCGGCGGCGCTGCGCGGCGACACCTTCCTCGTGAGCGTCATGCTGGTCAACAATGAGACCGGCTGCGTGTTCCCCGTCCGCGAGATCGCGGACACGCTGCGCGCGCGCGGGTCGGAGGCGCTGCTGCACACCGACGCCGTGCAGGGCTTTTTGAAGGTTCCCTTCCGCGCCGACACGCTGGGCGCGGATCTGATCTCCGTCAGCGGGCACAAGATCGGCGCGCCGAAGGGCGTCGGCGCGCTCTACCTCGGCGAGCGGGTCAAAAACGCGCGTCCTCTGCTCGCCGGCGGAGGGCAGGAGGCCGGGCTGCGCTCCGGCACGGAGGCAACGGCGCAGCTCGCCGGCTTCGCCGAGGCGGTGCGCCTGCGCAGCGCGGGGCTGGAGGCGTCGCTCTCGCATCTGGCGGCGGTCAAGGCGTACGCGTTGGAGCGGCTGCTCGCCATTGAGGGCGTCGTCCGCGTGGGCGAGGGCGAGGCGCCGCACATTCTCTCCGTCTCGCTTGTCGGCTATCCGTCCGCGAACATCGTCGAGGAGCTGGGCGCGCAAGGGATCTGCGTCAGCGCCGGCAGCGCCTGCCATCGCGGCAGGGCAAGCCATGTGTACGAGGCGATGGGACTCGACAAGCGCGTGAAGGCGGGCGTGCTGCGCGTCAGCTTCGGACCGGAAACGACGCGGGAGGAGATCGACGCGCTTGCCGACGCGCTCAGGGCGCACCGCGATACGCGCTTCCCCATGCTTTGATCCGCAAGGCGCGGAAGGATCGCCGCAGGCAGATGCCTCGCGCAGACAGAACGCGAAAAAAACGGGAGCCGCTCGTGCGAGCGGCTCCCGTTTTTTCTTATGTGGCTGCGATCCGCTTCCCCGCGCGCTTATACTGATACCTGATAAAAAAGCCTACTTTTTTATCAGGTATCGCATGAGACGGCATGACGCGCCTTGCGCGGCATGAGCGTGCGCAGCACGCGGAATTTCAAATCAGACCTTCTGATTTGAAATTAGTATTACGCCTTGGGCTGGATCTTGCCGCCCTCCCACTTGGTCACGCACAGCGAGCAGGAGATGTCGCCCGTGACGTTGAGGCAGGTACGGCCCATGTCGAACAGACGGTCGATGCCGTAGATAATCATAATCATGTTGACGTCGATGCCCATAGCGGTCAGCACCATGGCGAGCATGATCATGCCGGCGCCCGGCGTGCCCGCCGTGCCGATGGAGGCGAGCGTCGCGGTGACGACGATAATGACCATCTGGCCGACGGTCAGGCGCATACCGGAGCAGGTGGCGAGGAAGATGGTGGCGACGCACTGATAAATCGCGGTGCCGTCCATGTTGATCGTCGCGCCCAGCGGCAGGACGAAGGAGGAGATGTCCTCCTCGGCGCCCAGCTTATCCGCGCACTCCTTCGAGACGGGCAGCGTCGCGGCGGAGGAGGTGGAGGTGAAGGCAAAGATCATCGCGGGCGCCGCGCCCTTGAAGAAGCTGAGCGGGCTGACGCCGGCAAACGCCTTGGCGGAGAACGAGTAGACCAAAATCGCGTGGACGATGTAGCCGATATAGGCGCACAGCAGCACCAGCGCAAGCGAGCCGAGGATGTTCGGGCCCTGCGTGGCGACGACCCAGATCATCATCGCGAACACGGCGATGGGGCTGAGGCTGATGATAAAGGTCATGACCTTGTCGATCACGGCGTAGAAGCTGCTGACGATGTCCTTGGCAAGCTTTGCCTTCTCGCCCGCGGCGAGGACGCCGCCGCCGAGCAGCAGCGCGATCACGATGACCTGCAGCATGTCGGCGTTGGTGAACGCCTTCCACATATTGTCCGGGAATATGGCGACCAGCGTATCCATGAAGTTCGCGCTCGTCGCCTTCTCCCACGTGGCGCCCTCCGCGTTATGCAGCACCGGGAACAGCCCCGCGCCGTTGAAGATGTTGGCGAACAAAAGACCGATCACGCAGGCGATGGCGGTGGTGCAAAGGAAGTAAGCGACCGTCTTCCAGCCGACGGAGCCGACCTTCCTCATATCGCCCATGGAGATGATGCCGTCGATCATCGAGAGCAGGACGACCGGCACGACCAGGAACTTGAGCAGGTTGACGAAAATCGTACCGAGGGGCTTGAGGTAGCTTGCCGTAAAGCTGGCAAGGCCGGCGGCGTAACAGATCAGGCCGACGACGATACCGGCCAGCAACGCAATGACGATTTGCGTCGGCAGGCTCATTTTTTTCTTTTCCATACATCCACACTCCTACAAATAGTCCCGACGTCACACACCGCCGAGCTAAACATAATATAGCACTCCCGATTTTTCTTTTCAATCAATTTAATACATTTTATTACTTTTCGGCATTTTGACTATTTTGCCGATAACACCCCGCTTTTCATCGCCGTTTCTTGGACAACTTTCCGTCTTGCTTTTTCGTTTCCGAGCCTTTATTCTTGAAAAAGAAAAAAACAGGGGGGTGCCGACGGATGAAGCTTTTGGTTCA
>CACZCL010000106.1 GCA_902779695.1 Oscillospiraceae bacterium | reverse complement strand
TCCCGCTCCGGATCGCCCTCCTCCGCCGGCGGCTCCTCCGCGGTCTCCATCGGTTCCTCTCTGCTTTCCGCCGGCGGCTCCTCCGCGGTCTCCATCGGTTCCTCTCTGCTTTCCGTCGGCGCGTCCTCCCGCGGTTCCTCCGCGGCGACCGGCGCCGACAGGCGGGCGAGCGTCCCGCTCACGCCGCTCATATACCCCGTCAGCATTAAAACGCCCAGCAGGACGAGCAGCGCCCCGCCGAGCCCGGCCGAATACCGCGCGACGTTCCGATGCTTACGCAAAGCGGCAAGCAGGCTCGTGGTGAACAGGCCGAGCGCGAGGAACGGAACGCAGAAGCCGAGCGTATACAGCCCCAGCAGCGCAAAGCCCGCGGCGCGGGACGCCGCGTTCGCCGCCAGAAGCAGCACGCCGGAGAGCGCCGGCCCCACGCAGGGCGTCCACGCGAAGCTGAAGGCGAAGCCCATCAGCAGCGCGGTCCACGGTGACATTGCCAGCCCGTCGAGCCGCAGCGGGAGGCGCTTCTCCCCGCGCAGAAGGCTCGCGCCGCCGAATACGCCGAGCTGGGAAAGTCCGAGCAGGAGCACGAGCGCGCCGCCGATGCGCGCGAACAGCAGGCGGTGCCCGCCGAAGAAGCTGCCGACCAGCGACATGCCGAACCCCAACAGAAAGATGGCAAAGCTGACCCCGAGCACAAAGCAGAGCGTGTTGAAAAACGTCCGGGCGCGCGAGCGCGCGGGGCTCTCCCCCTCGACTGGCCCGCCGCCGGACAAATATCCGAGATAGAGCGGCAGCAGCGGCAGCACACAGGGCGAGAAAAAGCTGAGCAGGCCCTGTACCAATGCGACCGCCGCCGACACGCCGGTGTCAACCGTAAAGCCCAAACCCGTTCCCTCCTTCTTGCCGCGCCTCGTTCGCCCGCCGCGCTCTCACGCCCGTGAGGGCTCGCGGAAGCAGCAGCGCGCCGCGACGGCGGCGACCGCAAGGACAAAGCCCGCCAGAATGAGGCAGCCCCGCTTCGCCCCGAGAGAATCGAGGATGCGCCCCATGTAGACCGGGCCGATCGTCATGCCGATCCCGTAGACCGCCTGAAAGATCCCCATGGCGGTGCTCTTTTCCCCCGCGGGGATCCCGCGCACGCACTCGCTCATCAAAAGCGACTGGAGCAGTGCGAAGCCAAAGCCCGCCACCGCCTGTCCGACAAGGATCACGGCGACGCTTCGGGCAAAGGCGAGCGCGACAAGATAGCCGCTCATCAGCGCAAAGCAGGCTGCGATCTCCAGATTGCGCGGGCCGTTTTTGACGCGCTCGCTCCGGATGAAGCCGACGGACAGGATCTGCACCAGCGTATAGACAATACTCAGCACGCTGAGCGTCAGCGCGCCGGCGCCGAGCCGCTCCGCCAGCGTGGAGGTGAACGAAAACACCGTCCCGTGCACGATCATCATGCCGACGGCGGCAAACAGCGCCGCCGTCAGCGTGCTTTTGTTCCGCAGGCACGCAAAAAAGCTGCGCAGGGACGCGGGCGCGCGCTGGATCTCCACCCTGGCGGTGAACGGAATGACGCAAAGCCCCGCGAGTCCCGTCAAAAAGCTGGCGAACAGCGCGGAGCGGTAGCCCCAGAAGCGCGCCGCCGCCGCGCCCAGCACGAACGCCAGCAGCTTGCCGCCGTTGTTGAGGCTGTTGAGCATCGCCGTCGCGCCGACCGTGTCCTCCTCCCGGAAGCAGCTCATGTACGCCACCGTCATCGCGATCCACGACGAGGCGGCGACGCCCGCGAGCGCGCGGAACAGGAAGATGAGCCGCACATCGGTGAACAGCCACAGCCCGAACGACGAGAGCGTCGTAAAGAACAGCCCGCCCGCCGTCACCGCCTTGTAGGCGCTGGTGGCGTCGGTCGCGATGCCGAGCGGGATCCGCACGAGCATCTGCGTAAAGCCGTAGCAGCCGACGATCAGGCCGATGACCGTCGCGTCCAGCCCCAGCGAGGCAAGATACGGCGTAAAATAGGGCGTGTGGCAGTATTCGGACGCCCAGAAGAAGACCACGGCGATTTCAAAAAGCCGCCTGCTTTTTTCTGTTTTCATCCCTCGCCTCCGCATCGGATAAAGGTACAGGAGCCTGTACGAAGGCACAGGCTCCTGTCAGGAAAGCAACGATCCATTCGGCGGTTTCGCAGGGCGCTCTGTCCGAGCACCGGAAGAGCGGGCCGGCGGCGCCGCCGTGCTTCTCAAAGCTTCTCGCGGATCTTGGCGGCCTTGCCGACACGGCCGCGCAGATAATACAGCTTGGCGCGGCGGACATAGCCCTTGCGCACGGTCTCGATCTTCTCGATCGAGGGGCTGTGGATCGGGAAAACCTTCTCCACGCCGACGCCGTAGGCGAGGCGGCGCACGGTGATGGTCTCCTCGACGCCGCCATGCTTCTTGGCGATGACGATGCCCTCGAAGACCTGAATGCGCTCGCGGGAGCCTTCCTTGATGCGCACGTGGACGCGGACCGTATCGCCGACGTTGGCGACGGGGACGTCCTGCTTCATCTGCTGCTTTTCGAGTTCCTTGATGAGATCCATGGGTTTTTCCTCCTGTTTTATAGGCGTTCATGCCCGCTTTTTCGAGGCGCACATTTGCGCGCGGCAGAGGACCGCCCCTTTTCAAGCCTTGGTAGGATATCACAGCGGGGCGCAAAATGCAACACTTTTTTCGGAAAAATGTTCGGCAGAGAATTTGCGTCCCGCGCCCCCGTTTGCGTCCGCGGACGCAAACGAAATCAAAATCGTTTTTTCTGACGACATGCGCGTCAGAAAAAACACCTTGCGCGGAGTGAACGTGCGCCCGTCAGGGCGTGCGCTGAACGAAGCGAAGCTTTTCTCAAAGCGGAGCGGCAATGCCGCTCCGCTTTGAAAGCATTTAGCCCGGGGGCCAGGTCATGTCCCGCCCGGCGAGGACGTGGAAGTGCAGGTGCGGCACGCTCTGCCCCGCCTGCTCGCCGATGTTCGACACGACGCGGTAGCTCCCGACGCCCAGCTCCTTCGTCACCCTGGCGATCACCTCAAAGATATGCGCCACGACGGCGCTGTTGCTCCCGTCCACCTCGGCGACGCTGCCGATATGCGCCTTCGGGATCACGAGAAAATGCGTGGGCGCCTGGGGCGCGATGTCCTTGAACGCATAGCAAAGGTCGTCCTCATAGACCTTGCCGCTGGGGATTTCCCCGGAAACGATCTTGCAAAACAGGCAATCCGACATGGTGTTTTTCTCCTTTCAACCGACGGTTTTTTCCACCAGCGGCTTCACCGCCGCCAGCGCGTCCTTGACCCGGGACACGTCGCCGCCGCCGCCCATGGCGCTGTCCGGCTTGCCGCCGCCCTTGCCGCCGACGATGGGCGCGATCTCGCGGATGATGTCGCCCGCCTTGACGCCCTTCGCCACCGCGTCCTTGCCGCACACCGCCAGCAGCGTCGCTTTCTCGCCCGCCAGCGCAATCACCGCGACGACCGCGGCGTCCTTGTCGCGCAGCACGTCGCCCATCTGGCGCAGGCTGTTCGCGTCGCCGCTCGCGACGGTCGCGGTGACGACGTGCAGCCCGCCGACGTCCGCGGCGCTTCTGAGCAGATCGCCCGCGCTGCCCGCGCTCTCCTTCGCCTGGTACTGCTCGACAAGGCGCTTCGCCTCGCGCAGCTCGCCCAGCGTCTGCTCGATGCGCCCGCCCAGCTCGTCCGGCGCGGTTTTGAGCGTCGCCGCCGCCGCGCGCAGCAGCTCGCGCTCCGCATGCGCGCCGCTGTAGGACTCCATGCCCGTCGTCGCCTCGATGCGGCGCACGCCGGACGCGACGCTGCCCTCGCTCGCGATGCGGAAAAGCCCCGCCTTGGCGGTGTTGTCAAGGTGCGTGCCGCCGCAGAACTCCATGGAAACGCAGCGCTCTCCCTCGCCCATCTCGACCACACGCACCACGTCGCCGTACTTTTCGCCGAACATGGCGACGGCGCCCTTCTTCTTCGCCTCCTCGATGGGAAGCTCCTCGGTGACGACCGGATAGCCGGTCAGGATCCACTCGTTGACCAGTCCCTCGATGCGCCCCAGCTCCTCCGCGGTGACCGCCTCGAAGTGGGAAAAGTCGAAACGGAGGCGGTCCGGCTCGACCAGCGAACCCGCCTGATGGACGTGCTCGCCCAGCACCTTCTTGAGCGCCGCGTCCAGCAGATGCGTCGCGCTGTGGGCGCGGCGGATCGCGTCGCGGCGGGCAACGTCGATTGCCGCCGTCACGGCGTCGCCGACCTTGAGGCTGCCGGATAGCAGCGTGCCCGTGTGCAGGTACTTGCCGCCCTTGTTCTTCTGCACGTCGCGCACCTCGAAGCGCGCGCCGCCCGCCTCGATCACGCCGTGGTCGGCGGTCTGGCCGCCCATCTCGGCGTAAAACGGCGTCTTGTCCAGCACGACGATGGCGTCGGCGCCCGCGGCGATCTCGTCGCGCAGCTCCTCGCCCGCGACAATGGCGAGCACCTTCGCGCCGTGCGCGGTATGGTCGTATCCGACAAACTCGGTCGCGGGGATCTCCTTGCCGAGATCGACGCCCGCCCAGCCGAGGTCGCCCAGCGCCTTGCGCGCCTCGCGGGCGCGCTCCTTCTGCTCCTGCATGAGCGCGCGGAAGGCGTCCTCGTCCACGGAAAGCCCCTCGTCCTTCGCCATCTCGATCGTCAGGTCGACGGGGAAGCCGAACGTGTCGTACAGCTTGAAGGCGTCCGCGCCGGAAAACGTGGTCTCGCCCTTCGCCTTGTGCTCCGCGAGCATATCGGAGAAGATCTTCATACCGCCGTCGATGGTCTTGGCAAAGTTCTCCTCCTCCGTGCGGATGACCTTGGTGATATACGCCGCCTTTTCCCGGATGTCGCGATACTCGCCCTCGTTGACAGCGACCACGGTCTCGACGATCGTGTGCAGGAACGGCTCGTTCACGCCCAGCAGCTTCCCGTGGCGCGCCGCGCGGCGGAGCAGCCGGCGCAGGACGTAGCCGCGCCCCTCGTTGGAGGGCAGCACGCCGTCGCAGATCATAAAGCCGGCGGAGCGGATATGGTCGGTGATGATGCGCAGGCTCACGTCGCGCTCATAGCTCTCGCCGTAGTGCGCGCCGGTAATCTCGCTGACCTTGTTCGTGATGTGCATGACCGTGTCCACGTCAAAGAGCGACGCGACGTTCTGGCTCACGACGGCGAGGCGCTCCAGGCCCATGCCGGTGTCGATGTTCTTCTGCTTCAGCTCGGTGTAGTTGCCCTGTCCGTCGTTGTCGAACTGGGAGAACACGACGTTCCAGACCTCCATATAGCGGTCGCAGTCGCAGCCGACGGTGCACCCGGGTTTGCCGCAGCCGTACTCCGGTCCGCGGTCGTAGTAGATCTCGGAGCAGGGGCCGCAGGGGCCGGAGCCGTGCTCCCAGAAGTTGTCCTCCTTGCCGAACTTGAAGATACGCTCGGCGGGGATGCCGATCTCCTTGTTCCAGATATCGAACGCCTCGTCGTCGGCGGGGGTGGTCTCGTTACCGGCAAACACGGAGGGATACAGGCGATCCGGCTCCAGCCCCGCCCACTCGGGCGAGGTCAGAAACTCCCACGCCCAATGGATGGCGTCGCGCTTGAAGTAGTCGCCGAACGAGAAGTTGCCCAGCATCTCAAAGTAGGTGCCGTGGCGGGCGGTCTTTCCCACGTTGTCGATATCGCCGGTGCGGATGCACTTCTGGCAGGTGCAGACGCGGCGGCGCGGCGGCTCCTCCTCGCCCTTGAACCAGGGCTTCATCGGCGTCATGCCGGCGTTGATGAGCAGAATGGATTTGTCGTTGCGCGGCACGAGCGAAAAGCTCGGCAGGCGCAGATGGCCCTTGCCCTCAAAGAAGGTCAGGAATTTTTCTCGCAGCTCGTTGAGGCTGTAGCTGGGATGTGCCATGTGTCGTTTCTCCTTCTCTATCTGCAAAGTGTATTTTTCTTGATCCACAGTTTATATATTGTATAATGCCGCCGCCGCCTTGTCAATCCAAAAGCGCAAAGGTTGCAAAAAAAGCCGGAAGGGTATATACTCGTCCTCGGCTGTCAGGAGGCGCATTATGAAAAAAATCAACGCCGGCTATCTCTATATCGTCCTCTGCGCGCTGATCTTCAGCGTGGTCGAGGTCGCGCTCAAGCATACCTCCGGGATGTTCCACCCCATGCAGATCACGG
>CACZCL010000105.1:6378-10869 GCA_902779695.1 Oscillospiraceae bacterium | reverse complement strand
TCCCGCCGCCGCCGGACGGCGCCGGCTCCGGCGCGGGCGCCGGGGCTGCCGCTCCGCCGCCCGCCATCAGCGCCTCGATCTGCTCCTGCGTCAGCGTTCCGCCGCCGCCGGACGGCGCCGGCTCCGGCGCAGGGGGCGCTGCAGCCGCCATCATTGCCTCGATCTCTTCCTGAGACATCGGGCGTCCGCCGGAATCGTCCTCGATCTCGGCCTCCAGCACGCCGGACGAATCCTCGCCCTCGCCAAGCCCAAAGCCGGAGACCAGCTCCTTCGCCAGCTCCACCGACATGACGTTCATGAACTCGCTCTGCATGGCGCCTTCGATGCTCAGGCAGAAGGATACGACCACGATCGGGCCCGTTTCTACGGGCAGATGGTCCTTGCGCATCCGATCAATGTCGCTGCCGTCAAAGGTCACCGGCGTCGAGATGTTGACGACGCGCCCGAGGAAGTCGCTCAGCGCCGTGGACGACGAGCCCATCATCTGGTTCATGACCTCGCAGACCGCGCTGAGCGTCAGGTCGTTGAGCTCGAATTCGTCGTCCGGCGTTTCCATGCCCATCAGCAGATCGACGATCAGCTTGACGTCGCTCATCTTGAGCAGCATGATGTTGCTTCCGTCCAGTCCCGCCACATATCGGATCTCAACGCCGATCGCGGGGTTCAGCTCGCCGAGCGTAAAATCCTCGGCATTGACGATCTTGACTGACGGCGTTGTGATATCGACGCGGTGATCCAGCAGGTTGGAAACCGCCGTTGCCGACGAGCCGAGACTGATGTTCATGATCTCTCCGATGGCGTCGATCTCCATCGGGGTAAAGATTTCATTGGCCATCTTCCTGCAAACTCCCTCCCTCGTCAAGCTCCGGCATCAAAAGAGGCTCCGGAGCGGGAAGCTCCGGCTCCCCTTCCCCGTCGTCCGCTCCCTCCGGAAGCGTGAACCGCGGTTCGCCCTGAATATCGCGGATCTTGACGGCTAAATGCTTTTCATGGGTCCCCATATAGCCTGTGAACCACTCTCTTCCGCCGATCCGCAGGCTTACTGTGGAATCCTTTTTCATATTCATGTCGATCACGTCGCCGACGTTCAGATTGTAAATGTCCTTGAGCCGCAGCGCCGTGCGCCCGAGCTCCGCCGTGATCTCCAGATCGCTGGACTGGATGTGCGCGTAAATCTCGTCCGAATGGTCCTCCCGCTCCTTGCGAAGCGCCGCGCTGCCCTTGTTGATCTCGGTGAAGATCCTGCCGAGCACCGCGTCGGGCAGGCAGATGTCAAGCCGCCCGGAGCTGTTGGAGAACTTGATGTCCAGGCTCACCATGATGACCGTCTCTTCAAAGCCGATCAGCTGCACCAGCGTGGGGTTCGCCTCGATGCGCCCGTAGTCAAAGCTCAGCGTGAGGTAGTTCTCCCAGCTGCCGCCCATGATGGAGATGAAATCCGTCATCAGGTTCTGATACAGGCTCAGATCCAGATCGGTATAGGTGTAGTCGGAGGGAAGGTCCTCCTCCACGTCGCCGTTGCCGCCCATCAAGCGGTCAATCAGGCTGACCATGATGCTCGGCGTCGCCACGATGATCACCGGCGTGTCCTCGCGGTCGTCGCCGATGGAAAGATATGCCAGCGTCACGACCTGCCCGTCCGTCAGGGCGTTGGAAAATTCATAATATCGCTGCTCGTCCACGGTGTCCACCGCCACCTCGCAGGTGGCGCGGGCCAACGCGTTGATCCGGGTGTTGAGGACCTTTGCATAGTTCTCGAAAACGCCGTTGAGCATTTTCAAGCGCTCCTTGGTATATTTTCGGGGACTTCGGAAGTCGTATTTCTGATATTTCTTTTCTTCCTTTTGCTGCGTGAGGTCCTGCGTCCCGCTCATTGCCGCGGCTAACAGCGCGTCGATTTGACTTTGTGATAATACCTCAGCCATCGATCAACCTCTCCTGCCGCTCCTGTCAAATGCCGCGCTCAGCCGGCGCTCTGCGCGCCCTCCGCGCTTTCGGAACCGCCCGCGCGCAGCGACGCCTCGCCCGTGCGGATGCTCGTATACTGCTCCAGCGAATCGCCGAGCCGGCTCTCCACGTCCTTGCCGGTGATCAGCCACGCTGAGCAGCCGCGCCGGATCAAGCGCGCAGTTTTCCTGAATGTAGATCAACACGTTCGTCGCGCGGTTGGAGGCGAGCCTCCGGTCGCCCTCCACGGGGTTCGCGACGTCCGCGCGCGCCTGCGCCGTGTGGCCCATGACGCGCAGCTCGTCGATGAACGGCGTCGCGGGATCGAGCGCCGTGATCACGACGTCGAGGATCTCCTTGCCGTCCTTGCGGAGCACGGCGCTGTCGCCGTCAAAGAACACCGCGTCGGCAAAGGAGACGAACACGTAACCGTCGCCCTTCGAGACCTCGATCACGTCCTCCATCTCGTTTTCCTGCGCGTACTGCTGCAACGCCTGGAAGAGCGCCTGCAGGGCGTCCTCCACGTCCTGCTGCGAGATCTCGTCCGGACCGAGCTCGATCTCGCCGGTGCCCAGATTGTCCGGCCCGTCGATGGGGCCTTCGTTGCCGGAGATCGCCTGCGCCTCCAGAATGGAGCTGGGGTTGAAGCTCTGCACGATCGCCTTCCACTTGTCCTCGCTGATGGTGGACATCGAATAGAGAAGCACGAAGAAGCACAGCAGCAGCGTCACCATGTCGCCGTAGGTGTCCATCCAGTTCGCGCCGCCGCCCCCGCTGCTTTTTTTCTTAATCGCCATGGCTCAAAGACGGCTCCTTTCCCGGGATGTAAGGGGTCATTCGCCCTTGCCTTTCCTGCCGCCGCCGTCGCGCTCCTTCTGGCTGACGAAGGTCAGCAGGCGCTCGCGCAGGAACTTGGGGTTTTCGCCCGCCTGAATGCCGGTGACGCCCTCGACGATGATCTGCTTGCAGATGACCTCCTTCTCGTCCTGCGAGCGCAGATGGTTCGCAAGCGGGCCGAAGATCATATGCGCGAGGATACAGCCGTAAAACGTCGTGATGAGGGCGGTGCCCATGTCGTTGCCGAGGTTGGAGCTGCCGTCCGACATGTTAAGGCCCTTACACATATTCACAAGGCCGCAGAGCGTGCCGACCATGCCGAACGCCGGCGCGACCGCCGACGCCTTGTCGTACAGCGCGGCGCCCGCCTCGTGCCGGGCCGACATATTTTCGATATCCGTTTCCAGCACCGTTCGCACGCGGTCGGCGTCGCTGCCGTCGACCAGCAGCATGATCGCGGACTTGAAGAACGGGTCCGTCTGCTCGGCGGCGCTCGCCTCCAGCGAAAGAAGGCCGTCCTTTCTCGCCTTGTTCGCAAGCTCGGTGAGCTGGTCGATGTAGAGCATGGGGTTGAAGAGCTTTGTGTTCAGCACGATCTTGAAGTGCTTCGGGATCGCCTTGAGCGTCGACGCCGGCATACTCGCCGCCACGATGGCGAACGTGCAGCCCACGACGATCATGACGCTCGGCCCGTCCCAGAAGTTCTTGAGCTTGTCAACGGAGATCGCCGGGAAGCCCAGCATGCCGAGAAAGATGAATACCGTCGACAGGACGACGCCGATAATGTATGTAATGTTCATTCTCTTTCGTCCGCCTTACCTGGAGTTTTTTCCCGCGCGTCAGCGTTTGTCCACCATCGTGACCTGGCGGTGGATATCCATGACCTTCGCGGTGTAGTCCGCGATCTTGCGGATGATCTCCTCCCCCGTCTCCTCGACGAGGTAATAGTCCCGGTTCATCATGACGACCTTCGTTTCCGGGATGAACTCAATGTGCTGGATCTGGTTGTGGTTGACAAGGAACTTCTCCTTGCTCTTCAGCTTGCTCAATACGATCATGTCCCCTGCCTTCCTTTCTCCCCTGCCCTCCGGCGGGCGCGCCCGCCGGAGGGTGGGGTTTTAGCCGCTATGTTTCAAAATCGCCGAAAATCAGCGTTTCATGTTGACCAGCTCTTCAAGCATGGAGTCGGTCACGGTGACGATACGCGTGTTCGCCTGATAGCCGCGCTGCACCGTGATCATGTTCGTGATCTCGGTGGCGAGGTCGGTGCCCGAGGATTCGAGGCCGCCCGTCAGCAGCGCCGTGTCGCCGGAGCTTTCGGGGCCGTTGGTGCCCTCGGGGCCGGAGACCGCGCCCTTGACCGTGGTCACGCGGATCACGCCCGCGCCGTCCTGTGCCTGATAGTAGCGCCCGTCCACGTGGGTGACGCCGTTGGGGTTCGTCACCTTTGCGATGGCGAGGTAGCCGACGGTGAACAGCGTGCCGTCGCTGGTCATGATGCGCAGCGCGCCGGTCTTTTCGTCGATGCTGACGCTGTCCGCCTGCAGCCTTTCGGCGCCGATGGTCTCGTCGTCCGCGAACTTCGCGGGCTCCGCCGGAGCGATGATCGCCTTGGTGGGATCGTTGTCCTCATAGACGATATCCTGACGCGGCGTGTAGACCGGCCAGGAAACCTCGCCGTTGGTCTTCATCCACGCGCCGATGGCC
>CACZCL010000105.1:0-6340 GCA_902779695.1 Oscillospiraceae bacterium | reverse complement strand
GAGGTACTGGTCGCCGACCTTCAGCTTTTTCAGCTCCTCGTCGCTGCCCGCCTGCAGCTCCGCATACTTGGTATCCGTGACCGTATCGAACGTGACGTTGTGCAGATTGACGCCCAGCTTCTGGAGCTTGGCGATCTCGTCCTCGTTCATGTGCTTGACCGCCTTGACGCCGTTCGCCACGTCCTCCGCAGTGGCGCGCTGGCCGGTTTTCAGGTTGAAAATGAGGTCCGTGACGTTCGTCGTGTGGCTGGTGCGGTTGCCGGTGGTCGTGTCGACCGTAACTTTGGTGACGATCTTATCCGACTCCACGAAGCCCCACACGACGCTGCCGTTGCCGTCGACCAGATAGCCGTTGGGGTCGATGTTGAAGTTGCCGAGGCGCGTGAGGTTCATGCCCTTGAGCGCCGCCGCGTCTCCGATGCCGACCGCGCTCGCGCCGTCGCCCAGCTCCTTATCGCCGACGAAGAAGAAGCCGTCGCCGTCGATCATCGTGTCGAGGAGCTGCCCCGTGGGCGTGTAGTTCTTGGTGCTCATGTCGAGGTCGATGGTGCCGATGCTCGCGCCGAAGCCGACCTGCGCGGGGTTGCGGCCGCCGGAAGTGTTCGTGCCGTCCGAGCCGGTGCGCTGCGTGGTGTAGATCGCCTCGTTGAACGTGTAGCGCGTCGCCTTATAGCCCGTCGTGTTGACGTTCGAGACATTGTTGCCGATGACGTTGAGCGCGCTCATGTGGGCCTTGAGGCCCGAGACCGCCGCATACATGGAACCTGTCATAATTCTTTTTCCTTTCCTTTTTTGGCGCGCCGTTGGGAAGCCGCCATTCGGGCCGCCTCCCCCAGCATCCTGAAAAGGTCCTGCTGCCTGTCACAACAGCACGGCGCCGTCGATGTTGGTGAAAATGTTTTCCTTCATCTCCTCCTGCGACATGGTGGTGATGACCCTGCCGTAGGGGATGTTGATGATAAACGCCCGGGAATCGTCGAACGCGAGGATATTCGTCGCGCCCTTTTCCTGCGCCTTCTCCACGGAGCTGGAAAGCCGCTCCATCAGCGTCGGCGTCAGCTCGATGCCCCGCTCCTCCGCGCGCTCGAGCGCGTGCTTGGAGAAGTTTACCGGCTGTGCGCCCCGCGTGCCGGGCGCAAGCTGCTCGCGGAGCATGGCGCCGAACGCGCCGTTTCCGTTCTCCTTCTTTCGCCCCTGCGCGGCAAGCGCGCCCTGGTTTGCCTGTCCTGCCCCTTGGATCTTGTCGATCACGCTCTCAGGCCTCCTTTCCTCCGCGCGTGACTGCCCCGCTCAGCCGAGAGCGCCGTTCTCGTCCGGAACGTAAGGGCTGCGCGAGCCTGTCGTGTCGGCGTTCGTGTCGGTGCTCGACGCGCTGGTCGAACGGATCTCCGGCAGCCTGCCGACCGCCATGATGTCGGTGAGGTTGTAGGGGGTCTCCTTGTTGTCAAGGAAAATGACCTGCTTGCCGTCCAGCGTGCCCGTGCCGGTCACGACGCCCAGAAGCTCCTCGACCTCGCTCCCCACGCGCTGCCCGATCGTGACCTCCTTGCCCACGAGGGACGCGGCGTAGCTGAGGTTGGTGGAATCGCTCACGAGGGTCGAAAGGTTCGTGATCGCCTGGATGACGGACATCTGCACCATCTGGTTCATCATCTCGGTGGTCTCGGTGGCATTATAGATACTCTGGTTCTGGAACTGCGCGACCATCAGCTTGAGGAAGTCGTCCATCACCATGTCGCTGCCGGCCTTCTTGTTGGTCGTGTTCGCGGCGGTCTTGACGGTCTCCTGCGTGCCGAGGACGCCGGTCAGATCAAAGGAAAAATCGCTCATCTGTCTGCCTCCTTTCCTGTTGCTTTACCGCGGCGCGTCCACGTCGACCAGCCCGAGCCGAAGCTGCTGGAGGAAATCCTCCGCGCTGCGCTGCTCCTGCCGGTTCCCGTTCTGCCGCCGCTGCTGCTGCCGGGCGTTCTGCCCGCTTTGCCCGTCGGGGTTGAGGAATTGCTGCTGCGTCTCTTCGCTGCCGCGCACCGTCACGTCCACGTCGCCGCGCACGTTTGCGCTCAGCAGATTTTGCAGCCCGCCGGCGTTGCGCTCCAGCAGATCCGCCGCCCGCTGCGTCGTCGTGTGCAGCACGACGTTCAGCGCGCCGTCCGTTCCGCGGCTGAGCTCCACCGTGAGTCTGCCGAGGTTTTCCGGCGTCAGCGTGACCACGATGCGGTCGGTCTCCACGCTGTTGACGAGGATATCGCCGATCTCCGTGCCAAGCTGCTCCACGCCGGTCTCCGCCTCCAGCGGGATCGGGCGCGCCACCTCGGCGACTTTGACGACCGGCGCTTCCACGCGCTCAAACAGCGCCGTCTCCGGCGCGATGGGCGCCATGTCCGATCGCTCGGCGTCGTTCTCCGTCTCCGCGCGCTCATCGCTTCTCACAAAGCGCGGCGCTTCCACGGCATGCTCCGTCCGCGCCGCCTCGGGCCTTGCCTCCGGGCTCGCGGCGCGCTCCGCCTCGGGGCGCAGCCGCGCGGTATCCTCCGCCGCCGCCTCGGGCCTCGCCTCCGGCGCAGCCTCGGCGCGCGGCGCTTCGGGCGCCAAGCGTGGCGTCTCCCGCGGTGTCTCCGCCGTCTCCTGCGGCGCCGGGACAAACGCTTCCGCCGCCTCCGGCGCTTCAGGCGCCTCCTGCATCGCAGGCTCCTCCGGCAGCGCAAGCTCCGGCGTCTCCGCCGCAAGCGCGGGCGCTGCCTCGACGGCCGCCTCCGGCGCAAGCTCGACCGCCTCGGTCTGGATCGCCGCAACGCGGATATCCGGCTGCGCCTGGAACATCATTGCCGCCGCGATGGCGTACTGCTCGTCGGTGACGGGGGCTTCCGCCGCCGCCTGAACGGGCACCTTTTCCGCCGTCTCCCTCGCGTCCGCCTTCGGCTGCTTCGTCTCGTTCTTGCCGCCCGCGGAACGCTTCTGATGCACCATGCTGTCGAAATCGGGCTGCTCCGCGTCCTTTCCCGCCCTGGGCGGCTGGCTCGCCGGCGCCTGCGCCGCGGTATTCACCAGCAGCTGGTCCATCATCGGGTTCTTCACTTCCATTCGTTTCACCTCCTTTCGTTGCTTTCCTGTATGGTAAACGGCAAAACGCCGCTTACGCCCGGTCGCGTTTCCCCTTACCGCCGTATTTTGCGGCTGCCCCGTCCGGGGCGGGCAAAATGGCGATCTATCTGTAACAGGAGCGGCAAGCTTGTTTGCCGTCTACTATTATAAACGGCATTTTTCTCCGTTTATTAACCCCTCTTATCCCGCCGCGCGCGAACGGCGCGCCGCGGTCAGGTCGTCCAGCGCCTTTTCCTCCTCCTTCGCGGCGGCGGCGTCGTACTCGCTGCGGCGAAGCTCCTTGAGCTTTTCGATCGCGTGCGTCTCCTGCCGCGCCTCCACGACCTGCTGCCGCTTTTGCTCCAGCTCCCGCTGGCGCTGCTCCAGCAGCTTCTGCTCCCGCCGGATGCGCTGCTCCAGCACCTGCTGTCCGGCCTGGTATTCCAGCGCCTCGACGTTCGTGAAGCCCTCCGCGCGCTTCTCCGCGAACTCCGCGTCATACGCCGCAAGGCGCTCCACCGCCTCGTCGCGCTTATACTCCTGCGACATGACCCGGCTCTGCGCCTGATTGAGCTCGACCATCAGGCCTTCCAGCGCCCGCTGCTTATAGTCCAGCACAGGCTCAAGTTGGAATTGAAAGCGTTTCACGGTTCGGCCCATGCTCCTTTGCCCGATGTTCACTGCAGGATCTTGCGCATCTGCTCCAGGCACTCGTCGTAGGTGAAGGCGGCGTGGATATCCTGCTTGAGAAAATCGTTGATGTCGTCGATCTTTTTCATCGCGTAGTCCAGCCGCGGGTTGCTGCCGGGCTTGTAGGCGCCGATGTTGACGAGGTCGGCGTTGCGCTCATACACGCTCATGATGTCGCGCAGGCGGGAGGCAAGCTGCTGATGCTCCCGGCTCACCAGCTCCACCATCAGTCGCGAGATGCTCGCGCCGACGTCGATGGCGGGGTAGTGGTTGGCGGCGGCGAGGCGGCGGGAGAGCACGATGTGCCCGTCCAGAATGCCGCGCACGGTGTCGGCGATGGGGTCGTTCATGTCGTCGCCCTCGACCAGCACCGTATAGATCGCGGTGATGGAACCCTTTTGAAAGTTGCCGCTGCGCTCCAAAAGCTTCGGAAGCTCCGCGTAGATCGACGGCGTATAGCCGCGCGCGACGGGCGGCTCGCCGATGGCAAGCCCGATCTCGCGCTGCGCCATGGAAAAGCGCGTGAGCGAGTCCATCATCAGCAGCACGTCGCAGCCCTGATCGCGGAAGTACTCCGCGATGCCGGTGGCGACCGTGGGGCACTTCATGCGCAGCATGGCGGGCTGATCGGAGGTCGCCACCACGAGGATCGAGCGCGCCATACCCTCGGGGCCGAGGTCCTTCTGCACGAATTCCAAAACCTCTCGTCCGCGCTCGCCCACCAGCGCGATGACGTTGATGTCCGCCTTGACCTCGCGCGCGATCATGCCCAAAAGCGTGCTCTTGCCCACGCCGGAGCCGGCGAAAATGCCCATACGCTGGCCCTTGCCGATGGTCAGCAGCCCGTCGATCGCTTTTATGCCGAATTCCATTTTCTCACGAATCGGCGGCCGCGTCAAGGGATTGATGTAACTCCCGCCGACGCAATAGGGTTCGCCCTCGTCCAGGGCGCCCTTGTCGTCGATGGGCTGGCCGAGCGCGTTGATGATGCGCCCCTTGAGGTGCATCCCGACCCGCAGCTCCAGCTGCCTGCCGGTATTGCGGACAAAATTGCCCGCGGAAATGCCGTTCATTTCGGCATAGGGCATCAAAAGGATGTGGTCGTTCTTAAAGCCGACGACCTCGGCGGAGACCTGCCGTCCGGTCTCGTCGCTGTAGATGCGGCAGATATCGCCCACGGCGGCCTTCGCGCCGGACGCCTCGATCGACATGCCGACGATGTTCTCGATCTTGCCCGTGTGGCTGATCGTCTCCGCCTGCTGGACCTGCTTGATCGCGTTTCGGAACATAGGCTAGTCGTCCTCCAGCACCACGCCGTCGAGCACCTCTTTGACGTTTTCGAGCTGCGTGGAAACGCTGGCGTCCAGGATCACGTCCGGCATCTCCACGATGCAGGTGCCGCTCTCCTCGTCCGGCATGGGAACCACCTTGACACGGTCCGAAATATGGCTCAGCGCCGCCGTCAGCTCCGGCACGGTGTACGCCTTGCCGCCCACGTCGCAGTCCGCCACATAGATATGCGCCCATTCGCAGCGCTTGTGCGTATCCGTCGCGGCGTCGACCATGCGCAGGATGATGTCGCTGGAATTCTTGAGGCTGACGTGGATCACCTTCTCGGCGATGGCGACCGCGAGGTCCTTCAGCTCCTCCCGGCTGTCGTCGAGCATCCGGTCGCGGGCGCGCGCGGCGCCCTCCAGAAAGCCCTCGATCGCTTTGACCTGCTCCAGCGACATGCGGGCGAGCTCCTCGCGCCCCTCCTGCATCGCCTGCGCCATGCCCTCGGCGTAGCCGCGGCTGAAGCCTTCGTCTCTGGCGGCCTTCTTTGCCTCCTCCAGCTCCGCCTCGAACTCGGCGCGCGCCTCGTCTTTATAATGCTGCGCCTCTTTTCTCGCGTCCGCGAGGATGGCGTTCGCCTGCACCCGCGCAAAAGCAAGCGGGTCCTCTTCCTCCGCGGGAGGCGTCGGCGCGCTGTTCTCGCCGTAATCGGGCGCTTCGTGCGCGGGGGCGGGCGCCGCCGGCTGCTGCTGTTGGTCTTTTTTGATTCTCGGCTCGTCGACCCTCAGCTCGCTGGTCGGCTTGAACACATAGTCGCTCGCCCCGCCCAGAATACCCTTGAATACGTTAGGCAATGATATCGTCCTTTCCGCCCTTCATAATGACGATCTCGCCCTGCTCCTCCAGTCCGCGGATCACGCCGACGATGCGGCTCTGCGCCTCCTCGACGTCCTTCATGCGGACGTTGGTCGTGATCTCCAGATCGTCGCGGATGCTCTCCGCCATACGGCTGGACATGTTGCCGAACAGCTTGTTCGCGACCTCCTGGTTCGCCGCCTTGAGCGCGAGCACCAGATCCTTCGGGTCGCAGTCGCGCACAAAGCGCTGCACGCTGCGGTCGTCCATCGTCACGATATCCTCGAACACGAACATACGCTTGCGGATCTCCTCCGCCAGCTCCTCGTTGCGGGAGCTGAGCCCGTCGAAGATGGACTTCTCGCTGGAGCGGTCGATGTTGTTCATCACGCTCGCGACGAAGTCGATGCCGCCGACCTTGACGTTGTTGTTGGTGACA
>CACZCL010000104.1 GCA_902779695.1 Oscillospiraceae bacterium | reverse complement strand
GATGGCGAAAACTACGAGTGGACCGACATGTACGCCGAATTCGCCGAGACGGCCCGAGCCGAGGGCTTCGATTCCCTGGCCGAGCTCTTCGACGGCGTGCGGGCCGCACCATGGGCGGATTTCCTGCCCATGGACGCCGCGTTCCCCGTGGACGGCTACAGCGTGCGCTCGAAGCTCGCCAGCATCCCCGATGCACCCGCTTCGGCGACTCTCGGCCAGGCGTGAGGATAATATGGTATACTATTGAGAAATGACGAAGGTCGAACAGGAATTTCTCGAACGCGTGGCCGGAATACTCGAAGTTCCGTCTGTTGCTCCGGAAACTGATTTCCGCGCGGGGCCGCTGTGGGACTCGCTCACCGCGTTCGCGCTGCGCGTCATGCGCGCGCGGGGCGCGTCGTTCTCCCGCGCCGACGCGTTTTTCTTCGCGCGGCTGGGCTTCCTGTTCGTCTGCGTCGCCATGTCGCTCTACCAGCTCGCGGTCGTCTTCGCGCCGGCGTCGGTCGTGGCGGTGCTGTTCTCCTGCAACCCCGTGTTCATCACCGTGCTCGCCGGCTTGCTGCTGCGCGAGCCGATCCGCAAAAACCACGTGCTGGCGCTGTGTCTGGAGGCGGCGGCTGTGCTGCTCATCGTCGATCCGCTCCATGCCGCGCTCGACGGGCGCGGCGTCGCGTTCGCGCTGCTTTCGGCGGCGCTGTTCGCGCTCTACAGCGTGCTGGGGAAAAAGCGCGCCGCCCGCCTCGGCGGCATCGCCGTGACCAGCCTCTGCTCGCTCTTCGGCGGCGCGGAGCTGCTGGCGCTGCTGCTCTTCGGGCACACGGCGCCCGGCGCGGCGCTCTATGCCAGGCTCGGGCTCTCCCTGTACGTCGGCGTCCCGATCCTCTCGACGATCACGGCGGCGTCGTTTCCGTGGCTCCTGTACCTCGGCGCGGTCAACACGGGACTGGGCTTCGTGTTCCACATGCTGGCGATGGAGAAGACCGACGCGCAGACCGCCTCCCTCGTCTTCTTCCTCAAGCCGATGCTCGCGCCGCTGTTCGCGCTCGTCCTGCTGCGCGAGGCGCTGCACCTCAATATGTGGCTCGGCATTGTCTGCTTCCTGCTCGGCTCCGGCTGCGCGGTGCTGCCCGGCGTGATCGCGGCGCGCCGGAAAAGCGCCGTCAAAGGCACGGCGCCGTCGCCCTGAGGCGCGAAAGCTGATGGAATGGGGCGCGCCGCGGAGGTTCCGCGGCGCGCCCCTCTATTTTTCCCCTGAGCCTCCGCTCAGCCGCCGCTCAGCTCGACCTTGTGCCGCACGAAGCTCATGGGCGGCACGGGCCGCGGCAGCTTCATGCGAAACACCGTCTTCGGCGTGCGCGGCTCGGGAAGCGCAAACCCGTCCCGGTCATAAGGCATCGGCGCTTTCAGTGAAAACGGGCGGCAATCCGGTCCGACGACCTCCACCTCGTCGCCCGCGGCGAACTTGTTGCGCAGCGACAGCACGGCGTTCCCATCCGCGTCGCAGGACTCCACCACCGCGACGACCTGCCATTCGCGCAGATAGCGCGCGCTTTCGGTGTACTGCCCCGGCTCGCCGTAGTAAAAGCCCGTGGCATAGTGCCGGTGGCTGACGTGCTCCACCTCGTCGCGCCAGACGGGGTCGATCGCCTCGCCGGCCCACACCGCGTCGAGCACGTGGCGGTACGCGCCCGTGACGATCGCGGCGTAGTACTCGCTTTTGGCGCGCCCCTCCAGCTTGAGGCAGTCGATCCCCGCGTCGATCAGGTCGTCCAGATGGTCGATCATGCACATATCGCGGGAGTTGAGGATATAGCTCCCCTGCTCGTCCTCAAACACCGGGAAATACTCCCCCGGGCGCTTTTCCTCCATCAGCGCGTAGCGATAGCGGCAGGGCTGGGCGCACTCGCCGCGGCTCGCGTCGCGCCCGGTCATGTAGTTGGAGAGCAGGCAGCGCCCGCTGTAGCTCACGCACATCGCGCCGTGGGCGAAGGTCTCCAGCTCCAGCGCGGGCGGGACCCCCTCGCGGATCTCCCGGATCTCGCGCAGCGACAGCTCGCGCGCGAGCACGACCCGCGACGCGCCGAGCTCGTACCACGCACGGGCGCACGCGGCGTTCGCGACGCTCTGCTGCGTCGAAACGTGGCGCTGGCAGCGCGGCGCGTACCGCCCCGCCAGTGTGAACGCGCCGAGGTCGGCGAGGATCAGCGCGTCCACCCCCGCGTCGTCCAGCAGCTCCAGATGCGCCGGCAGCGCCTTTGCTTCCTCTCCGCGCGGCATCGTGTTCACGGCGGCGTGCACGCGCACGCCGCGCCCGTGGGCGAAGCGCACCGCGTCGCGTATGCCGTCGGGCGTAAAATTCCCCGCGAACGCGCGCATCCCGAAGCTCGTCCCGGCGAGGTACACGGCGTCCGCGCCGTAGAGCGCCGCCATTTTCAGCTTCTCCATATCCCCTGCCGGCGCAAGCAGCTCGGGCTTTTTCCTCTCGCCCATCTTATCCGGCGTACTGGTCGCTGTTCACGAAGTTCAGGAACTTGTTGTAGGTGCTGAAGAAGTGGTGCGTCCCGTCCTTGCCCAGCGCGTAGAAGTAGTAGTCCGTCTGCGCCGGCTCCAACGCCGCCTCGATCGCGGCGAGACCGGGATTCGCGATCGGCGTCGGCGGCAGGCCCTCGTGGATGTGCGTGTTGTAGGGCGTGTCGATCTCCAGCTGCGCTTTGGTCAGCGGCGGCGTGAACCGGTCGCCCAGGCCGTAGATCTGCGCGGCGTCGATCTGGAGCAGATGGTACGTCTCGCCCACGTTGTTCAGGCGGTTGTAGATGACCGAGGCGATGTTCGCGCGGTCGTGCCCGTCTGTTTCCTTCTCGATGAGCGAGGCGATCGTGAGGATCTGCGAAAGCGAGTAGCCGGACGCGTCCACCTTGTCCATCAGCTCCTTCGACATCTTCGTGTCAAAGTTCCGCAGCATCCTGCCCAGCGCCGTCGCGGCGTTGCCGCCGACATAAAATTCATAGGTATCCGGGAACAGATACCCCTCCAGCCGCTTCAGGTCGCCCTTTTCGCTTCCCGCGAGGAAGCCGTAGGAAAAATCGTAATTTTTCGCCGCCTCGGTCAGCTCCTCCTCGGTGTTGACGCCGTACTGCGCGAGAAGCGCGATGACCTGCCGGACGGAATAGCCCTCGGGAATGGAGACGCGCACCGTCGAGGAGTTGAGCGCGGCGTTGTTGTTGCGCATCCCGTTGATGAGCGCGCTGTAGTCCATCTCGGTGTTGAGCTCGTAGGTGCCGATGCCGATTTTGCTCTCGGCGTGCGCGACCTTGCCGAACAGCTTGAAAAACCACTTGTATTCGATCAGCCCCTCGTCCTTGAGCTTGTCGGCGACGCTGTCGAGGTCGTCGTCCTTCGTGACCTTGATCGTCGCCGTCAGCGGCTCCTTGTTCAGGGCGGCAAAATCGTTCGCCAGCAGCCAGCCCACGCCGGAGAGCGTGAGCGACGCCGCCGCGACGAAGAAGATCCACAGGACCGTGCGAAGGAAAAAGCGGCGCATGCGTCCCTTGCGCCGAAGCCGTTCCTTCTGCGCCGCCGTCAGCTGCCGCCTGCCGTCCCGCGCGGCGCCGGACGCCTCCGCGGCGCGCACGCGCTGCGCGTCGTAGCGCGCGGTCTCATACCGTCTTTCCTCGCTCATAAATACCGATCCTCCATGCCTCGCCGCAAAACCGCGAGGCTTCAAGTTTTTTTGGGTGGTCATGCCCGAATCCCGCTTCTCCCGCATAGGATAGAGCAGAATCCGGCAAAGTGAGGTGAGTGCTTGATGTGGTCCAATAACAATAACTGCTCCTGCCTGATCGTCCTGCTGATCATTCTGCTGCTGTTCTGCGGCGGCAACTGCGGCAACTGCGGCACCTGCGGCAACGGCAGCGTAAGCGGCGCCACGGACAACGGCTGCGGCTGCTGCTGAACCCAGCGCGGGGAAAGGGGCGCGCCCTTCTCCGAACGCCTCCTGTGAAGAGCCGGGACGCGCTCGCGTCCCCTTTTCACCGCCGCGAACGCGGACAAGCCTCTTCCCGCCTCACAAAAGCGCGCGGACGCGCTCGAAAATCTCCTCGTGGATGTCCCCGACGCCGCGCATCTCTCCGCCGCGCGAGCAGTCGACGCGCTGCCAGCCGTACTCCGCGACCAGCTGCCCGCCCGCCTCGCGGCAGGCGCGCAGGTACGCCTCGTCCCGCTCGTGGATGTCGGCGGCGGTGTGGCTTTCCGCTTCCCGGCGGCGCAGCATCCGCTCGGTCAGCTCCGTCGGCACGTCGAGATAGAATACAACGTCCGGCTTCGGCAGGCCCAACAGCCCGTATTCAAACCCGAACAGCCAGTCCAGAAACGCCCCCCGCTCCGCCGCGGCAAGCTTGCTTGCCTGATGCACGGCGTTGGACGTCGTATACCGGTCGGCGACCAGCACGCCGCCCGCCTCGTAAAAGCCGCCCCAGTCCTGCCGGTAGGAGCAGTAGCGGTCCACCGCGAAGAGCGTCGACGCCGCGTAGCCGTTCACGTCGCCGGGCTTTTCCCCCAGCGCGCCGCTGAGATACAGCTCGATCGGCGCGGCGGACGGCTCGCCGTAGCGCGGGAAATCAATTTTCCTGCACTCGACGCCCTCCCGCAGCAGCCGCTCCAGCAGCAGCTGCGACTGCGTCGCCTTGCCGGAGCCGTCCGTCCCCTCAAATACAATCAGTTTGCCCATCACGAACCCCTCTTAGACTGCGCCACGTGAAGCAGGAAAAGCGGCAGCTTCACCATGCGCCCGGCGCGCGACGGATTCTTCAGCAGCCGGTACAGCCACTCCAGATTGTGCTTGATGTAGAATTCCGGCGCGCGCTGCGCCACGCCCGCGAACACATCCAGCGCGCCGCCGAGTCCCATCAGAAGGCGCGCGCCCGTCGCCTCGCCGTAACGCGCCATGAAGATCTCCTGCTTCGGCGCGCCGAGGCAGACGAGCGCCATCGCCGCGCCGCTTTCCCGGATCAGCGCGGCAGCCGCCGCGTCGTCCTTGAAATAGCCGTCATGCGTTCCGGCTACGATAAGTCCATCAAATCGTCTCTTGAGATGCTCCGCGGCGGTCTCCGCCACGCCCGGCTTCGCGCCGAGAAGATAGACCGATTTTTGATTTTTCGCGCAATAGTCTATCATGGCGGCGCCGAATTCGATGCCGGGAACCCGCTCCTTGAGCGGGGTCTTGAGCATCCGCGCGCCATAGATCACGCCGATGCCGTCCGGCAGGACAAGGTCGGCGCCGTTGACCGCCGCCATCGCCTCCGGATCCACGCGGCAGGTCTCGACGATCTCCGGATTCGGCGTCACGACATAGTGCGTTCCCCCGGCGTCCAGCAGCGCGGCGCCGCGCGCCGCCGCCTCCGCCATCGTCACGTTGTCATAGCCCACGCCCAGTACATTGATCCGCATGGCCGTCCTCCATCCTTACCATACAACCACGTTTCGCGGCTGCCGCGCCGGCGGCGGGCGAAACGGCGATCCTTAGTATAATAGCCGCAAAGCGGCTATTATACGGATTAAACCGCATATACCACAACGGCGCTTGCGCGCCTGTGGTATAATGACTGCTCCGCAGTCATTATACCGCATCTTGCGGCTCAGGTCAACTCGGCTTTGCGCCGCTCCGGCAGCTGCACCAGGACGACGGCGCCGAGCATCAGCGCGCAGCCCAGATACTCACGCAGGCTCAGCCGCTCGTGCAGCACCAGCGCGCCGCTGAGGACCGCAAAGACCGACTCAAGGCTCAGCAGCAGCGACACGACGGTCGGATCGCCGTCCTTCTGCGCGAGGATCTGCAGTGTATAGCCGACGCCGCTGGAGAGCACGCCCGCATATAAGATGAAGGGCATACAGGCAAGGATCGCGCGCGCCGGAAGCCCCTCGGCCGCCAGCGCGGCGGCAAAGGATTCCGCCGCCGTGACGAAGAACTGCACACAGGAGAGCTTCAGCCCGTCCACCGTCTTCGTATAGTGGTCGATGGCGAGGATGTGCAGGGAAAAGACCAGCGCGCACAGCAGCACGTAGACGTCCCCGCGGCCGATGATCAGCTCCCCGCCCGCGGCAAAGCTCAGAAAATACAGCCCCGCCACCGCGATCCCGACGCCGCACCAGACGAGCGGGCGCACGCGCTTTCGCAAAAAGACGCCCAGCGCCGGCACCAGCACGATATACAGCGCCGTCAGGAAGCCCGCCTTCCCCGCCGTGGTGCGCCCCAGCCCGTACTGCTGGAGGTAGGACGCGAGGGCGAGCAGCGTGCCGACCACCGCGCCGCCGGTCAGAAGCCGTTTCCGCGCCGCCGCGCGATCCGCCGGCGCCGCCGCGCGCGGAACGCGGCGCTCCCGCAGCGCCGCGAGCGCC
>CACZCL010000103.1 GCA_902779695.1 Oscillospiraceae bacterium | reverse complement strand
TACCGGTCCTGCCGCGGGGTGCTCTCCCTCGCCAAGAAGCACGGCAAAGGCATGCTCGAGCAAGCGTGCGCGAAGGCGCTGTCCTACTCGCCGCGCCCGAGCTACAAGACCGTGAAGTCGATAATCGCCAAGATGGCGGCCTCGGCCCCCGCGGCGGCTCCGGCTGCCTCTGCTCCGGCGGCGGTGACGCCGGATCTGGGCTACACCATCCGCATCTACTCCAACTCCAACTCCACGGAGCGCACCACCTGGCTCATCAACGAGGCGAAGGCGGCGGGCTTCAACATCAGCATTGACGACAACGCCGTCATCTCCGGCGACACCGCCGCCGTGCAGGCCGCCAACGAGAACAAGGACGGCGACCTGATCTTTGGCCTGAACGAGACCCGCTGGGGCCAGATCATCGACGGCCAGTACGAGAACCTCAAGCTCATCGACTGGACCCCGGAGTGGGCCGGCGACGTGGGCGACTTCAAGTATGACGGCAAGGCGTACGGCATCGTCATCCAGAACGTGCTGATGCTCTACCGCAACGACGATCTCGGCACCAAGGGCGCGGAGCTGCACTTCGACCACTGGGCGGACGTCGTCAACAGCGGCTACAAGTGGTATCGCCAGAACAAGGTCGGCGGCACGACCAACATGAACATCAACTCCGCGATGCTCTACGCGTTCACCGATCCTTCCTCTCCCGCCGGCGGCATCAGCGTGGACGGCTGGAAGACGCTGTGGAAGTTCTGCGCTGACGGCGTTTCCGGCGGCGACGACTACAAGTACGGCTTCGATCCCCTGAACAAGGGCGATGTCGCGATTTCCGAGTTCTACTCCTCCGCGCTCTACGGCAAGATCGACGCCGCGGCGGACAGCTCCGCCACCCCGCTCAAGGGCACCTTCACGCCGGAGAACTGGAACCTCGTCGACATCAAGGACGGCACCTACTACATCGCCGAGTACATCGGCATCCTCGACAAGGCCGGCCGCAGCGAGGCGCAGACCGAGGCGGTCAAGGCGTTCGCCGAGTGGTTCGGCTCCGATGAGGTGCAGGCCGCCTGGGGCGAGGAGTTCGACTCCTTCCCGTGCAACGCCAAGGCTGCCGACGCCCTGTATCCCTCGGGCGTGCCCGCGATCTATCAGATCAAGAACTTCGCCCTCAACACCGTGCCCGGCACCAACATGACCTACGCCGCCTATGTTGCCGCGCACAACGCCGAGTGGACGAACATCATGACCAACCTCGGCTTCTACTGGGCGGACAACAACGCCCCCGCCGAGCCTGACTGGGCGAACCTCGACTGGTCTACGCTGACGCAGAAGAAGGGCTGATGAGATTCAAAAAAGTGCTTGCGCTTTTTTGACAAGCCGCAGGGCGAGTCGCAAGACTCGCCCTGTCTGCAAGGGGCAGGAGGCGCCTCCTGCCCCTTGCAGGCAGAAATGCCGCCGGCGCGCCGGTGTGCAAGGCGCGGCGGCTTCCGTAAAAAGCGCCGCTTTTGCGGAAGAGTAGTATCAAAGAGGGAGAGAACAGGCTTATGATCCGGTTGAACGACATCGTGGTGAAATTCGGCGATTTCACCGCACTGCACAACATCAACGTCCACGTGAAGGAGGGCGAGTTCTTCACCTTCCTGGGCCCGTCCGGCTGCGGCAAGACGACGACGCTCCGTACGCTCACCGGCTTTATCGAGCCGGCGGAGGGCAGCGTCTTCGTCCGCGGCGAGGACATCACCCACGTTCCCATCGAGGACCGCAACATCGGCATCGTGTTCCAGAGCTACGCGCTGTTCCCGACGATGACGGTGTACGACAACATCGCCTTCGGCCTGAAGGTGAAAAAGATGAAAAAGCCGGAGATCGACGAGAAGGTGCGCACGATCGCCAAAAAGGTCGACCTGACGGACGAGCAGCTCAAAAAAGCCGTGTCCCAGCTCTCCGGCGGACAGCAGCAGCGCGTCGCCATCGCGCGCGCGCTCGTGACCGAGCCGGCGATCATCTGCCTGGACGAGCCGCTTTCCAACCTGGACGCGAAGCTGCGCGTGCAGCTGCGCGGCGAGCTGAAGAAGATGCAGAAGGATTTCGGCATCACCAGCATCTACGTCACGCACGACCAGGAGGAGGCGCTGACGCTCTCCGACCGCATCGCCGTGTTCAACAAGGGCGTCATCGAGCAGATCGGCACGCCCAACGAGGTCTACAATCACTCCGCCACCGAGTTCGTCTGCAACTTTATCGGCGATATCAACCGCCTGGGCGACGAGCTGGTGCGGAAGCTGGCGGCGGGCGGCGCGCGGATCGACCCCGCCGAGCACCACTACATCCGTCTGGAGCGCGTGCACGTCAACGAGCCGGAGCGCCCGGGCGTGCTGAGCGTGCCCGGCACCGTGGCGATGCGCGAGTATTACGGGCTGTACATCAAATATTATATCGACGCCGCGGGCCAGACGATCAAGGTCATGGAGCGCAACGACGGCGTGCGCATCTACGACGAGGGGGACAGCGTGACGGTGGGCATCGACCCCGCCGACCTCATGAGCTATCCGGCGAAGGGAGAGGAGGCGGCGCAATGAACAGCCTCGCAAAGCCGCGCCCCTTCGACACGGCAAAGGTGCTGCAGCTCATCGGCGCGCTGTTTTTCATCTACCTCTTTTTCGGCTTCATGCTCCTGCCGTGCCTCAATACGCTCACGAGCATCTTCGCCGAGCGGGACGCCGCCGGACAGCCGGACCCCTTCGCCGTCATCCGCTTTTTCCTCGCGGGCAACATGGCGAAGTTCGTGTGGAATTCGCTCAAGCTGGCGCTGTGCCTGATCGTGACGGTCAACGTGGTGGGCATCTCCATCGTGCTGCTGACCGAGTATTTCGACATCAAGGGCGCGAAGATCCTGCGCCTCGGCTATATGACGACGCTGATCTACTCCGGCGTCGCGCTGGTCACGGGCTATATGTTCCTCTACGCGGGCGACGGGATCATGACCACCGCGATCCAGGAGGTGAACCCGGACTTCAACCCCACATGGTTCTCCGGCTTCAACGCGGTGCTCTTCACGATGACCTTTGCCTGCACCTCCAACCACGCGCTGTTTCTGCGCAACGCGATCCGCGGCATCGACTACAACACCGTCGAGGCGGCGCGCAACATGGGCGCGCGCCCGTTCAAGGTGCTCTTCAAGGTCGTGTTCCCGACGCTGCTGCCGACGCTCTTTTCGCTCACGGTCATGACGTTCATCACGGGTCTGTGCGCGATGTCCGCGCCGACGCTTTTGGGCTATGACTCCATCAACCCCGAGATCGTCCGCCTCGCCGGCTCGTCCACGGCGGACGAGGCGTTCCCGCAGGCGCGCGCGGCGCTGCTGTCGATCATTCTGGCATGCTTCACGATCATTCTGCTGACGGTGCTCTCCTCCTACGAGCGCAAGGGGCACTACCTCTCCGTTTCCAAGACGAAGGCAAAGCTGCAAAAGCAGAAGATCACGAACCCCGTGGCGAACGTGCTCGCCCACATCTACGCCTATGTCCTGTTCATCATCTACATGACGCCGGTGGTGATGATCGTCATTTTCTCGTTCCAGACCTACAGCGCCGTGCGGATGCGCCGGCTCGACCTCTCCAACTGGACGCTTTTGAACTACTTCGGGCAGGCGGATTACTCGTACCTGACCTCCCGCGGCACCTACAACGTGCGCGAGGGCTCGATCTCGGGCGTGTTCTCCAACGAGGCGACGCTGGGCGGCATCCACACCAGCTTCGTGCTCTCGGTGATCGCGGCGGCGTTTGCCTGTGTCGTCGTCGTCATCGCCTGCAACTACATCTTCAAGCACAAGAAGACCGGCACCGTGCTGGAATACGCGCTGCTGTTCCCGTGGCTGCTGCCGACGATCCTGATCTGCTACTCCTACCGCGTGTTCTTCAACTCCGACAACGTCTGGTATGTGTTCGGCAAGAACCTCTACTACGCCGACATGGTGAAGCTGCTGATGATCATTGCCTATACGGTGGTGCGCCTGCCGTTCTCGCTGCGCATGGTCAAGGCGGCGTTCTACGCCATCGACGAGGAGCTGGAGGACGCGGCGCGCAACCTCGGCGCGAGCCAGATCCGCACCTTCCTGCGCGTGAAGCTGCCCATTATCCTGCCGAGCGTGCTCGCCGTGTTCGCGCTGAACTTTAACTATCTTTTCACCGAGTACGATATGGGCGCGACGTTTGCCAGCACCTACGGCACGACCTACGCCATGGTCATCCAGAGCATGACGCGCGAGGAGGGGCTGTACGGCTACAACATCAACGCCTCCGGTCGCCGCTGCGCGTCGACGGTGTTCATCATGATCGTGTCCGGCCTGATCCTGTATCTGGTGTACGGCGTTGGCGCGCGGGACCTGAGCGAGCGTCTGGAGGCGCGCGCCCGCTGGCGCCGCCGCTTTGAAAAGCTGGGCGGAAAGAAGGAGGCGGCGGAGAAGCCTTGATCAAAAATATCCTGTTTGACATGGGCGGCGTTCTGCTGGACTTCGACCCCAAGCGCTTCGTCGAGCGGCTGGATCTCGGCGCGGAGGACGAAACCGTGCTGCTGCGCGAGGTGTTCCACAGCGCCGAGTGGACCTGCCTCGACCGCGGCTCCATGACGGAGGAGGAGGCGTTCGCCTCCATGTGCCGCCGCATCCCGGAACGGCTGCACGCCGCCGCGCGGGAGCTGTTCGACAACTGGGACCGTCCGCGCCTGCCGCTCGCGGGCGGCTATGAGCTGGCGCGGGATCTGAGCGAAAACGGCTATGCGCTGTACCTGCTCTCCAACGCGGGGCGGCGCCACGGGAGCTACTGGCCCGACCTGCCGGTGTCGAAGTTCTTCGGCGACCGGTTGATGGTCTCGGCCTACTGGGGGCTGCTCAAGCCGGAGGCGGCGTTCTATGAAAAGGCGTTTTCCCTCTTCGGGCTCGACCGGAGCGAGTGCCTGTTCATCGACGACAGCCCCATCAACATCGAAGCCGCGTGGCGCGTGGGGCTGGACGGGATCGTCTACCACGGCGACCCGGCGTTGCTGCGGGAGCGCCTGCGCGAAAAGGGCGTCGGCATCTGAACGAAAAAGGACGCACGGCATTTGCCGTGCGTCCTTTCCTATGCCTTTACGGTTGGTTGACGATCCCGACGAACAGCGGCGCGCGTCCGTCCGCGATCTGAAAGAGAAACGGCCGGTCGAGCGTGAAATCCATCTCCAGCACGGGCGCGCCGGCGCCGTAGCCCATGGCGGTGAACGCCGTCGCCGTGACGCCCTCCTCATCCATGGCGACGCGCGCCGCGTGCTGGATGCCGGACAGCGCTGCGCCGCCCGCGTCCTCCAGCAGCGGCGAGAAATCGGCGTGCGCCGCGTCGAACACGTCGGTGACGCCGAGCGCCCTGAGCGCGTCGGACAGCTCCAGCTCGGAGCTGATATCGAATTTTGGCAGCGTCAGCTTGCCGAAGTACCATTCGGCGTCCTCCGTGCCGCCGGCGGCGAGGAAGGCGAGCGCCTCCGGATCGGCGAGCAGCTCCTCCGGCGAAACGCCCTCGTCCGGCAGGAGGAACCACATCTCGCCCGCGCCTTCAAACGTGCGCTGCGCGGCGGTGAAGCGCGCGCCGCGATAGACCCAGAAGTCCGCCCACTCCTCATGCAGAAAGTCGCAGGTGACGTCCCCGTCCGGCGCGTGGAACACGTCGGGCGAGGTGTTCTCCGCGTCGAAGGGAGCGAGCCACTTGGCGCGGAAGTACACCGTCGTGAGCAGCTCCAGCACGGTTTCGGGGCTGAGCGCCACGTTCTCCGCCGCCTCCCGCAGCTGCCCGCCGGTCTGCTCGCTGAGCCAGTCGCGCAGCGCCTGCTGATAGAGCGGGTCCTCCATATCGCCGCGGAAGGAGGAGGCGCGGTAGACGTCGCACAGGGTCCGCACCGTATCCTTGCGGAAGGGGACGCCGTCGCGCATCCAGAGCGAGCCGGCGAGGACGCAGGACGACACGCCGTCGTCACGGTAGACGGCGGTCCAGAGCGCGCCGGCGCGCTCGCGGACGGCCTCGATGCTATCCGCCCCGAGCAGGGCGAGAAGCTGCGCGCGGCTCTCGCCGTCGCAAAGCTCCGCCGCCATCGAAAGCGCCATGTACAGGTTCAGCGGGGAGCAGATGCGGTTTTCGCCCGCCGCGCCGGAGAGGAACGCGGGGATCCCGGCGGCGAGGAAGCCGTCCAGCGCGCCGCCTGGCAGGCGGTCCCAAGCCTCTCCGGCGGCGACGCGCCCCTGCTGCCAGACGTCCTCGGCGGCGGAGTACGCCGCCCAGTCGGTGCTGCCGTCCGCGCGGGCATAGTCCTGTAAATTCGGATACTGCGCCATGGCGGGGTACCGCGCCGCGAGAACGAGGGGCGACGCGGCGGGCGCCTCCTCCCGCGCG
>CACZCL010000102.1 GCA_902779695.1 Oscillospiraceae bacterium | reverse complement strand
CACTTCTTCGTGTTCTACTTCGGCATCGTCGCGGACATCACGCCGCCGGTGGCGCTTGCCGCCTACGCCGGCTCCGCCATTGCGAAGGCGCCGCCCATGAAAACGGCGTTCAACGCCACGCGTATCGCGATCGCCGCGTTCATCGTGCCGTATATCCTCGCGATGAACCCGTCGATGGTGTTCGAGTTCCCCGCCGGCTCCGGCGGCGGCTACATCGCCGCGCAGGTCGTGCTGATCGTCGTGACGTCGCTGCTGGGTATCTTCGGCGTGGCGGCGGCGCTCAACGGCTATCTGTTCCGCACGATCAACCCGATCTTCCGCGTGATTCTCGCGGCGGGCGGCCTGTGCATGATGATCCCCGGCGTTTTGACCGACGTGATCGGCCTCGCGCTGGTCGCCGTGATCTGCGTGCTGCAAAAGCTCGGCGCGAAGAAGGAGACCATCGGCCCCGAGTTGTAATTCGGTTTTGTAAAACAAGCGCCCCCGCCGCCATTCGACGGCAGGGGCGCTTTTGCGCGTCGCATCAAAAGATCAGCAGTTCGTTCGGCGGAACCTCCAGCGCCTCCGCAATGGAAAACAGCGTGGTGAGCGACATGCCGACCGACATATTGGGCGCTTCCAGCTGTGAGAGGAAGCCGGGAGAAATGCCGGCGCGATCCGCAAGCTGTTCCTGTGTCAGGGCGCGCTGCCGACGAAGATAGCCGATTTTCAGCCCGATCGCAACAAATTCATCCCTGTATTTTCCTACATAGTCATTTTTCATATGGCAGCCCCCTTTTTTACTCTGCTCAACGCCACCGTCCACTATAACAGCGAAGCTCCTGCCGCATCCACCGCCATTACCTCCCTCACTCTCTCCGGCGGCAGCGTCAAGGCGACGGTGTACGTCGCCGCAGGCGTGAGCGGCGCGAGGGCGGTCTGCGCCCAGTACGACGGCAACGGGCGGCTGCTGGGCGCGGCGACTCGTTCCCTGACCGCGGGGCAGGACAACGGTCTCACGTTTGCAGCGAACGCCGCCGGCGCGACGGCGAAGATCTTCGTGTTGGATTCGAGCTTTGCGCCGCTTTGCACCGGCCGGGGCTGCGCCCTGAAATGACCTGGCAAAAAGCAAAGCCTCCTTTTTCACCGCTCCCGCATAGAATGGAGCAGCGGAAAGGGAGGCTTTTCTTATGCCAAAAATCTATCTCAGCCCGTCCACGCAGGACTGGAACCCCTATATCACCGGCAGCGGCAGCGAGGAATACAACATGAACCTGCTTGCCGACGAGCTGGAGCCGTATCTGCTCTCCAACGGCATCCAATGGGTGCGCAACCGACCCGAGATGACCGCCGCGAGCTCGATCCGGCAGGCGAACGACATCGGCGGCTTCGACTTCTACCTCGCGCTGCACTCCAACGCGTCCGGCGCGGGGAACGAGGGGAATACCCGCGGCGTCATCGTGTTCTACTACCCGACGAGCGCGCGCGGGCGCGCGGCGGCGGAGATCTTCGCCGAGCAGCTGCGCGCGGTCTACCCGCTGCCGGCGCTCGTGCGCACGCAGGAGACGACCGCGCTGGGCGAGGTGCGCCAGCCGCGCGCTCCGGCGAACCTGATCGAGATCGGCTACCACGACAACTACGCCGACGCGCTGTGGATCGAGTCGAATCGGCCTCAGACCGCGGAGGCGCTGGCGCGGGGGCTGACCGAGTATTTCGGCCTGCCGTTCATCTACCCCCAGCCCATGCGCCAAGCCGTCGTGGCGACCGGCGGCGCGCCGCTGCGCCTGCGGGACTATCCGGGCATGGACGGAGACGTGCTGGCGCTGCTGCCGCCCGGCGCGACGGTCTCCGTTTACGGCGAGTGGCAGGGCTGGTACGTCGTGCACTACGAGGGCATGGTCGGCTACGCCGCCGCGGCGTATCTTGAGGGATGATCCGAAACGTCAGAACAGGGAGTCGTGGTAGGCGATGAGCGCACGGAGCAGCGGTCGCATACCCTCGATCTCGCGTGCCTTTCGGGTGTTGACGCCGCGCACGGTCCCGCTTTCGTAGCGAACGTAAAGCGATACCCAAAGCCCGTCCGCGTCCGCCTCGCCGTCGGCGGTCGAGCCGGGACCCATGCCGAAGCAGCCCGCGTCGTGGCTGCCGTAGTTTCCGGCGGCGCGGTCGTATCGGCTGAAAACAAAAACCCACTATGACGCGCGGCCGGGCGCCGCGGGCATCATAGTGGGTTATTTTGGACGGATGCCGCGAGCCGAGCCGTTCTGCCGCGCGGTTTACTTTGCGTATTCGACCGCTTTGACCTCGCGGATGACGTTGACCTTGATCTGTCCGGGATACTCCATCTCGTCCTCGATCCGCTTGGCGATGTCGTGGGCGAGAATGACCATCTCGTCCTCGCTGACCGCCTCGGGCTTGATCATGACGCGCACCTCGCGGCCCGCCTGGATCGCGTAGCTCTTCTCCACGCCGGGGAAGCTGCCAGTGATCTCTTCCAGCTGCTCCAGACGCTTGATGTAGTTCTCCAGATTCTCGCGCCGCGCGCCGGGACGGCCGGCGGAGATCGCATCCGCAGCCTGAATGATGAAGTCCAGCACCGTTGTCGGCTCCACGTCATTGTGGTGCGCGTGCACCGCGTGGATGATCTCGTCCTTCTCGTGATACTTGCGCATGAACTCGACGCCGAGAGAAACGTGCGTACCCTCCATCTCATGGTCGACAGACTTGCCGATATCGTGCAGCAGGCCCGCGCGCTTGGCGGCGACGACGTCCGAACCGAGCTCGGCGGCGATCATGCCGGCCAGATGGCTGACCTCGATGGAATGCTGCAACACGTTCTGGCCATAGCTCGTGCGGTAGTGGAGACGACCGAGCATTTTCACCAGTTCGGGGTTCACACCGCGCACACCGGTTTCCAGCACCGCGCGCTCACCCTCGGATTTGATGACGGCGTCCACCTCGCGGCGCGCCTTGGCGACCATTTCCTCGATGTGGGTGGGGTGGATGCGACCGTCCGCAATCAGCTTTTCCAGCGCAATGCGCGCGACCTCGCGCCGCACCGGCTCAAAACAGGACACCGTGATGGCCTCGGGCGTGTCGTCGATGATCAGGTCGACGCCCGTCATGGTCTCGATCGTGCGGATGTTGCGGCCCTCGCGGCCGATGATGCGGCCCTTCATCTCGTCATTGGGCAGGGGAACCACACTGACGGTGATCTCGGCGGCATGATCCGCGGCGCAACGCTGGATAGCGGTGGCGATGATCTCGCGGGCGCGGGAATCCGCCTCGTCACGGGCGCGCTGTTCAAGCTCCTTGATTTTGATTGCGGTCTCGTGCGTCACTTCGCTCTCGACCTGTTCAATGAGGTACTTCTTCGCCTCTTCGGCGGTGAAACCGGAAATGCGTTCAAGCATTTCGGTCTGGCTGCGCTTGATGATCTTGATCTCCTCGTTTTCCTTGTCAAGCGCGGCATGCTTCTGGTTGAGCGCCTCTTCCTTTTTTTCGAGGGTTTCGGTCTTCTTGTCGATGTTTTCTTCTTTTTGCTGCAACCTGCGCTCCTGCTTTTGCAGGTCGGCGCGGCGCTCCTTGTTTTCCTTCTCAGCCTCGTTGCGCACCCGCATGATCTCTTCTTTCGCCTCAAGCAGCATTTCCTTGCTCTTGCTCTCGGCGCGCTTGTGCGCGTCATTTTCGATTTGCAGCGCCTTTTGCTCGGCGTCCGCGATGGTCAGTTCCGCTTTCTTCTCCGCTTGTTTCCTGATCCAAATGCCGAGAAGGACGCCCAAGGCCAGCAGTGCCAGTCCGATCCCGAAATGGATCGGAGCGAACATGGGTTGTGGGGCTGGCATGGTATCCTCCTGTTCTTTCATTTTGATCTATCAAAATGGGAATGTGGGTTCCGCCGGGGGCTTCCCCTTATGCCCCCTAAAAATCCAAAGTATAGTTTACTCGTTCAAACGCACCGTGTCAAGGACAAATCTGTGCCGAAATGTTGTTAAAAATATTATCAAACAGATGTTGCATTTTGCGAAAAAGTGTGCTATACTCATCAAAAAGTATCTGCGAAGGAGGACGAAGCACATGGGCAAACGCGCGGAAATGCAGCAGCGCATTTACCAGTTCATTGTCGAGAGCATCCGAGAGAACGGCTACGCGCCCTCGGTGCGCGAGATCGGTGACGCGGTGGGGCTGAAGTCACCCTCAACGGTGCATCTTCACCTGAAAAATCTGGCGGAGCTGGGGTATATCGAAAAAGGGGCGTTTAAGGGGCGCGCCATTGTGCCGACAGACCGGAATACCGCTGCCGCCGCTCCGCGGGAGAGCGCACAGCCTGCGGCACCCACTGTGCCGGCGTATCCGCCGCAGGAGAATACGCGCAGTCAGGTGCCCATTGTCGGGAACGTCGCTGCTGGCAGTCCGATTTTGGCGCAGGAGTGCGTGGAAGACTATCTGACTTTTGACGTCGGCGGGCGCGAGGATGAGTATTTTGCGCTGCGTGTGCGCGGGGAGTCCATGCTGGGGCTGGGCATTTTGCCGGGAGACCTGGTGGTGGTGCACCGCGCCCAGACGGCCCGCAACGGCGAGATCGTGGTGGCGCTGCTCGGAGATGAGGCAACGGTCAAGACCTTCAGCCGCAAGGATGGGCATATCTGGCTCTTGCCCGCGAACCCGGACTATGAACCCATCGACGGGACGGAATGCTCGATCCTGGGCAAAGTGACCGCCGTGGTCAGGCAATACTGATCGTATATCAAAAAATGAAAAACACCGCCTGTATTGGCGGTGTTTTTGCTGTCCCGAAATCAGGAGAAGTGGAACGTCCATTGTTCCAGATTCCGAAGCGGTCGCGTCATGGTTGGGGCGACGCCGTCGATCAGGCCTTCGGGCGTCAGCACCGAAACGGATTTGAACACGATCGGCAAAATGGGGGCCTTTTCTGCCAATTCGCGGCAAAGCTCCGCGGCAGTGGCGCTGTTTTCGTTGGCAAGAAATGCCGCAAGCGCCTTTTCCACGGCGGCGTCGCTGAACTTGCCGTAATTGAGTGCGCCGCCCGTGCCGACCAGATTTGATATGTTCCAGTCCGCGGTGAGCCGCACTTCGCCGAGCCAAAGGTCGAAATTGCCGTCTTGCAGCGCCGTCAGATAGTCCGCCCACGGCAAAATGACCGCCGTAACGGTGACGTGCGCCGCCGTGAGCTGCCGTGCCAGATATTCGGCGAGCGCGGCCTTAAAGCTGTTTTCCGCGTTGACCAGAAGCGTCAGCTCCAATGGGGCGCTTTCCGAAGCGGGAGCGTCCTCTCCGGCGGGAGTGAGCGCGGCCTCATAGGCGCCCACCGTGTAGGGCTCCTCCAACGCCGTGGGATAGAGCGGAGAAACGGGAGAGATGGGGAACTGCGCCGCCTGTGCGTGCCCCGCCAGCAGCGAGGCAATGATCGCCTCGCGGTCGAACGCCGTGCGCATCGCAGCGCGCAGCTTGGCGTCGGCGAGCGCGACGCGCTTGGTGTTGAAGCCGAGGAAATACATGCTCGTCGTGGGCGCGTCCGCGCGTTCGACGCCGCCGAGGGAGGCGACGGAGGTGTCGCCCAGCAGGTCTGCGATGAGCAGGTGCGCCTTTTTGGCCGAGAAGAGGTATGCTGCGGTGTCCGCATCTTTGGCGCCTGCAAGCGGGATGCGCTCGGGCAGCCCCTCACCTTCGCACCACCAGTTTTCGTTCCGGACGAGGAAAGAACCGTCGCTTCCGGTCAGGAAGAGATAGGGGCCGGTGCCGAGGGGGACGGCGTCCTTCTCTGTTCCGGAGCGGACGATCGGAATGTCCAGCAGGGCGGGCAGCGCATTGTCCGCCTGCAGGAGCGTGATGACAAGCGCGCCGCGGTTGACGCGCATGGACGCGATGTTGGCGAAACGGGCGGCATACCGCTCGGAGACCTGTGCGCGGCGATAGGTTGCCAGCACGTCCGACGCGGTGAACGGTGCGCCGTCGGAAAAAGTGACGTCGTCGCGCAGCGCGAAGGTGTAGACCAGCCCATTGCCGCCGACACTGTAAGATGCGCAGAGGGCAGGCTGGGGCGAGAAGGTCTCGTCAAGGGTGAAAAGGCCCTCATAGAGCAGCGAACCGACGACCTGCTGCGCCCCGTCGGCGCGGTGCGGCGGATATCACTGGCCATTCAATCACCCTCTCTTTTGCTTGTACGGACAGAATAGCACAAGAAAATTGAACTTTCAACCCTTCCGGACAAAAAGACGTCTGCGATTTTAGAAAACCTTTTATATAAAGGAATAATTCGGACATCTTCCGGAGGCTCCGGGCGAACGGCGGGCGAACGGGGATTGCGTTAATTCAAAAAAATGGGCTATGCTACCGACGCGGGGAGACGAAGGCGGAAGGAGGAAAGCCCATGATCCTGCACAGCGACTGCAACTGCTTTTACGCCTCGGTGGAGATGTGCGAAAATCCCGCGCTGCGCGGCAAAAAGGTCGCCGTGTGCGGCAGCGAGGACGACCGGCACGGCATCGTCCTGACGGCGAGTTACCCCGCCAAACGCTGCGGGGTGCGCAC
>CACZCL010000101.1 GCA_902779695.1 Oscillospiraceae bacterium | reverse complement strand
TCAAGGTTGGTGCGCAGATAGTGCGCGTCCGCGCTGAGCTGGACGTGCTGCCCCTGCGAATAGCGGACGGCGTCGTGCAGCTTGGTCAGAAGCTCGCTCGCGCGCTCCTCGTCCTTGCCGGTGCGATAGTTGCCGGTCTCCGGGTCGGCGGCGGAAAAGATCTCGCCCAACTCCCGCACGATCACCGCGAGGTTCTTGTCCTCGCCGTAGCCCAGAAAGCTCAGCCCCGAAACGGAGGAGTTGAACGCGCTGCCGCGGACGATCTTGCCGGAGTCGTCCTCCTGCATACCGAGGCCGATGTCCACATACATGGTCTCGTTCGCCATGTCGTTGAGCTTGACCGCGTCTTCAAATTTGTAGCCGGGATGCTCCGTTTCGTAGGCGGTCTTGGCGTCGTTGTACTTTGCGTACGTGCTCTTATAATCGACATACTCGGCGTCTGTAAGGGTCTTGCCGGTCGCCGCCCGATAGTCTTCCTTCGACAGCTCGGCTCCCTGAAGGGTCTTGAGGGGGAAATCGGAATCGGCGGACTTGAAATCCGTCCGCGGCGTGCTCACGTCGATCCCGCGGTAGGTCAGCGCCGGTTTGCCGTTGCCGTCCGTGCTCCACTCGAAGGGGAGGTTCTCGCCGTCGGCGCCCGCGAAGATGAAATCGTCGGCATACTTGCTGTTCATCATCGAAACGATGGACTCCGACGTGGAGACCAGCTCGCGCCCGAGCGCCGTGCGGGAGGCGCCCGCGGCGCCGTTCAGGCCCTCGATCGACGCGAGGATGCCGTCCAGCCCCGGGTGCTCCGCGTCGCCGTCGACGACGGCGTCCATCGCGCTGTAGGCGCTCTCGTACTTGCTGATAAGGAAGTTGTTCGTGTCGATCTGGTCGTTGGTAAGCCAGTAGTTGCGGCGCAGACGGAACGCCTTGCTCGCTGCCGCCGGATCCTCGGCGTAGGTATTGAACTTGCGCTGCGTCTGCACGTCGGTCATCGTGTCGTTCAGGCGCTTGTTGTTTTTGGACAGATTCGTCCGGTAGTTACGGAATACCCCGTTTGTCGTGATGCGGTAAGATGACAGGGCCATCTCCGTCCCCTCCTCTCAAATCAGGCGCTTGCGCGCGCTCAGACCGCCGTTCCGTTGATCAGCTTATCCAGCAGGCCGTCGTAGGTCGTCATCAGGCGGCAGGCGGCGGCATACGCCTTCTGGAACTGCATCATGTTCATCGCCTCGTCGTTGAGGTCCACGCCCATGACCGAATCCCGGCTGACGTACAGCTCGTCGGCGGTGGCGTTGTAATTGCTCAGCATCGTCGTGGTGATGTTCGTGTCCTTCGCCAGCGCGCCGGCGATGGTGTCGGTGAGCATCTCCTGGAACGTGCCGGTAAACTTGCTCGCGCCGCTGGTAAACTCGTGGTCGGCGGAGAGCATCGCCACGAAGTGCGCCAGATTGCTCTGGTCGCGGCTGACGTCCTGCGCGCCCTCCTCCTTGGAGCGCAGCACATGGGTCTCGCCGTGCGCCCAGCTGTGCGACACCGAGATGTTCGCCGCCGTGATCCCCGTGGCGTCGTCGCTGTTGCCGCTGTTGCTGAACAGAGCGCCGCCGTTTTTGGCGTAAAACGCCTGATACTCGGCGCTCATTGTATTGAGCTCCGCCGCGGGGATCGTGTTCGCCTCGTTCATCGCCTCGGCAAACTCGCGCGCCAGCGTGTCGAGCGCCTTCTGATAGTAGCGGATGCCGCGCTTGGTGCCGGCGTCCGGGTCGTAGTGCAGGCTGTTGTAGTCGTAGGTCTGCGTGTCGGGATCATAACGCTTCGTGCCCGCCGCCGGAGCGAGCTGGTCGGCGGTCGTATACTCGCCGCTCTCGGTCAGGATCTCGCGCGCCGCCTGCAGGCCGCCCGTGAGGTCGGTGTCCCCGATGCGCGTCGCCTGAAACTCCTCGACGTTGACGTAGGAGTATTTGCTCTCAATTTCCGACGCCGTAGTGCCGTAGTCGTGCAAATGCACGACGTAGGTGTTCTCGTAGCCGGCTTTGACCGTCCCGCCCTCTTCAAACTCGCTCTGTGCCACGTGGAAATACGGGGTCGTTCCTTTTGTATAGCCAAACTGCTCGTTGAGCTGGTCTTCGTACTCCTTCGCCTTTGCCGGCGTATCGAAGGTCAGCGTCTTGACCTGATCCTTGACCGCGTTCCACACGTCCGTCTGGCTGTAGCCCGGGTCGCTTTTCGCAAGCTCGCCGTCGACGGTCGTGGTGGCGAACGCCTTCGCCAGCTCGTTGGGACGCGCCGGGTCGAGCTTGCCGGCGGAATTCTCCAGCGGCGTGATGCCAAGGTCGAAATTCGTCTCGTTGAGCAGCTTGAGCTGCGAGCCGTAGATGCCGTCGATCAGGGTGTGGGACGGGTCTCCGGCGGTGGTGATCTTCAGCTTTTCGACCATCACGCCGTCGCCCAGATCCTCCGCCTCATAGGTGACGTTGATGCCGATTTTTTCAGACAGCTCGTCGATCAGAAGGTTCCGCTCGTCGCGCTGCGTCAGCGCGCTGCCGCCGAACACCTGGCTCTTGCGGATCGACTCGTTGAGGCCGCGGATCTTCTCCAGCGTCGTGTTCACGCCGTCGAGGTCCTGCTTGAACTGCGTGGAAAGCGTATCCGAAAGCGCCTCAAGCTGCTTGGCGTAATCGTTGAACTGGATCGCCATCGCCTCCGCGGACGCGCGCACGATGGAGTCGATGTCGTCCTGCCCCGCGCCCTGGGAGTGCAGCGTCTGCATCTGCTGGAGCAGGTCGTTGAACCGCGCCTCCAGCACGCCCTCGCCGTCCTCGCCCTTGGCGACCTCGTCGAAGATCACGGAGATCTGGTTGAGTCCGTTGAGCTTGGAATCCATCTCCCCGACCTTGGTCATCTCGTTGCGGTAGCGGATGTCGAGATATGGGTCGCGGATCTGGTCCACGCCCGTCGCCATCACGCCGCCATTCTCCCGGATGTCGAAGCGGCTCTGATACTTGTCGGCGGCGCCGAAGTGCATCGAGACCTGATCCAGATTCTGCCGGGTATAGCCATCCGTATTGATATTTGAAATGTTGTTGCCCGTCACGTTGAGCGCGTGCTGAGCCACGTAGATGCCCAGCCGGGCCATTGTGAAGGTTCCGAATGTCGACAGACTGCCCATGCCGCGACACCCCTTTCCTTACGCGAAAAGCGCGAAGCGCGCCTTACGCTCGAATATCCGCGATCGAGCCGCCCTCCATCGGGGCGACCGCCTGATCCGCCAGCAGCTTTTCGATCTGGTGGAGGTTGCACTCCAGCGTCGTGCGGGCGACGTCCGCCGCGCTGCGGTAGAGAACGTACCGGGAACGGAGCTGCTCGGCGGCGCGCTGCGCCTCCGGCCGGATCTCCTCCGGGCAGTGCTGCGCGAAGGCGGAGAGGGAAACGTCCCGCAGCCCCAGGCCCGCAAGCAGCGCCTCCCGCTTTTTGTCCATCGCACGCAGGCTCAGGCTCAGCGCCTGCTCCCGCTTCATGCAGCTGTCCACGGCGAGCAGGTCGTCGCGGCGCACCGCGGCGGTCTTCTCCCTGGCAAGCTCCGTGAGCTTGTCAAGCAGCCCGCCCAACTGCTCCATAAAGCCGAAATACTCCCGATACGCCTCGTACATACCGTTCCTCCACGCGCGATCTTCGCGTTATACCGCCTCTCCCAGAAGGAGCATTTTCTTGGCGAGCTCACGCGCGTCGACCTGATACGTCCCGCTGCGCACCTGCTCGCGCAGCGCCGCCACCTGGCCGGACGAGGTCGCCGTGCGCACCTCCTGCGAAAGCTTGCCGCGCAGGTCCATCTCGTAGGTGCTGCGCGTTCCCTCCGCGGTGGAGAGCATTACGCTGTCGAACCGGCGGGATATGCCGCCTCTCTGCGTTTTTACCGCGCTTGCCTGGGATTGGTAGACGCGCGCGGCCATCTCCGCAGAGGAGATGTTGGCTCCCGAGATTTTCATCCTCGAACGCCCCCTTCTTTCCGTCATGAACCCCGCGCGCCGCCGCAAAAGCGGTCCGGTCGCGTGGTCCTTCACCCTTATCATCGGTTGAAAGTTTGAAAAATTAATAGTGCGCGGCAAAGGTTTTTCTTTGCGGCCCGTCCGCGCTCACTTATTGCGCAGGTGGCGCAGCAGCACACCGGCGATATCCTTGCACGACGCCTGCGTCATTACGGCGCCGATGTCGTTCGCGACGCCGGGCATTCCGTAGACCACGCTGCTCTCCTTGTCCTGCCCGATCGTATACGCGCCCTTTTTGCGCATCTCCAGCAGGCCGTGCGCGCCGTCCTGCCCCATGCCGGTCATGATAATGCCGATCATCCGGCATTTGACGTTCTCCGCCATCGAATAGAACAGCGCGTCGACGGAGGGGCGGTGGCCGCTGACCTTCTCGTCCGGCCGGCAGCTCACGCGGTATTTGCCCAGCGTCACCGGCGCGACGCGCATTTGCAGGTCGGCGGGGGCGATGAGCGCAAGCCCGCGCCTGATCTCGTCGCCGTCCTTCGCCTCGCGCACCTCCATCCGGCAGAGCTTGTTGAGGCGCTCGGCATACATCTGGGTGAAGCCCGTGGGCATGTGCTGGGTGATCAGCATACCGGGGATATCCTCCGGCAGGCGCTTCATGACCTCAAGCGTCGCCTCGGTGCCGCCCGTGGACGCGCCGAGGCCGATGATGATGTTTTCCGTGACCGCCGTGCCGAGCGGCGGGACGGCGGGCAGCCTGGAGGCGTTCGCGGCCGCGCGCTCCGGCGCGGCGGCAAAGCCCTGCACCCGCGCGTGCGCGGCGATCTGCACCTTTTGCGTCAGCGTTGCGATGAACGCCTCGTTGCTGTGCGTCTGGTCGGGCTTGTGGACGAAATCGACCGCGCCGGCGTGCAGCGCGTCGAAAACGCCCAGATTGAGGGACGAGCACAGCACCACCGGCAGCGAATGCTCGGGCAGGAGCTGCTTGAGGAATTCCATGCCGGTCAGCCCCGGCATCTGCACGTCGAGCGTCATGACGTCGGGGCTGAGCTGTTTGACTTTATTTTTCGCGTCGGCGGCGTTCACGGCGTAGCCGACGACCTCGATATTGGGGGACTGGTTTAATCCGTCGATGATCAGCTTACGCGCAAGGAGGGAATCGTCCACCACCAGTACGCGGATCTTTCTTCCTGCTGTCAGGGCCATATGCGAACCTCCCTTACGAAAACTACTTCTTGAAAATCGCCGAGGTGCATCTCTTCCACTTCGTGTTGGGCGGCAGGTTCTCGGACAGGCTGATGATGAGGTATCCGCCCGGAACGGTCGCGTCGTACATCCTGTTGATCAGCGCCGTCTTCGTGGGCTGGTCGAAATAGATCATCACGTTGCGGCAGAAAATAATGTCGAATTTGCGTTTGAACCGGATCGGGTCCATCAGGTTGAACTGGCGGAAAATGACGTTGTTTTTGACCTCCTGCGAGATCTGGTGCCGGTCGCCGGACGGGGTGAAGTAGCTGCGCTTCCACTTCTCGGGCATATTGTCCGGAAGCTGGTACACGCCGCGCTGCGCCTTGCCCAGCACGTCCACGCTCAGATCGGTCGCGAGCATCCGGGCGTCCCATTCCTTCCAATGCGGCCCGAAGTAATCCATCATGTACATCGTGACGTTGTACGGCTCCTCGCCCGAGGAGCACGCCGCGCTCCAGATCGAAAGCGTCTTGTCTCCGGTATGCTTCGCCGTAACGTCCGGCAGGATCGTGTCGACAAAATAGTCGAACGATTCCGTTTCGCGCTGGAAGTAGGTATAGTTCGTCTTCAGCTTGTTGAGCAGCTCGTTGATATCGTCGCCGCTTCCGTCCGCCAGCAGGAAATCGACGTATTCCCGAAAGCTCTGGTAGCCCTTTCTCTTGATCACGGTGCCCAGGCGGCTTTGGATCAGCTGCCGCTTCGCGTGCAGATCAATGCCGTAATTGTCGTGCACGAATTTGACCATGCGGTTAAAATCGGCGTCGCTGATCTGCAGCTCGTTCATATGATTATGCTCGTGGTTCTCTGTGCTCATGGGTGGCCCGGGCACTCCTTTCTTTGTCTTTTGGGAGCGGCGCTCAATCGCTCATGTGGATCAGCGCCGGCGCGTCAAGCAGCATCACGGTGCTCGATCCGCCCGGGATCGTGCACATGCCGTTGACCATGGGGTGCTCGTTCTGCGCGGGTACCGGCAGAATGGAGGACTTGGAGATATCGACCATGCGGTCCACCGTGTCGACCAGGATGCCGATGGTGGTGCCGTCGATGTCGAGGATGATCGCGCAGGGGTCCTTCTCGGGCCAGCGCCCGAGAAGCAGGCGGAAGTCGATGATGGGCACCACCGCGCCGCGCAGGTTGATCACGCCCGCAATGTAGTTCGGCACCATCGGCACCCGCGTCACGTCGACGTGGGTGAAGATCTCCTTGACGACGTCCGTGCTCATGGCGTACAGGATGCCGCTGGAGCGGAAGATCAGGTATTTGGACTCGTCGGACTCGTGCACGTTGTCGGACAGCGCGCGCTCCATATCGTCCCTTTGAAACAGCATTTCTTCTGACATGGC
>CACZCL010000100.1 GCA_902779695.1 Oscillospiraceae bacterium | reverse complement strand
AGCCACGAAAGGAAGTGCTTTGAATGTATCCTTTGATTGAGATCAAGAGCATACCCATCGAGATTCGGATGAAGACGACGAACGCTTCTCTGGAGTACACGCGCGGAACGGCGGAGATGGAGATCAGCCGCTCCGACAAGGGGCTTGACATCAAGAGCCGCCCGATCAAGCTGCAGCTCGACACGTTCGAGCCTCGCGCGGGACAGCGCCCCGGCATCATGCCCCAGGGCGTCGCCCAGCCGCAGCAGGAGCAGCAGGCGGATCTTCAGACCTCTTACGAGGCGACGTCCGCCTACTCCGACCAGGGGCAGATCATGCTCAACGCCCGCTTCGGGCAGGAGCTGCTGCGCGAGGCCGCTCCCGCCGCGGCGGAGAGCGCCGCGGTGCCTCAGGCGGAAGACGACGCGCTGAAGCAGGATCTGGGCGTCAACTTCGATTTCGACTGGGAAAGCGGGCAGATGGAGATCCGCTACGAGATGGATAAGCTGAACTTCGACTGGAAGATCGACAAGGGCGAGTTTGAGTTTACCCCGGGCGACATCGAGATCACCGTGGAGCAGCAGCCGAGCGTCGTCATCAAGTACACGGGAGGCCCGATCTACGTGCCGCGCAGCGCGGACCCCAACTATGAGCCGGTGGACGTGAAGGCATAAAACAAAATAACGTCGGGGAGGATAAGCAGTTGAAAACGCAGACAAAGTATTTCGGCGAGATCGAGTACAGGAAGGAAGAGCTTCTGACGTTCCCGAAGGGCCTGTTCGGCTTTGAGGAGGAAAAGTCGTTTCTGCTGATCCCCTTTTCCGACGAGGGGACGCTGTTCAGCCTGCAAAGTACCTCCACGCCGGAGCTGGCGTTCACGCTGATGCACCCGTTCAGCCTTGCCCCCGACTACGCGCCGCAGCTCCGCGCGGAGGAGCTGGAGGCACTGGGCGTGAAGCAGAGCGAAGAGCTTTACTACTACGTAATGTGCACGGTCAAGGAGCCGGTCAGGGAGAGCACCGTCAATATGCGCTGCCCGCTCGCGATCAACCCCGACACGCGCACCGCCATGCAGACCATTCTGGAGGACGACACCTGGGAGATGCGGCACAGGCTTGCCGAGTTTGAAAGCCGGGAGGACGAATCATCATGCTGATCCTGCGAAGGAGAGCCGGAGAGACGCTTTTGATCGGTGACAACGTCAAGATCACCGTGATGGACGTCTATGAAGGCGGCGTCCGCCTTGCCATCGACGCGCCGAAGAGCATCCCCGTGCTGCGCAGCGAGCTGCTGCAGGCGGTGGATGCGAACCGGGACGCCGCGGCGAAGGAAGCCGTGAGGCCGGACAGCCTGTTGGGGCTTTTGGGCAGCGTGCCCGAGGGGAAGAAGCAGCCCCTGTGAAGCCATATCGCGCAAAAAATGACCGCGGCCGATCCCGGACCGCGGTCACATTCGCCTCTTTTGGCCGTTTCCCCGCTATTTCGGGTCGCGCTCGTGGTGCGGGCGATCGAGCACCTTGCGGCACGCGCTCATCACCTGCGTGACGATGGCGGCGTTGTACTGCTGCTCGTACACGGAAAGACGCGGCACGAGATCGTGCGGCTTTGCGACGACGTACTTCGGCGGCAGATTGGACAGCGCCAGCGCGATCACGTCGATGCGGCAGCGCGGGCAGGAGCAAAGGCCGAACATTTTGATGTACTTGTCCGCCTTGTCCTCGACGAGCGCCTGCGTGACGTTGAAGCAGACATACTTTTCCGGATCGGATTCCCCCGCCGCCTGCAGCGCGCTGATCGTGCCCCCGATGGAGGACTCCGGCGGTCCGGGCATGAAGGAATCCGCCTCCTTCGGCGGCTCCGGCTCCGGGTCCGGCTCCGCGGCGGCAGGCGCTTCGCTCGCCGGCGCCTTGACGGGCGCGGCGGAGGGCCTTGCCATGGCGGGACGGGCGGGCGCGGCGGCCTCCGCCAGCTCCATTTCGAGCGCGCCGCGTATTTTCGCCTGCGTCCGCCGGTCATCGGCAAGGCGGGCGCTTTCCGCGGGGCTTGCCGGCGCTTCGGCGGGCGCCTCGGCGGCGGAATCCGGGTCGGTCAACAGATTCAGCACGCGCGCGGTCTTACTGCTTTTTCCGGATTTGGAAGATGCCATGATCGTTCACTCCATTCTGCCGTCTGGACAGCCGTTTCTTTGCCGCGGGACGGCTCATTCCATCATTTCGTCAAGCAGCGCCATAAAATCCTGCGCCGACTTGGAGCCGGGGGAGTAGGTGAGCACGCTTTCCCCGTAGGCGGGCGCCTCCGCGACGGCGACGCTTGCGTGGATCTTGTTGCGGAACACCTTGGTGTCAAGCTTGCGCGCGACCTCCTGCGACATATCCTCCACCTCGCGGTTGAGCACGAGACGGGAGCTGTAGCGGTTGAGCAGGATGCCCATGACCTCCAGACCCGCGTTGTAGTAGCGGCGGACGGTCTCGACCGTGTCGCGCAGCTGCGAGATGCCGAGCAGGCTCAATATTTCGGGCGCCATCGGGATGATGAGCCCCTCCGCCGCGACGTAGGCGTTCACCGTCAGGACGTTGAGCGCGGGCGGCGTGTCGATGATGATGTAGTCGTAGTCGTCCGCGACCTTGACGAGCTGGTCGCGCAGCAGGAATTCGCGCGCGGGCATATTGAACTCCAGCTCGGCGGTGGAGAGCAGGATATTCGAGGGGAGAAAGTCGCCCATCTCGGTGTCGACGATCACGTCGTCGATCCGCTTTTTCCCCTTGAGCACGTCGTAGATCGTGTCGGTGTTCTCAATGTCGAGGCCCGCGCTGAAGCCGAGGGAGCCCTGCGGGTCCAGATCGACGCCGAGCACCTTGAATTTCCGCAGGTGCAGCGCGCTGATGAGGGACAGGGCAGTGGTGGTTTTTCCGACGCCGCCTTTCTGGTTGGTGATGGCGATGATCTTTTTCAAAGCGACTCCCCCTGCAAAAATTTGTTTCGGACCCCTTATCTTTCCACCGAAACTGTCGATATAAATTATAAGAAAAATAACGCAATAGGTCAAGTCTTTTGTGTAAGAAAAGGAGTTGAGCACAGATGGCTAACGTAAACAGCATTTCCAGCAACTCGTACAGCAGCGGCACCAGCCTGTACGGGAGCCGGAACGTCCTCACGGGTCTCGCGAGCGGGATGGATACCGAAGCGATGATCCAAAACAGCGTCTCGGGTTACCAGACGAAGATCACGCAGCTGCAGCAAAGCCAGACGAAGCTGGAGTGGAAGCAGGACGCTTACCGCGACCTGACCGACCAGATGAACAGCATCGTTCAAAAGTATACCTCATATACATCGAAGACCAATCTCGCGAGCAACGCGTTTTTTACGAACTCGACCACGACGACCGCGAACGGGAACAACGCCTCCGCGATCAGCGCGACGGGCAAATCCACGAGCGATATCCAGATCAACGCCGTGACGAAGCTTGCCACGTCGGCGCGCTATGCCGTGGACGCCAAGGCGCTGGGGCTGAGCGTGACGGAGGACGCGGCCGGCGGCGCGATCGACTGGGGCGCGACCAGGCAGGTCGGGCAGGTCAAGGGCACGATGACGCTCAAGTACGGCAACCAGACCGTCGAGCTGAATTTTGACGAGAGCGACGCCGACCTCACCTCCGCCGACAAGCTCAAGGAAGCGATCGAGAAAAAGCTCGCGGACGTCACCGTTACGACCGCGAAGGGCAGCGCCAAGGCGAGCGAGCTGTTCAACGTCGGCGTGTCCGGGAACACCTTCAGCTTCAGCGCGAACGAGGGGAACGCCGCGGCGACCGGCGACTCCGTGTACATCAACAGCGTCAGCGGCAACCTTTCCAGCACTCTCGGCGCGACGAAGCCCGCCTCTACGGGCATCCAGGACAGGCTGCGGAACATGAGCTTCACCGTCGACGATTTCGACGCCCTCTCCAAGACGCAGACCACGGCGGAATACCTTTCCGGCAAAAGCGTCGAGGTGACGCTGGACGGGGCGACAAAGACGGTCAAGATCGGCGAGCTTGCCGCCGGCGCGACCACGGCGGATCTTGCCGCAAACCTGCAGGCGGGCGTCGACGCCGCGTTTGGCAGCGGCAAGGTGACGGTCGGCGTGGATGGCGGCACCGGCGGGCTGCGGTTTGACCCCGCCGCCGGCTCCGGTTCCACGCTGCGCGTCGCCTCCTCCGCGGGCGAGGCGCTGGGTATCGGCAAGAGCGGCGTATCCAACTACTTCAACACCGGCAACACGCTCAAGGACCTGCTGGGCACGGACTGGCTCAACGCCAACGCGCGCGTCGCGGCGGCGGAGGGCAGCGTCGAGAGCAAGGAGGCAGACGGCGAGACGCAGTACTTCGACTCCGAGGGCAACCGCGTCGCGCGTCTGGACGACGACCCCGCAGGAGCGTACTACCGCGTTGACGATAAGGGCAGCTTCCTTTACAGCATGGAGGTCAACGGCGTCAAGATGGATGGGTTCACGGAGGACTCCGCGATGGACGCCGTGATGAACACGATCAACAACTCGTCCGCCGGCGTGCGCGTCAGCTATTCCAACCTCACCAGCCAGTTCGTCTTTACCTCGACCGAGACCGGCGCGGGGAGCAAGATCGAATTCGGCGACGGGCTTGCGGCGCGCCTGTTCGACGCGAACGCGACACGCAAGAGCCTGTCGGAAACCTTCGGCACGGGGAACGACTGGTCGGGCGCGACGGTGGACGGCTCGACGCTGCGGGGCGCCGAAACGCTGAGCGACAGCAGCACGCTGGAGGATCTGCGAAACGTCATCAACAACGCAGGCTTCTCTTTCAAGATCGACTACGATCAAGAGACGAACGGGTTTTCCTTCGTCAGCGCCTCCGACGGCAGCGCCCTTGAGAATTTCGACCGCACGATCCGGGTAGGCGACACGAGCTACAGCATGAAGAGCCTTTTCGCGACGGTGGGCGGCATGTCCTATACCGAGGGGCAGGACGCCGAGATCGAGGCGGTCGTCAACGGGCAGCAGCTCACGCTCAAGCGTTCGTCGAACGTCGTCAACATGGACGGCATGAACGTCACGCTCAAGGAGGAGTTCGACGCGCGGCAGTACGGCGAGGATGGGCAGCTCCTGCGCAACAGCGACGGCTCGGCGAAGGTGTCGAAGAGCGACGCGGTCACGTTTACCACCAGCACGAACGCGGATTCGGTCGTGGAGACGATCAAGGCCTTCGTCGACGACGTCAACAAGCTGATGAACGACGTTCACAGCGCCTACAGCACGCAGCCGCTGAAAAAAAGCTCCAGCAGCCGCTCCGGCTATGAGCCGCTGACGGAGGAAGACAAGGCGGATATGAGCGAGAGCGCGGTCAAGGCGTATGAGGAGAAGGCGAAGACCGGCCTTCTGTTCGGCGACACCGACCTCTCCCAGCTTTACAACAAGCTGCTTTCCAACATTCAGGCGACCGGCAGCGACCGCGAGGCGCTCAAGGCGATCGGCATTACGACGTCCTATTCCAGCGGCGTGACGACGCTGACGCTCAACGAGAACGACCTGCGCGCCGCGCTGGACAGCGATCCCGACAAGGTCCGCAACGCCTTTACCAAGACGACGGAGGGCGGCTCCGCGACCAACGGGCTGATGGCGTCGCTCAAGCAGACGCTCAGCGCGTACGGCTCCACCTCGCTTGCCACGCCCGGCATTCTGGTGCGCAAGGCAGGCTCCAAGCTCTCCGCGCTGTCGCTTCTGAACAACTCGCTCCAAAGCCAGATCGACAACGTGTCGAAGCAGATCGAAAACTGGCAGACGAAGCTGAGCAGCAAGATCGATTACTACACCAAGCAGTTTACGGCGCTGGAAAAGCTGATGAGCACGATGAACAATCAAAGCTCGATGCTCTCCGGTCTGATGGGCTACTGATCCGCGCTGCGCGGCACGCCCTTCGCGCGGGCTTCGGAGGTCCGCGTGGCAAATACATGAAATACGGGATGTAGAGTATGGACGCAAGAGGGCTTCAGAATTATAAGGCGCAATCTCTCAATACGATGACGCAGGGGGAACTGCTGATCCTTCTGCTCGACGAGCTGGTCAAGCGTCTGATGCGCGGGGACATCGCGCTGGAGCAGGGGGATATCCCTCTGTTCGAGACGTCGATCCAGCGCTGCATCGACATCGTCCGCTATCTGGACGACACGCTGGACCGCCGCTATGAGGTCAGCCGCGGGCTGCACCGCCTCTACGACTTTTTCTGCTACGACCTCAACCGCATCATCATCGGGCGCAACAAGACGGAGCTTGACAAGCTGCGCCCGATGATCACGGATCTGCGCGACACGTTCCGCATCGCGGAGAAGAACACCTCGTCGCAGAACAGCAGGTAAGGCGCGATGGGCAGACGGGAATTGGAGGAGCTTTGCGGGCGGAAGAAGAGCCAGACGGTCAAGCTGATCGAGGTGACGGACCTCACCCGCCAGATCGCCGAGGCGCTGGACCGGCGGGACGAGGTTGCGGCGCAGCTCCTTTTGAGCGAGCGCGAGCGCCCGGTGCGCGAGCTGAGCGAGCTGGAGGAGGGGATCCGCGCCTACCTCCTGGAGCTGCCGGAGGAACGGGCGATCCGCCTCAACGAGCTGCTCTCCGGCGGCGCGGCGGAAACGGAGGAGGAAAAGCCGCTCGCCGAGGAGACGGCGCGCTTCCGGCGCCTGCTGGAAGCGCTGCTCGCCTTTGACCGGGAGACGAGTATTCGCTTCGGCGGCAGCCGCTCCTTCTA
>CACZCL010000099.1 GCA_902779695.1 Oscillospiraceae bacterium | reverse complement strand
AACGGCGGCGGGCACGTTCACCGAGCTGCAGGCGCTGCTCGACGCGGCGGAGAGCGGCGGCACGGTGAAGCTCGACAGGGACTATGCCTACGGCGGCGGCACAGACAGCAAAACCCTTGCGATCGCGGCGGACAAGACCGTCACGCTCGACCTGAACGGCCACGTCATCGACGGCGGCAAAGCATCCGGCAGCTGTATTATCAGCGTGTCGGGCAGCCTGACACTCACCGACGGCCGCCCCGCGTTCACGGGGACGGAGAGCGAGCCGCGCACGGCGGTCGCCTGTTGTAAGACCGACAGCAGCGTCGTCGCCGTGGCGGGCGGCGTCATTACCGATGACGTCGCCGGCGGTCAACACGCAGTCAAGCGCGGCGTGTACGTCGGAAACGGCGGCACGTTCGTGATGAACGGCGGCACGATCTCCGGCTGCAACGCAAAAAATGGCGGCGGCGTATATGTTGACGGCGGCACGTTCGTAATGAACGGCGGCGCCATATCCGGCAACATCGCGGCAGACTACAGTTCCGCCGGCAGCGGCAGCGGCAGCGGCAGCGGCAGCGGCAGCGGCGTGTACGTCAACGGCGGCACGTTCGTGATGAACTGCGGCACGATCTCCGGCTGCAACGCAAAAAATGGCGGCGGCGTATATGTTGACGGCGGCACGTTCGTAATGAACGGCGGCACGATCTCCGGCAACACCGCGGGCCACTACGGCGGCGGCGTGAACGTTGCCAATGCCAACAATAACGGCGTCGTCTCGCCGGGTACGTTCGCAATGAACGGCGGCGCGATCTCCGGCAACACCGCGAGCGGTGAAAGCGGCGGCGGTGTGTGCGTCAACGGCGGCACGTTCAAAATGGCGGGCGGCAGCATCACCGGCAACACTGCGGGCAACGGCGGCGGCGTGTACGTCAGCTCCGGCACGTTCAAGGTCTCCGGCGGCGCGGTAATTACCGGCAACGTAGAGGGCGGCGCCATCGAGGACGGCGTACTCTCCGGCGGCACGGCGAACAACGTCTATCTTTGGGAGAACAGAAAAATCACCGTCGCCGGCACGCTGACGGGCAGCATCGGCGTGACGATGCGAAAGCCAGGCGTGTTCACGAGCGAGCTTGCAAACGGCGGTGCGAACGCGATCGACCGCTTCACGAGCGACAGCGGCGATTATGCCATACTGCCGACCGAAGACGGCGAGGCGGAGCTTTGCAAGCCGCTCACCGGCGTGTGGGAAAACGGCTCTCTCACGGCGACGGCGCGCGTGGCGGAGCCCGCGAACGCGCTGCTGATCGCGGCGGCCTATGACGGCGCGGGCAGGCAGACCGGCGTCAAGGTCATCGAACTCGTAAAAGGCAAGACGACGTACGAAACGGGCCTGACGAAAACGAGCGGCGGCACCTGTAAGCTCATGCTCGTGGACAAGAGCAGCTTCGCCCCGCTGTGCGAGGCGTGGAGCAACGGATAAACGGTACGGAACAAAAAAGGGGGGAACCGGCGCAAGCCGGTTCCTCCTTTTTTGGAATATTCAGTCAAACAGCCGAAGCAGCAGCAGCGGCAGGAACACGGCGGGCACCGAGTTCATGACCTTGATCTTCGTCAGCCCCAGCATATTGAGGCTGAGCGCCACGATCAAAAGCGAGCCGACCGCTTTCATCTCCGCGATGACCGGATCGGTCAGCAGCGGGGCGAGCAGCGACGCGCAGAGCGTGATGCCGCCCTGATAGAGCAGCACGGGCAGCGCGGAGAGCGCCACGCCGACGCCCAGCGTCGAGGCGTAGACGGCGGAGGAGACCGTGTCGAGCACGGTTTTGGCGTAAAGCGTCGTGTGGTTGCCGGTCAGGCCGGATTCCAGCGCGCCGGCGATCGCCATCGCGCCGACGCAGAACAGCAGCGACGCCGTGACGAAGCCCTCGGACAGCCTGCCGCTCCGCCCGCCCTTGGCAAAGCGCCGCTCGATCGCGTCGCCCAGCGCGTGCAGCCCGTCGTCGAGGCGAAGCAGCTCGCCAAGCACGGTGCCGATCACCATGGACAGGATCATCACGAGGGTGTTTTCGTCCGCCAGCATACCGCTCACGCCGATATAGAGCACGCACAGGGCGACGGCCTTGGTCACCGCGTCCGCGAGGTGCTCCGGGATCAGCTTTCCGAGCAGCAGCCCGACCACGCAGCCGCCGAGGATGCCAAGCGCGTTGACAAGAGAGCCGGTGAGCATCTTACCGGTCGATATACTTCATGCCGGCGAGCGTTTCGGTGGTCATGCCCTCGCTCAGCTGCGTTTCCCAGTCGCTCGCGAGCTTGCTCGCGGCGAGCTCCTGCCAGTAGGCGTAGGGGGAGGTGCTGACGAAGTACATCACGTGGTAGCCGTAATCGGTCTTGACGACGCCGGTGTCGCCGGTCTGGCGGGCGGGATCGAAGCACCAAGCCTCAAACGGCTCGACCATCTGCCCGCGGCGGATGCCTTCGTAAAGGCCGCCGTCCTCGGCGTTGTCGGTGGAATTCTCCCGCGCGAGGGCGGCAAAGGCGTCCTCGGTCTTGTCGCCCGCGTTGTACTGCGCGAGGAGGTCGTCCGCCTTCGCCTCGTCGTCAACGAGGATGTGGCGCACGCTGACGGTGTGGTAGTCGACGCGCTCCTTGCCGTGGTAGACCAGAACGATGGAGCCCATGGAAAAGCCGTAGTAGCTGTAGTCCTTCACGTCGGCGTCGCCGTCCTTGCGCGCGTCGTCAAACAGCCACTCCACCATGTCGGAGCCGCCGGCGCCGTAGAGAGTGGTGGTTTCCGCGTAGCTGCCGTTCAGCTCGTCCGCGAGGGCGCTGAGCGATTCGCCCGCCTTGTAGCGCGCCAGCGCCGCCTGCGCGGCGGTGAGCGCGGCGGCGGAGCCGTCGTCCGCCTCGACGGCGGGGGTCGTGTCGGTCGCCTCGGCGGCCTCGGTCGCAAAGCTCGAATTGGAGAATACGATCGCCTCGTACGAAACCTGCGAGCAGGCGTTCGGATCGGCGTCGTAAACGGCGCTCAGCTGCGCGTCGGAATAGCTCTCCACCTTGCCGAGGGAGGCGGCGTACGCCTCGGCGAGGGCGTTCATGCGAAGGTTCTTCTCAAACACGCTCCTGGTCATCAGCGGACCGTAAAGCGCCTTGAGATACTGCGCGACGGAATAGCCGTTGCTCGCGGCGGCGGCCTTGAGCGAGTCGAGCGTGTCGCTGATCTCCTTCGAGACGTCCTCGCCGCCGGTGAAGCCCGCTGCGGTCGCCGCGTCCGCCGCCAGCACGTTGTTGGCGAGGGAGCTGACCGCCGATTCGGACAGATAGTCGAACCAGGTGCGGGTGCCGTCGGTATAGGTCTGGCTGCGCAGCGACGTGTTCGCGTCGATGCCGTTGGAGCTGTTGCCGAGCAGGTTCGCGCGGCCGTTATAGTAGTAATACGCGACGTCCGCGGCGGTATAGGTCTTGCCGTTCACGCGCACGGCGGCGGCGCCGCGCTGGATGACCTGGGAATTCCACAGCAGCATGCCGACGACGCACACCGCGAACAGAACGGCGCACACGGTAAAGATGAGCGTGGTGCGGCGGTTTTCCTTCTGCTCGGTAAGCGCCTTTTGCTGTTTGGCGGTCAGTTCTCCCGCCTCGCGTCCCTGACGGGTCCTCTTTTCTCTGGATGCACTCATGTCGGTTTGTTCTTCCTCTCATTGGTTTATAGGGTTGTGAGATTGCCCGGGAAATAACGGGCGAGCCGCGAAGCGGCAGCCCTTGGAAACGCCTCGCCGCGCGGCGGCGGGGATCATTTCGTTCCGAAAATACGGTCGCCCGCGTCGCCGAGGCCGGGGACGATATAGCCGCGGTCGTTGAGATGGTCGTCCACGGCGCCGCAGTAGATATAGACGTCGGGGTGCGCGGCGCGGATGTGCTTGATGCCCTCCGGCGCGGCGACAAGCACCATCAGCTTGATGTGGCGGCAGCCGCGTTTTTTCATTTCGGTGATCGCGGCGTCGGCGCTGCCGCCGGTGGCGAGCATCGGGTCGACGATCATGATGTCGCGCTCGGAGATATCGTGCGGCGTCTTGCAGAAGTAGACGTGCGGCTCCAGCGTTTCCTCGTCGCGGTACATGCCGATGTGCGCCACGCGGGCGGAGGGGATCAGGCGCAGCACGCCGTCGACGAGGCCGAGTCCCGCGCGAAGGATGGGGACGACGGCGATCTTTTTGCCCGCGAGGGTCGGCATTTCCGCGCTGCAAAGGGGCGTTTCGACCGTGGTGGTCGTAAGCGGGAGGTCACGCGTCGCCTCGTAGGTGATGAGCATACCGATCTCGGAGACCAATTCGCGGAAATCCTTGACACTGGTGCTTTTGTCGCGCATGATCGTCAGCTTGTGGGCGACAAGGGGATGATCCATCACATAGACGTGTTCATCGTTCTGGTACAGCATGGCAGGCTCCTCCGTCCGTTTATTAAAATTTTTGGAATCGCTTCTTCAGGGTTCGTTTTCCGCCTGCGCGGCGCGTGCAAGCCGCGCGCTGCGCTCGCGCTCCGCCTGCGGGACGCGCAGATAGGCGATCGCAAGCTCCTGCGCGTCGCAGCCCCCGCCGCTTGCGAGGATCGGCTCCGCCGCGAGGGCGACCTGCGCGGCGTTCTGATAACGCAGCGCGGCGGGCGCAAGCGTACACGCGACGCCGTTTTGCGTCAGAAAGCCGTGCGCGAGCGCGGCGCCGTCGCCGACGATCCAAAGGGGGCGGCGCTCGCCGCGCAGCTCGCTGGCAAGCGCCTCCAGCGTCACGGCGCGGTCGTCGCACAGACGCTCCGGCGCGTCGCCGCGCAGCGCGAACAGGGCGTTGTAGATCTGGCCGCGCCGCGCGTCCATCGCGCAGACGGCGACGCCGTCGAAGCCGGCAAGGTTTCCCGCCATCGCGCGCAGCGTCGAAACGCCGGCGCAGGGCTTGTCCGCCGCCCAGGCGAGGCCCTTGAGCGCGCTGACGCCGATGCGAAGGCCGGTAAACGAGCCGGGACCGGCGGCAACGGCAAACGCGTCGACGGATTCCAGCGGCAGTTCAGCGTTTCGCAGCATCGCGTCGACCATCGGCAGCAGCGTGCGGCTGTGCGTGAGGCCGGTGCATTGAAAGCTGTGCGCGAGCAGCGCGCCGTCCTCGACGACGGCGGCGGAGACGCTCTTGGCGGAGGTTTCCAGCGCGAGTATCCTCAAAGCTCCTCCTCCAATCCCTCGACCGTGATGACGCGCGAGCCGTCGTCCGCGCCGCGCGCAAGCTCCACGGATACGATATGCTCCGGCAGCGCGGACGCGGCGCGCTCGCTCCACTCGACCGCGCAGACGCCGCCGCGCGCGAGATAGTCGTCCCAGCCGATGTCGTACAGCTCGTCCGCCGAGCCGAGGCGGTACAGGTCAAAATGAAACAGCGGGGTTTCGCCGTCGTACTCGTTGACGATGGTGAACGTGGGGCTCGTGACGCGCCCGCGGCAACCGAGTCCGCGCGCGAGTCCGCGCGTCAGCGCGGTTTTCCCCATGCCGAGCGCGCCCGTGAAAGCGACGACATCCCCCGGGCGGAGCCGCCGCGCCAGCCGTTCGCCGAAGGCCTCGGTGTCGGAAACGCTGTGTGAGGTGTACCGCATACCAAGCCCCCATTCTCCGCCATTCTAAATGAGCAGTATAACACGTCGCGCGGCGTTTGACAATTCTTTTTCGTCGTCGGTCTTCATAAAAAGTTAAGTTTACAGATTCGCAGATTCGTGTTATACTGCCAGAGCGGCGGCGCGCCGGTTTTGGCGGCGCCGCCCGTAAAACGCGCGAAGGGAGGGGTTGGAATGCACCGCGGCTCGGGCTTGCTCACAGACATGATACGCCAGTCGGATCTGGTGCTTTTCTCCCTGTGCTCGCTCGCGACGTTTTACGGGATGCTGCTCATCCTCAGCGCGACGCATACGGTCTATCAGGGGACGCTGCGCTATGTGCTGGTGCAGGGCGTCGGCTATCTGCTGGGGTCGCTGTTCTATTTTCTGCTCTCCTCGCTCGATATCGTCGAGCTGAGCAAGAAGTGGAAGTGGATGTTCGGCTTCAACGTCGCGCTGATCCTGCTGCTGCTCACGCCGTTCGGCATGACGCGCAACGGAAACCGCGCGTGGCTCGGCGTGAACGACATCGGCAGAGAGCTCGGCGTCGGCGTGCTGCGCAGCTTTCCGCTCCAGCTCCAGCCGGCGGAGATCGTGAAGATCACGTTCATCATCCTGCTCGCGCGTCAGCTCGTGCATCTGCGGGAGGAGCGCGACCTCAAGCGCTTCCGCTACGTGATCCAGCCCACGGCGCACGTGCTTTTTATGTTTGCGCTCTACTATGTGATCTCGCACGACGCGGGCAGCGGGCTCGTGTATTTGTTCGTTTTCGTCTGCATGGCGTTTGCGGCGGGGCTTGCCGCGCGCTGGCTCGTTCTGGGGCTGGGCGGCGCGGCGGCGGGCTTGTACGCGGCGTGGCATTTCCGGCTTTTGCGCGGCGACTGGTATAAACGCATCATGGTCGTGCTCGACCATGACTTTGACCCGCTGGGAAAGGGCGTGATTGTGGGGCATCGGGATGTAAATGATACAACCTGTCCGGGGAAGAATCTTTATAAACGGCTAGAGGAGATTCGGAGGTTTTGCGTTTGAAGAATTGTGTGGCTGGGTACAAATTGCAGTTTGTCGGGGAGTTCAGTTCGTGGTAAAGGTATCTTGTTCATACGTGGTCAGGGGCGAACGGGGAGTACTTTTTCTGTTTCCCGCTAAACGA
>CACZCL010000098.1 GCA_902779695.1 Oscillospiraceae bacterium | reverse complement strand
CTACGAGATTTCGGAGGACGGGCAGGATCTCATTGAGCTGGGCGAGACCTACGACATCGACGGCGACTGGGAGACCGGCTTCTTCTGCGACGTTTTTGACGGCTGGTGGCTGTCGCTGCCCGACGGGCAGAACCTTGCGACCTACATCGTCGAGGATACGCCGGACTACGTGATCTACACCTCGCCGATCCGGCTCAACGGCGTGGAAACGAACCTGCGCCTGCGCCAGAACTATGAAGACGGCAGCGTTATCATCGAGGGCGCCTGGACGGGCATCGACGAAAACGGCGCCGCGGCGCGCGAGATCGTCAAGCTCAAGGACGGCGACGTGATCCTCCCGCTCTACTACGCCAGCGACGCGGACACCGGCGAGGAGTTCTACTACTACGGCCAGGAGTACACCGTCGCCGGCACGCCCGAGATCCTCTACGACGTCATGGAGGACGGCGATTATCTTTTCGCCTTCTGCATCGACGACATCTACGGCGACTATTACGTCACGGAGCCGACGCTGTTCAACGTCGAGGACGGCGAGAGCTATTTCTACCTTGACTGACCGATGAAAAGTGACAACATTTTTCGAGCCGTACAATCGACGCTGATCTATCTGGAGCGCGGCGACGAGTACCTGATGCTCCACCGCACGAAAAAGGAAAACGACCTCAACCACGACAAGTGGATCGGCGTGGGCGGCAAGTTCGAGCCGAACGAATCGCCGGAGGAGTGTATGCTGCGCGAGACGCGGGAGGAGACCGGCCTGACGCTGACGCGCTGGCGTTACCGCGGGCTGGTGACCTTCGTCTCCGACCGCTGGGAAACGGAGTATATGCACCTGTTCACCGCCGACCGCTGGACCGGCGCGCCGCGGGAGTGCGACGAGGGCGAGCTGCAGTGGGTCAAAAAGAGCGCGGTGCCCTCCCTGCCTCTGTGGGAGGGGGACAAGCTCTTCCTGCGGCTGCTCGCGTCGGACGAGCCGTTCTTTTCTCTCAAGCTGGAATACGAAGGCGACACGCTCGTGCGCGCGGCATGGAACGGAGTGCCGGTCCCGAAGGAGATGCAACCATGAGATTTTCCCACAAGGTCGAGCTTTGCGACCTGTCCCCCATGCGCAAATTCCATCCCTACGCCGTGGCGGCGCAGCAGCGCGGCAAGACGATCTATCACCTCAACATCGGTCAGCCCGACGTCGCCACGCCGCCCGCGTTTTTCGAGGCGATTCGCGCCTTCGAGCAGCCCGTGCTCGCATACGCCCCGTCGCCGGGCATCCCGGAGCTGATCGAGGCGATCCGCGGCTACTACGCCCGCCTCGGCGTCGGCTTCAACAGCGACGAGATCCTCGTCACCGCCGGCGGCAGCGAGGCGCTTGCCATCACGATGCAGTGCATCCTCGACGACGGGGACGAGATCCTGATCCCCGAGCCGTTCTATCCAAATTACAACACGATGGTCCGCACCTGCGGCGCGTCCATTCACCCCGTCCCCACCGCGCCGGAGAAGGGCTATCATTACGCCGTGCGCGGGCAGATCGAAGCGGAGATCAACGAGCATACCCGCGCGCTGCTGATCACGAATCCCGGCAACCCCACCGGCACGGTGCTCACGCGCGAGGAAATGCGTATGCTCGCCGACCTCTGCAAGGAGCGGGGCATCTTCCTCGTCGCGGACGAGGCGTACCGCGAATTCGTCTACGGCGGCGAGCCGCTGCGCTCCTTCGCCGAATTCGGCGACCTGGACGAACACCTGATCGTCATCGACACGGTGTCCAAGCGCTTTTCCGCCTGCGGCGCGCGCGTGGGCTGCCTGCTCTCGCGCAACCGCGAATTCCTCGGTCACGCGATGAAATACTGCCAGTCCCGCCTGAGCGTGGCGACGCTGGACCAGGTCGCCGCCGCGAACCTCTACACCGTGGGCGCTGAGTATTTCGCCGCCGTGCGCGAGGAGTACAAAAAACGGCGCGACACGGTGGTGCGCTGCCTGCAGGCGATGCCGGGGGTGCGCTGCGAATGTCCCGGCGGCGCGTTCTATCTGATGGCGGCGCTGCCCGTGGAGGACGCCGACGCCTTCCAGACCTGGCTTCTGGAGGAGTTCGACGACCGCGGCGACACGGTGATGTTCGCCCCCGGCGAGCCGTTCTACGCCACGCCCGGCAAGGGCAAGAACGAGATCCGCATCGCCTACGTGCTGGAGCAGCAAAAGCTGGAGCGCGCGATGGAGCTGCTGGCGCTGGGGATCGAGGCGTACCACGGGCGCGGCAAAGTATGACGCGCGGCGCGTTTCCCCCGCGTGAAGCAAACGCGCGTCCGCCGATCCGAACGCAAAAAGCGCCCCGCCGATTCGGCGGGGCGCTTTTCCTCTGTTCGTTTTTTACTGTAATGAAACCTTCTTGTTTCATTGCAGCATCGTATTACTTGGTCAGCTGCTCCAGCGCGGCGAGGCGCAGGCAGACGCAGAACACCGCCATCGCCTGCTCCAGCTCGGAAAGCGGCGGCAGGCTGGGCGCGACGCGGATGTTGCTGTCCTGCGGGTCCTTGCCGTAGGGGAAGGTCGCGCCCGCATCCGTCATCACGACGCCCGCCTCGCGGCACAGCTCCCACGTGCGCTTCGCGCAGCCGGGCTTGACGTTCACGGAGACGAAGTAGCCGCCCTTGGGGTTGTGCCACGTCGCGAGGCCGCGCGGCGCGATCTCGCGCTCCAGCACCTCCACGACCAGCTTGAACTTCGGACCCATGACCGTCGCGTGCTTCTTCATCACCTCCAGCGTATGCGCCTTGTCCTTGAGATAGCGGACATGGCGCAGCTGGTTGACCTTGTCGTAGGAGATGAGCTGGATGCCCATGAGCTTTTTCATGTACGCCATGTTCGCCTCCGAGCAGGCGAAGCACGCGATGCCCGCGCCGGGCAGCGTGATCTTCGACGTGGAGGCGTACTCGAACACCATATCGGCGTTGCCGTACTGCTCGCACAGGCTCAGGATGTCGGGGAAGGGGACATAGTCGCCGTCGAACTCGTGCACGCCGTAGGCGTTGTCCCACATGAGGACGAAGTCCGGCGCGGCGGGCTTCATCGACGCGAGGCGGCGGATCGTCTCGTCCGAGTAAATGACGCCGTCGGGGTTGGAATACTTCGGCACCGTCCAGATGCCCTTGACCTTCGGGTCCTTGATATACTCCTCGACCTTGTCCATATCGGGGCCGGTCTCGGTCATCGGGATCGTGATCAGCTCGAAGCCGAAGCTCTCCGTGATCTTGAAGTGGCGGTCATAGCCCGGCGCGGGGCAGAGGAACTTGAGCCCCTTTTCCTGCGACCACGGGCGCTCGCTGTGCAGCAGGCCGTGGGTCACGCCCTTGGCGATCGTGTCGTACATCAGCGTCAGGCTCGCGCTGCCGCCCGCGAATACCTGCTCCGGCTTGCAGCCGAGGACGTCCGCGAAGTAGCGGCGCGCGCAGGGAAGCCCCGCCAGCTCGCCGTAGTTGCGCGCGTCGATCCCCTCGTCCACGCAGTCGGCGGGGTCGGAGAGCACCGTCAGGATATCGCTCACGAGGTCAAGCTGCTGCTTCGAGGGCTTGCCGCGCGCCATGTTGAGCTTGAGGCCCTTCGCCTTCCAAGCCTCGAATTCCGCAAGGGTCTTGGCGTACTCCTCCTTCGCCTGCGCCGGGGTCAGATCGTTGTAGTTCATTCCGCTGCCTCCTGAATGTATTTTGTTATGCGCTTCCCGCGCCTGTTTACCGATCACGGCACGATTTCATAATCGAAGTAAAAGACGACCGCGTTGCTCGGATTGTCGGCGTACCAACGGCGGAATGTGGCAAGATTCCCGTTCGCGTCATAGGTACACTCAGAGGCGAAGGTGCCGTCACGCGCGGTCAACTGATGGCCAAAAGCGTCATACGTGTAGGTGGTCGTCGTTTCGTACGAGTCATTCATCACCGTCTTTGTCAGGTTGCCGTTTGCATCGTAATAAAATGTCTTGGTCAGATTGCTCCCGCCAAAGCGGTTGACCGTCTCCTGCGCGGGCAAGCCGTTCGCGCCATAGGCGACGGAGACATTGATTATGCCGCCGCTCTCGGTGTATCTGCGCGACAGAGAGACCGCCCTGTTGTCCGCATCATATTGCAGCGTATCCTGATACTTATAATTCGCGCCCCAAGTCGCATCGCCGCCGGCAGAGGTCACCGCGGTCGGGTTCCCGCGCCCGTCATAGGTATAGGTCGCCGTCGTCGTGTATTTCGTAAGAAGGGATCTTTCCTCCCGGTACCCAAGCGGCAGCCAGACGTCGTGCTGCACGCTCGTGACCTTGCCCGCGCCGTCGTAGGTATAGGCGTCGTTGGCGACCTGCGTCGCCGTCCCAAGTACATCATACCGGTAATACTGGGCAATATTCGTCAGATTTCCGGCAGCATCATAGGAATACAGGAGCGCGTCGCCGCCGCCGCGCTGCGCGACGGAATAATCCTGCGGCTCAAAGGTCTGCGCAAAGTCACGCGCATCGTTGAGCAGCACGGCGCCGTTAACCTCAACCGGCAGATTTGCCCGGTTGTCCGAGTAATACAAGTCGTTCCACTCATCCGCGATCCTCACGCGCACGAGGCGGTATTCGGTCAGCGTAAGCGCCTTCCTATCCTGCTTGCTCGCGCACAGCGGCACAAAGGTTCCCGCATCCAGCAAATATGCCTTGAACACATAGGTGCCGGATTCTTCGACCGGCGCCGGCACCCGTATCGTCTGCGGCGCCGCCGAGGCGGAAATCGAAGCCGCCCTTGCCGCGACCATGCGCCCGTCCGTCGTATGCGCGGAAACGACCAACCTGCTCGCCCCGGGCGCCGTGAGCGTCACAAGGATCATATTGGTCTCATATCCTATGGACGAGATCGAATATCCCCCATCCGCAGCAAGCGCATTCGCAGGGAAACACGCCAGCATCATGCAGCAGAGCAGCGCCAGCGCCGCGATCCGCTTTTTCATATTGACTCCTCCTTCTTTTCCGGGCTTCCGACCGTCGCCTCAGCCATCCCGTGTGGATTCCGCGGCAATATTGCCCGTCAAGGCCCTATCGCGTCTTATAAATAGGCAAGTATATTGTATCACAAGGCATAACGGATTGCCATACCCGCGGGAAAAATATTTTGCATGTATGCGGAAAGGCACGGCGCCGCATAGGACTCCGTGCCTTTGGGTGCAATATGTGAGCCGCTCAGCCGAACAGCGCCATCAGGACGCCCGCGGCGATCGCGGAGCCGATCACGCCCGCCACGTTCGGGCCCATGGCGTGCATCAGCAGGAAGTTGGAGGGATTCTCCTTCTGGCCGACGACCTGCGAAACGCGCGCCGCCATCGGGACGGCGGAGACGCCCGCGGAGCCGATCAGCGGGTTGATCTTCTCCTTGAGGAACAGATTCATCAGCTTCGCGAGCAGCACGCCGCCCGCAGTGCCGAAGCCGAACGCCACCACGCCCATGAGCATGATCTCGATGGTCTGGAGCGAGAGGAAGGTCGTGGCGGTCGCCGTCGCGCCGACGGTGAAGCCGAGGAAAATCGTGACGATGTTCATCAGCTCGTTGCCCATCGTCTTGGTGATGCGATCCACCACGCCGGACTCCTTGGCGAGGTTGCCGAGCATCAGGCAGGCGATCAGCGGCGCCGCGGAGGGCACCAGCAGAGCGACGAAGACCGTGATCATGATCGGGAAGATGATCTTCTCCTTCTGGCTGACCGCGCGCAGCGGGCGCATCTTGATCACGCGCGCTTCCTTGGTGGTCAGCGCCTTCATGATCGGGGGCTGGATGACCGGCACCAGCGCCATGTACGAATACGCGGCGACGGCGATGGGCCCCAGCAGCTCCGGCGCGAGACGGGAGGTGACGTAGATCGCGGTCGGGCCGTCGGCGCCGCCGATGATGCCGATGGAGGACGACTGCCGATAGGTAAAGCCCAAAAACTGCGTGCCGACGTAGGTCATGAAGATACCCAGCTGCGCCGCGGCGCCCAGCAGCAGGGACTTCGGGTTCGCGATCAGCGGGCCGAAGTCGGTCATGGAGCCGACGCCCATGAAGATCAGGCACGGGTAAATGCCCAGCTTGACGCCGAGGTACAGGATGTCCAGCAGGCCCGCCGTGATCGACGTCCCCACCGGGCAGGTCGCAAGGACCGCGTCCGCGACGCCCGACCCCTTCAGCTCAGCGAACAGCTCCGCTGTCATGGCCTCGCCGTGAAGCAGATCCCAGTGGACGTGTCCGCCGGCGAAGAAGATCTCGTGGAACATATCCGCGCCGGGGAGGTTGGTGCACAACATACCGAAGGCGATCGGCAGAAGGAGCAGCGGCTCAAACTGCTTGACGATCGCGAGGTAGAGCAGGACGAAGGAGATGGCGATCATAATGAGCATCTTCCAGTTGCCGCCCTGCGAGAACTGATAAAAGCCGGTCTGCTGCGCAAAGTTCAAAATAGCTTGCATACTTTTCCAGCTTTCCTTTCATCACAGTATTGGAGGGGTGCCGTTATCTGTTTTCTCAGCCGATCACGCACAGCGTGTCGCCGGGGTTGACGGTGGCGCCCTTCTGGACTGCGACGGAGGAAACGGTGCCGGAGGCGGGGGCAAAAATCTCGTTTTCCATCTTCATCGCCTCCAGGATGAAGAGGAGGTCGCCCTCCTTGACGCTCTGGCCCGCGCTGACCTTGACGTCGAGGATGGTGCCGGGCATCGGGGAAGTGACGGCGCCTGCGCCGCCGGCGGCGGGAGCAGCCGCGGGAGCAGCAGCCGGAGCCGGAGCGGGGGCAGCCGCGGGCGCGGGAGCCGGAGCAGCCGCGACGGGGGCGCTGGGCGCAGCCGCGG
>CACZCL010000097.1 GCA_902779695.1 Oscillospiraceae bacterium | reverse complement strand
GTTTTCGCTCCGCGCGGCGGGCGCGTCCGCCGCTGCCCGCTCCGGCGCGTCCGCCCTCGCGGCGCGCGGCGCCGGAACGCTTTCTTTGGGCTTCTCGGCGTCCCGCGGCTCCGTGTCCGGTTCGGAGCGTTCCGCCCGCTCCGCTTCGCGCGTTCGCCGGAGCGCCTGCTCCGCCTCGCTGCCGAGACTTTTGTATTCGCCCGTTTCGGAGAACGCGGTCATGCTCTCGCTCATGCGGTTCATGCGGTACGCCGCCGTGCCGTCGCCGTTTTTCGCCGCCTGCATCGCCTCGCCCATGCGCGCCAGGTGGAGGCGCTGCGCCTCGTCCTTCGTTTTGCAGCGCCGCAGGGCGTCCTCGTAGTCCTTCTGCTCCTTTTCGATCTGGCGGAGCTTTTCGTAGAGCTGCGGGTTCTTCTCCCGGAGATAGTCCATCTCCTTGTCGGTCAGCTTCATGCCGACGTTGACCTTGTTCGTGATCGCCTGCAGCTTTTCGTTGTCCGCCTCCTCCGGCGTTTTCGCGGCGAAGCCGCCGACGGACAGAAAGTCGTTCAGCCCCTTGCTGTGGGCGGTCACGTCGCCGCTTTTCTTTTTGAGGTCCCACTGCGTCTTGAGCGCGGCGCCCCTTGCGTACTGCCGGATCGAGCCGATCGTCGAAAGTTCCATCGTATCGCCCTCCCGTAGATGATTTCGCTCTATTCCATCTATCGGCAGGAGCGGAAAAAAAGTAAGCCGCCCCGCCCTTCGCGCGAAGGGCGGGGCGGCTTGCCGGATCATAACCGCCTGGCGGCGCGCGCGCTGTACGTGCCCTCGATCAGCACCAGCAGCAGCCAGCCGGTCCCCACGGCGGCGCAGATGCCGGAAACGCCCCAGAGCGGGATCAGCAGGTACGACAGGATCACGCGCAGCAGCACCTGCAAAAGCGAGGCGAGCATCGTCAGGCGCAGCCGCCCGACGCCGCGGAAATACCCCTGGATCGTCTCGCCGAGGAAGGCGAAGAGATAGAGATACGCCATCGTGCGCAGATAGCGCGCGCCCGCCGCGATAACGTCCGCGTTCGCGGAGAAAAGCCCGATGAGCCGCGGCGCGAGCAGGCGGGCAAGCGTGCCGAGCACCGCGAGCAGCGCGGCCTCGGCGCAGACGCCGGCCGCGTAGAAGCGCTTTACGCGCCCTCGATCCCCGTGTCCGAGGTTCTGCGCGATGCCGACGACCATCGCGGCGCTGACGCCCTGCGAAAAGCAGAAGAGGAACTGCTCGACGCGCAGCGCCATGTTATAGCCGGTGACGGTCGTGCCGCCGAGCGGCGTCAGCATTCCCTGCACGAGGAAGCGCCCGATCATCACCACCGCCTGCTGCAGCGCGGCGGCCCAGGCGTAGCCCAGGATCGCGCCGGCGAGCGAGGCGTCGGCGCGCAGCTCCGCGCGGTTCAGGCGCAGCGGCGGGCAGAGCTTCTCCGCGTAGAGCGCGAGCCACACCGTTGAAAAGACCTGACAGAACACCGTCGAGCAGGCGACGCCGAAGATGCCCAGGCGCAGCGCGCCGCACAGCAGCACGTCCAGCGCCGCGTGCAGCGCCGAGGAGACCAGCAGCACGACGAAGGGCGTGCGCGAGTTGCCGCAGGCGCGCAGCACCGCCGCGTAGTAATTGTAGAGGAAGCAGAACGCCAGCCCGCCGAAAATGACGCGCAGATAGCTCATCGCCTGCGCGACCACGGCGGCGTCCGTCCCCTGCGCGGACAGGATGCGTCCGGCGAACGCGAAGCCCAGCACGGACAGAGCCAGCGTGACGCCGACGCCGCCGAGCAGCGCCGTGGCGTGTACGCGCCGCAGCCTGTCCCACTCCGCCGCGCCGAAAAGCTGCCCGATCAACACGCTCACGCCGATGCTGCCGCCGAGAAGCAGCCCGTAGAGAATGTCCATGACCGGCGCGGCGACGCTGATGCCGGAGAGCGGCAGATCGCCGAGGAAACGCCCCACCGCCATCGCGTCGACGATGTTGTAGAGCTGCTGGAACACGTTGCCGAGGATGATCGGCGCGGCGAAGCGCAGCAGCGTCGGCAGCGGCGGGGCGCTGAGCAGCGCCTCGCTGCGATTGCTTCCCTGCGCGTTCATGCGGCGCCGCCCCCTTTGTAGAACGCCGCCGTCACGTCGATGAACGTCCGCGCGGCGGGGCGCAGATAGCTGTCCTTTTTATAGAGCGCGCAGAGCGGATGCACCAGGTCGGGGGAGCCGAGGTTGAAGAACACCAGCTCGTCGCGGTTCGGCGCGGAGCGCACGCCGGTCTCGTTGAGGAAGCAGAAGCCGTAATTCTGCGCCGTCAGCCCCAGCGCGGTCGCCGCGCCGGTGCTGTAGGTCACGTTCCGCAGCACGATCTGCTCCTTGTCGAGATAGTTGAGCACGCGCCGCGCGAGGAAGATCTCCGGGCGCAGCAGGATGACGCGCTCCTCCTCCAGCGCGTGGAGGTCGGGCGTGCCGCCGTGGCGCACCGTTTCCACCATCGCGCGCGTCACGGCGTTGCGGTGGTTGCCGACGAGCAGGATGCGCTCGTGCAGGATCGTTTCCACCGTGATGTCCGCCGGCACGTCGAAGTTGGTGTTCATCACCGCAAGGTCGGCGTCGCCGCCGGAGACGAGGCGGTAAAGCTCGTTGGTCGGGTGCTCCAGCAGCTCAAGCCGCACCTGCGGGCAGCGCGCGGCGTAGGCGGGCAGCACGTCCGGCAGCAGCACGCCCGCGCGCCAGCTGGACAGCGCCAGGCGCAGCGTCCGTTCGCGCGTGCGCCCCAGCTCGGCCAGGTCGCCCAGCAGCTTTTCGCGCAGCGTCCGCTCGCTTTCCAGATAGTTGACGTACACGCGCCCCGCCTCGGTCAGGCGCAGCGGCGTCTTCCCGCGGTCGAGCAGGCGGACGCCCAGATCCTCCTCCAGCTTCAGCACGTGCTGGCTCAGATAGGGCTGCGAAACGTAGAGCCGCTTTGCCGCGGCGGAAAAGCTTCCCTCCGCGGCGACGGTCAAAAAATACTCCGGATTCCGGTTGACGTGCATCCCATCGCCTCCGGACCCCATCTTATAGTATTTTTGTTATATGTCAAGTGCTCTTTTCGTCTTTGACAAGGCGGAGAAGCTATCGTAGAATAGGGGCAGAAAAAGCAAAGCACCTTGGAAAATCGAGCGGGCGTCTCCCGTGGGAGCGAGCCAAGGCCATTGTTAAAACAATATGGCTGCTTTGCGCGCGGGAAGCGCAGCGGAAGGAGAAGTGGACTATGGCAAAAATCGTGGTGACGGAACAGATCGACCCCGTCGGCATCGCGCTGCTCAAGGCGGCGGGGCACGAGGTCAGGGAGCTGGGACTCAAGGGCGGCGTTCCGGTGGACCCCGCCGACGCGCGCGGCGCGGACGCGCTGCTGGTGCGCATCGTCGAGGTGACGAAGGAGCTGATCGACTCCTGCCCCGGCCTGAAGCTCATCTCCAAGCACGGCGTGGGCGTGGACAACATCGACATGGAGGCGGCGAAGGCGCGCGGCGTCGCCGTGACCATCACGCCGGGAGCGAACAGCACCTCCGTCGCGGAGCATGCGTTCGCGCTGCTGATGGCGCTGGCGAAGAATCTGCCCGAGGTCTGCGGCAAGTACCGCGAGATCGGCTTCGGCGCGAAGAACTGCGCGCCGGGCGTCGAGCTGACCGGCAAGACGCTGGGTATCATCGGCTGCGGACGCATCGGCAGCCGCATCGCGCGCATGGCGCACGGCGGCTTTTCGATGCGCGTGCTCGCCTACGACCCCTATCTTGCCGCCGCGCCCGAGGGCGTGGAGCTGGTGAGCGACCGCGACCGCGTGTTCGCGGAAGCCGACTTCGTGACGCTCCATCCGGTGCTGAACAAGGAGACGGAGGGCAGCGTCGGCGCGCGGGAGTTTTCGCTGATGAAGCGCGGCGCGATCTTCATCAACTGCGGCCGCGGCGGTCTGGTGGACGAAGCGGCGCTGATCGCCGCGCTGCAAAGCGGACAGCTCGGCGGCGCGGGACTGGACGTGACGGCGCAGGAGCCCTGCCCGCCGGACAATCCGCTTTTCGCGATGTCCAACGTGCTGCTCACGCCGCACTATGCCCCCGCCACGGTGGAGGCGGCTGTCGCGGTGTCCCGCGCGGCGGCGCAGAACGCCATTGATTTCTTTGACAATAAGCCCGTGGAAGGGCGCTTGGTATAAGGAGGAAAAGACTATGAGACTGGCAACCATCAAGCTCGGCGGCGCGGAGATCGCCGGCATCGTCACGAAAGAGGGCGTCCTTCCCGTCAAGGCGGTCAACGCCGCCAAGGGCACCGCGTGGGAGGAGACCATGCTCGCGCTGATTGAGGCGGGGCAGATCAGGGGCCTCACCAGCTGGTACAACGCCGCCGGCAAGGCGGAGTGCGAGACCATTCCCGGCGTCGTGCCCTATGAGTACGTCGTCTACGCGCCGCTGTACCGCAACCCGAAGCGCATCTTCGGCATCGGCCTCAACTACGTCGACCACGCGGGCGACATCGGCGACGCCGCGCCCCAGGGCTTCCCCGGCAGCTTCTTCAAAATGGCGGACACGCTGATCGGCCCGAACGACGAGATCCATCTCCCGAAGCTCAAGGAGGCGGTCAAGACCACCGCCGAGGCGGAGCTGGGCGTCATCCTCGGCAAGGACTGCCGCGACGTCAGCGAGGAAAACTGGCTCGACGTGGTGGCGGGCTATACCACCATCCTCGACATGACCGAGGAATCCATTTTGAAGGGCAACGAGTTTTTGAAGGGCAACCCGCGCTACCTCACCATCGTCAAGAACTTCCCGACGTTCTTCTCCTTCGGCCCGCAGCTCGTCACGCCCGACGAGGTGCCTGACGTTTTGAAGCTGGAAGTCCAGAGCGTCCACAACGGCACGGTGTACGCGAAGAACGTGGTCGCCAACATGACGCACCGCCCCGCGCGGCTCGTCTCGCTGCACTCCAGTATCCAGGGCTGGTACGCCGGCGACGTGCTCTCCACCGGCACGCCCCGCGCCTTCGGCCTCGCCGACGGCGATATCGCCGAGTGCCGCATCGTCGGGCCGGACGGCTTTGCGATGGAGCCGCTCAAAAACCCCGTCGTCGATCTCAAAAAGCACCCCGAAAAGGAATAAGGAAACTCCCTCAGTCTGCGCTTTGCGCAGACAGCTCCCCTTTCAGGGGAGCCAAAATAGAATTGATTATATCAGGAGGATTTTATCATGGATCTCGGTTTGAAGGATAAGGTCGTCGTCTGCCTCTCCAGCGCGTCCGGCTTTGCCAAGGGCATCGCCACGGAGTTCGCCCGCGAGGGCGCGAAGGTCGTCGTCTCCACCAGCGAGGCGTTCCGCAAGGAACTCGACCAGGCGGTCATCGACATTGAGAAGGAGACCGGCAACAAGCCGTACGCCTACACCTACGACGTGCTCGACAACGCGAGCATCACCGCCATGATCGAGAAGGTCGGAAACGACCTCGGCGGCATCTACGGCCTCGTCAACCACTGCCCCGGCCCCAAGGCGGGCAGCTTTGAGGCTTTGAGCGAGGAGGACTGGGCGGACGGCTACCAGAAGTGCCTGCACAGCTACACCTACGCCATCCGCGCGGCGCTGCCGTTCATGAAGGAAGGCGGCGGCGGACGCATCGTCAACAGCACGTCGTCCTCGATCAAGCAGGCGCTCGATAACCTGATCCTCTCCAACACGTTCCGCATGGGCGTGGTCGGCATGAGCAAGACGATGGCGCGCGAGTTCGGGCAGTACAACATTCTGGTCAACGCGATGGGTCCCGGGCGCATCTACACCGATCGCATCAAGTACCTCAACTCGATCCGCGCCGAGAAGGCGGGCATGACGCTGGAGGAATACAACGAAAAGGACGCCGCCAGCTTCCCGCAGAAGCGCTATCAGAGCGTCGAGGAGTACGCCCGCACGGTCGTGTTCATGTGCTCGCCCGCGAACGGCGCCGTCTCCGGGCAGGTCATCTGCGTCGACGGCGCGATGACCACCGCGTATTGATCCGCGTTCCGCGCATCGTTTTTCTTCATTTTTCCCTACTTGTGCGGCTGTTCTCCCGCGACGGTTTCTGCAAACCCGCGGGCGAACAGCCGCGCGGCGTTCAGCGCCTCCTCCAGCGAGTTCCCGGCGGCGCCGACCTCCAGCAGCAGCGCGCCCGGGCAGACCTGCTGGTTATAGCGCGAGTTGCGCACGACGATCGGGCGCATCAGCGTCGGATACGCGGAGAGCAGCGTCTCCTGCACCGCGCAGGCGAGGCGCAGGTTCTCGCGCCAATGCTCGTGCGAAAGCCCGCCGCCGTCGGAGCCGACGACGAATTCCAGCTGCGCGGCGTTCGGCTCCTCGGCGCACAGCAGCTTGTACTCCCTGCCCTCCGCGTCCGCCACGGCGTCGCGGTGCAGGTCGATGACGTAGGCGATGGACGGGTATTGCGCGCGATACTTCTCCACCGTCGCGAGCGAGCGGTTGTACGCGCCGGAATAGCTCGGATAATCGTGCAGCGTGCGGTCGTGCAGCACGCCCAGCCCCGCCGCCGTCAGCTCGTTTGCCAGCTCGTCGCCCACCCGCAGGACGTTATACGCCTCGTCCAGCGTGCGGTGGTCGTCGGACTCCTCGTATTCCTCGCCCGCCGGCATCGTGTACGCCTCGCAGCCGTGGGTGTGGACGATCAGCACCTGCGGCGCCTCGCCCGACGGCGGGACCGCGAAGCCGAGTTCGTCCGCGGACAGCGGCGCCGAGGACGCGTTGTTGACGTAGACGCTGCCGCGGACGAGGTATCCGGACGGGTCGGTGGGGCGCAGCGTCGAGGACGGCACGCCGTTGTCCCGCGCCGCCGGCAGCGGCGACGGCGCCGCGCCGTGC
>CACZCL010000096.1 GCA_902779695.1 Oscillospiraceae bacterium | reverse complement strand
AAACGCACTGTAATATTTTGGCGCAATTATCCAAAAAGCAGGCGGCGGATCGACGATCCGCCGCCTGCCTGTTTCAAAACGTCACGACCTCTTCCTTCGGCTTTTCGCAGGGCTTCGCCTCCGAAACGTAAAGCACGGGGCCGTCGCCCTGATACGCCTCGAAATACTCCTTTTTGCACGTCGCGGTCAGCTCGATCCAGTCGCGGTTTTTGTAACGCGCAAGGCTCTCGCCCCGCGCGACCACGCCGAGGAACTGCGTGTCCGCGGCGCAGCAGACCATCGCGAAGCGGCCGGGCACGAACGTGCCGGGGTATTTTTTCGAATGGCACATGATCGCCCTGAGGCGCACGCGCCTGCCGTCGTAATGCTCGGGATGGTCCATCGCGTCGACGTACCACACGCCGAAATCCTCGTCGGGAATCTCGATGGGGTCCTGCGTCACGTCAAAGGGGCACTCGTCGCCGGTGAGGTAGTTTTCGCTCTCGCCGTTTTCGTACTCGATATAGATGTCGGCGCGGCGGTTTACCATGCGGAGGTTGCGTTTACGAAGCGCCTCCGCCACGGCGGGCGTGCAGCGGTTGAACACCAGCATATCGGTGTTTTTGATCTTTTCCATCATCAGCTGGCCCATGTTGCGCGCCATGACGTCGAAGCTTGGCCCGTGAACGAAGGTCATGATCTGGTAGAGGATCCAGTTGGCGGGCAGCTCGTTGAACTTCTCGAACGGCCACATACCGTTGTACTCGATCAGCACCTGCTTCGGGCGGTGCTTTTTCTCCAGCTCCCGCAGCTTGTCCTTGGTAAACGCTTCCTCCTCGTCCAGCGTGACGACCGTCACGTTTTGCAGCGCCTTCTGGTCGTACTCCTCGTCGCCCTCCTCGCAGCACAGCAGCAGCGTGCGGTCCTGCCGGGCGAAGCCGTCCTGCAAAATGCCGTTGATGAAATCGGTCTTGCCGCCGTCCAGAAAGCCGGTGACGGCGTATACGGGAATATCCATGAACGGGTCACACTCCAAACAGCTCTTTGAGCTTGTCTTCCTTCAGCTCGCCGCCGATGACGCACAGCCTGCCCGTCACGTCGGCGGGGCCGGTGCGGACCTCATGCTCCTCGGGCACGTAGTCGAAGTGCAGCCACGTCCCGTCGCCGCCGTTCACGATGCCCTTCGAGCGCACGATCTTGCCGTATTCGCCGCTGTCCAGCGCGGTGAGGATGCGCTCCAGCTCCGCGGCGGGGAAGGATTTCGGCGTCTCGACGCCCCAGCTCGTGAACACCTCGTCCGCGTCGTGTCCGTGATGGTGGTGATGGTGATGATGGTCGTGGTCGTGGTGATGCTCATGCTCGTGCTCATGCTCATGCTCATGCTCGTGCTCATGCTCGTGCTCGTGCTCATGCTCATGCTCGTGCTCATGGTGATGGTGGCACTCGCATTCGGGATCGTCGCACTCCTCGTCCTCCTCGTGCTCCATCAGCTCCGCCAGCTCGTGAATGAACTCGGCGCTGGTGCGCTCCATCGAGGCGAGGATCTGCTTGCCGTCCAGCTGCTCCCACGGGGTGGTGATGATGGTGGCGGAGGCGTTGTGCTCGCGCAGCAGCGCCACGGCGGCGGAGACCTTCTCCTCGCTCAGCTTGCCCGTGCGGGAGAGGATGATGCAGCCGGCGTGCTCGACCTGGTTGTTGAAGAACTCGCCGAAGTTTTTCATGTAAACTTTGCACTTGCTCGCGTCGGCGACGGTGATGAAGCTGTTGAGGACGATACCCGCGTCCTCCCGCGCGACGTCCTCCACCGCGCGGATCACGTCGCTGAGCTTGCCAACGCCGCTCGGCTCGATCACGATGCGGTCGGGCGCGTATTTCGCCCGCACGTCCTTGAGCGCCTCGCCGAAGTCGCCCACCAGCGAGCAGCAGATGCAGCCCGAGGACATCTCGCTGATCTGCACGCCGGTACCCTGCAAAAAGCCGCCGTCGATGCTGATCTCGCCGAACTCGTTTTCGATCAGCACGATCTTCTCGCCCTGATACGCCTCCTCCAGCAGCTTTTTGATCAGCGTGGTCTTGCCCGCGCCCAGAAAGCCGGAGATAATGTCGATTTTTGCCATACGATCGCTTCCTTTTTATACAATAATGTGAATCCGAACGGTAAGTGGTATTGTATGCCGCGGCGCGTGAATTTGCAAGGGCGTCACAGATTGTTTACAATTTTCCGCGCGGCTCGTCCCGCGCTTTCCGCGATGGTAAACCGCATTTTTAATGTAAACCCATCCGAGCGCCCGGCTGCCGCCGGGCTAGGCGCGGCATTTTTCCGAAAATCGCAAGGTTCCTGTTGAAATCCCGCGGCTACTTATGCTATAATACAACTATCTATAACGGAACGCGGGAGGCAGCGATATGGAAGGAAAATTCAAACGGCTGATCACCAGAAGCGATTTTGACGGTCTTGCGTGCGCGATGATGCTCAAGGAGCTGAACATGATCGAGGAGATCAAGTTCGTGCATCCCAAGGACGTGCAGGACGGCAAGATCGAGCTGAGCAAGGAAGATATCACCACCAATCTGCCGTACGATCCGCGGGTCGGGCTGGCGTTCGACCACCACGAGTCCGAGATCGACCGCCTGAAGGCGACGGAGACGAACGGCAGGCTCATCATCGACCCCAACGCCCGCAGCGCGGCGCGCGTGGTGTACGACTACCTCGGCGGCAAAAAGGCGCTGCCCCGCATTTCCGACGAGCTGATGGAGGCGGTCGACAAGGGCGACAGCGCGGATTTCACCATCGACGAGATTCTGGAGCCCAAGGGCTGGGTGCTGCTGCACTATCTGATGGACGCGCGCACGGGCCTGGGGCGCTTCCGCAACTTCCGCATCTCCAACTACGACCTGATGATGGAGCTCATCAGCTACTGCCTGGAGCACGGCATCGACGACATCCTCGCGCTGCCCGACGTCAAGGAGCGCGTGGACCTTTACTTCGAGCAGGCGCAGCTTTTTAAGGACCAGCTCCGCCGCCTCGCCCGCGTCGAGGGCAAGGTCGTCGTGCTCGACCTTCGCAACGAGGAGATCATCCACGCGGGCAACCGCTTCATGATCTACGCGCTCTATCCTGAGGCGCAGATCTCCGTCCATGTCGCCTGGGGCTTCCAGAAGCAGAACACCGCCGTGATGATCGGCAAGTCCATCGTCAACAGGAAATCCGACGTCGACATCGGCGAGCTGTGCCTCAAATACGGCGGCGGCGGGCACCGCAACGCCGGCACCTGCCAGCTCGACAACGACACGGTCGACAAGCAGCTGCCGGACATCATCGCCGCGCTCAACGCGTGACGCCGTTCCCGCGTTTTACATAACGTAAATACTGCCTTATCAATCGCCGTTCGATTTTTCCGCAAAGCGTCGCCGTACTGTCAGATTGGGAAATTTTGCACCATATTGAACTGAAATTTTTGTCGAAATCTCTTGCCAAGCGCGACATAATATGTTAAAGTTACTTACAAGGCGTGTTTACGACCCTGTTTACTTGGCAAAGCAGCAGGCATACAACTATTTCAAGGGGAGAGAGTAACTATGGAAAAATTAGGGTTTTTCAAAAGGCTCGGCTCGCAGATCATCTTGATCATGGTCGCCGCGCTCGCCATCGTCGTGGCGCTGGTGCTCGTGATTTCGATCACGCAGTTCCGCTCGTTCACGAACGGTCTGCTGCAGGCGCGCTCCGAAACGGGCGAGCGCTCGCTGGAGGTTTCGCTGGACGATAAGATCGGCGACAGCCGGAGAGAGCAGATCATCCTCTCAAAGGAAACGCAGCACATGATCGGCACCGCGGCGGGCAACGCCGAGGCGTTCCGCGCGCTCGCCGAGGCGGAGTTCGCCTCCGATCCGGACACGTTCGGCGTTCTCGCCGACGAGAGCGGCCGGATCGTCGCCGCCACCGCCAACACGCCGTTTGCCAACCTTGACCTTTCCGCCGTTGCCAAGGGCAGCGCCATCAAGGGCGTCGTCAAGGCGGACGGGGCGCTGTTCGGCCTCTACGCCGCGCAGGCGCCCATGGGCGGCGGCTCCTGCGTCATCGCGGTCGGCTTCCTGATGGAGACCACCGAGTGGATGGATGAGATCAAGGAAGAGACCGGCACGGACGTGACCATCTTCAACGGCAATCTGCGCTACTCCACCACGCTGTACAACGCGCAGGGCCAGCGCAACATCGGCACCGCGATGGACAGCAAGATCGAAAACACCGTCATCAACGGTCACCAGACCTACCACGGCGACACCACCATCGGCGGCAAGCACTTCTACGTGACCTATTCCCCGCTGTATGACTACACGGGCAGCGTCGTCGGCGCGTACTTCTCCGGCTCCGACGCCACCGACGCGGACAAGGAGTTCTCCACCGTCACGTGGATCGCCATCGCCATCGGCATCGCGGGCGTGCTCGCCGTCGCGGTCGTCATCTTCTTCTTCACGCAGAAGAAGGTCGTCAGGCCCATCGACCAGGTCAGCGTGCTCGCCGACGAGATGTCCCGCGGCCAGCTGCACGACACCGGCGTGGATTACAGGTTCAACGAGGACGAGATCGGCATCTTCGCCAAGAAGCTGATCCACACCAAGGAGCAGACCAGCAGCTACATCAACGACATTTCCCACGTGCTCGCCGCGATGGGCGAGGGCGACTTCACCCAGAAGCCGCGCGTGCAGTACAACGGCGACTTCATCCAGATCCAGCGCTCCTTTGAGGAGATCGAGCGCCGTCTCAGCCAGATCGTCGGCAACATGGACGCCTCCGCCGACGGCGTGCGCAGCGGCGCCGGCCAGATCGCCAACGGCTCGCAGCTGCTCGCCGAGGGCACCACGCGCCAGGCGACCGCCATCGAAGAGATCAACGCCACCGTCGCCAACATCAGCAAGCAGGTCACCGAGACCGCCGACAACTCCAACCACGCCATGTCCCTGTCCTCCGGCTGCCTGCAGAAGGTCGAGGAGCAGAACGAGCAGATGAACAGCATGCTCGCCGCGATGGACGAGATCCGCGACAAGTCCGCCAAGATCAGCGAGATCATCAAGACCATCGAGGATATTGCCTTCCAGACGAACATCCTGTCCCTGAACGCCTCCGTCGAGGCGGCGCGCGCGGGCAGCGCGGGCAAGGGCTTCGCCGTCGTCGCGGACGAGGTGCGCAACCTCGCCAACAAGTCCGCCGACGCCGCGAGCAACACCAACCTGCTGATTTCCGACACCGTCAAGGCGGTCAACGAGGGCGTGGAGCTGGCGCGCAGCACCGCCGGACTCATGGGCGAAGTCATCGAACAGACGAAGCAGACGAACGATATCATCGGGCAGATCAACCACGCCGCCGTTTCGCAGGCCGACGCGATCAACCAGGTCAGCATCGGTATCTCCGACATCTCCGGCGTCATTTCCCAGAACTCGGCAACCGCCGAGGAAACGGCTGCCTCCTGCGAGGAGCTCGCTTCCCAGTCCAATCTGCTCAAGGAGCAGGTCGACATGTTCAAGGTCTGATCGTCTGCCTGCCAGAACCAAAAACGCCGCCCCCCTCCGGGGCGGCGTTTTTCTGGTGATAGGATTTTGCCGACAGAACGCTTTTCCGGCGGAGGGCCGCGAAAGCGTACCGTCCGTTTTGCGCCCTTTGACGCAAAACGACAGGAAAGGAGAAACGATATGCACAGAAAACTGCTCGCACTGCTGCTCTCAGCGCTGCTCGCGCTCGGCTGCGCCGCCTGCGGCGGCGAGGAAGCGCCCGCCCCGGCGGAGACGCCCTCCGCCGCGCCCTCAGGCGCCGCGGGAGGCGCAAAGGGCGAAGCCTCCGCCGCGGCGCAGACGGTCGAGGCGACGACTCTCAGCGTCGACCGTTCCACCGGCGCGCTGACCGTCAAGCGCCCCTCGTTCGACACCGGCGCGCGCATGGGTGACGCGGGCGTTTGGACGATCTTCGTCTACCTGTGCGGAAGCGACCTTGAATCCGAGGCCGGATCGGCGACGGACGATCTGCTGGAGATGCTTGACGGCGCGTCCGGACAAAGCGTGCGCTTCGTCGTTGAGACCGGCGGCGCGATCGAGTGGCTCAACGACCAGGTGGACGCGAGCTGCCTCCAGCGCTATCTGATCGAGGACGAGTCCCTTTATCTGACGGACGAGCAGCCTGCCGCCAACATGGGGGAGCAAAAGACGCTTACCGACTTTTTGCGCTGGGGCGTATCGGAATTTGCCTCGGAGCACATGGGCGTGGTGCTGTGGGACCACGGCGGCGGCAGCATCACGGGCGTCTGCTTTGACGAGCTGAACGACAACGACTCCCTCACCCTGCGCGAGCTGGACGCCGCGCTGCGCGACGTGTGCGGCGGCATGACGCAGAAGTTTGACTTCGTCGGCTTCGACGCCTGCCTGATGGGCACGCTGGAAACGGCGAACGTGCTCGCCTCCTACGCGGACTATCTATACGGCTCGCAGGAGCTGGAGCCCGGCTCCGGCTGGGACTACGCCGCGATCGGCTCCTACCTCGCCGGACACGCGGGCGCGGACGCCCTGAGCCTCGGGCGCGTCGTCTGCGACAGCTTTGTCGCGGCCTGCCGCGCGCTGGATGACGACGACCTCTGCACGCTCTCCGTGGTCGACCTGAGCCGTCTGGACGCGCTGCTGGTCAGCTTCAACGACTTCGCGCGCGGCATGTACGAGGCGGGCGGGGATTCGACGAGCCTCGTTTCCATGGTGCGCGGCATTTCCGCGGCGGAGAACTTCGGCGGCAACAACCGCGCCGAGGGGTACACGAACATGGTGGATCTGGGCGGGCTGATCTCCGCCTGTGCCGACTATGCCGACGGCGCGGACAAGGCGCTCGCCGCGCTGGACGCCGCCGTGGCGTATTCCGCCAGCGGCGCGACCCACGCCTCCGCCTCCGGGCTTTCGCTCTACTATCCGCTGAGCGTGCAGGGCTCGCAGGAGCTGAGCGTCTTCGGCGACATCTGCCCCAGCCCGTACTAC
>CACZCL010000095.1:7014-8354 GCA_902779695.1 Oscillospiraceae bacterium | reverse complement strand
CTACCGCGTGGACAAGGCACGCTCCCGCGAGACCGGCGGGGGCAGCGTGTCGCTCCCGCCGATGTAATGCACACCGCCGCGCGGCAGCAGGCCCTGCCGCAGCAGCCACGCGCGAATGCTACTCCATAACCGTTTCCAGCTCATGCCGTTCCGTTTCCTCCCAGTTCCCTTCCGGACTTCCGCGCTCCGGCGCGCGTGCCTCGTCAAACCAAAGCCCCTGAAAGCCGCCGTCGAACCCGTCCGGCGACACGGCGATCAAGCGCGCGCCGTACGCGCGGCCGTCCACGGTCAGGCGCTCACAGCGGAACGCCCGCAGCACGGTATCCGTCCCGGCGACCGTGCGGCAGCGGATGCTCTCCGGCAGTCCTTCCGGGCACAGCGCCTCCGCCGCGTCCCGCGCGATCACCGGCACGCCCTCTCCGGTCAGCGGATCGCACAGCGCGTTGCCCGTGTCGCGCAGCAGCCGCAGCTCGACGCGCCTTCCCCCGCATTCGATGCGCGCGCGGACAAAGGCGCCGGCGCTATAGCGCGCCCCGCCGCGGAACACGAGCGTCAGCAGCAGGTAGCTCAGTCCCGCCGCGCCGAAAAAAACGCCCCACGGCAGCCGCGCGTAAAAGACGCCGGGCGCGATCCGCCCCATGCCGCCCGCCGCGCGACCCAGCAGCAGCGCCGCGCCGCCCAGCGCGCACGAGAGCAGCGCGAACAGGAGCGTCAGCTTCCAGAACCGGCCCGTCCGCCCGAAGGCGATGCGGCACATCGGGAGCATCGCGAGGAACGCCGGCAGCGGCGAAAGCTGCGTCGCAAGCGCCGCCACGGAGCACGCCGCGCCGAACAGCGCCGCGAGCGCCAGCCTGCCGCGGCGCACGCCGCGCCCCGCAAGCCGCAGCGTGCCCAAAAGCAGCAGATAGTCCAGCGCAAAGTTCCAAAACGCCGCCAGATCCCAGTATACGACCATGCCCTCACCCGCCTTGCCCGCGTTCGGAAGTCCTCTGACAGGCAGTAGTATAAATCCCGCGCCGCGTAAAAAAGCGCGAAAAAAGCGCCCCGCCGCCGCGGGGCGCTTTTTGTCGCTTTCTCTCATACTGAAATTGATTAAAACGATTGAAAATCGTTTGATAGCCGCTTTAGCGGCGTTCCATTTCGCATGAGACGCGGTGACGCGCTTTCAGCGCGTCACCACCATGCGGAGCATGGTAAATTTGATGAAAGCATTTCATCAAATTTTAGTATCACAGATAGGGCAAAACCATCGAGCCCAAAAACGTCAGGACCATCACCACGACGATCAGGATCGCGATGAACCGCGTCGATTTTTTGCTCACGTCTCTTCCCCCCTCAGC
>CACZCL010000095.1:0-7009 GCA_902779695.1 Oscillospiraceae bacterium | reverse complement strand
TCGCGCGCGGAAGCTCGACCTCCCGCCCGCAGACGCAGCAGCGGAGCTTTACGTCCATGCCGGCGCGCGTGACGAGCCACACGCGCCCGCCGCAGGGATGCGGTTTTTTCATTTCCACGCGGTCATTGACCCGCAGCTCCATCGCCATGCTTGATCTTCTCCCAATACTGCGCCGCCGCCTGCTCCGTCTTGTTGTCGCCGAAGCGGTAGTAGCGCGCGTCCCGGATCGCGTCGGGCAGATACTGCTGCTCGACCCAATGGTTCGGATACTGGTGCGGATACTTGTAGTTCTGCCGGTTGTCCGTCCCCGTCGTATCCGCGTGGACGTTCTGAAGCTGGCGCGGGATATCGCCCGTCCGCCCCGCCCGCACGTCGGCGCGCGCCGCGCCGATGCCCTCGACGACGCTGTTCGACTTCGGCGCGGTGGCGAGCAGGATCGCCGCCTGCGCCAACGGAAGCTGCGCCTCGGGAAGCCCCAACTGCATCGCCGTGTCCACGCACGCCTTGACAATGGCGATCGCCTGCGGGTACGCCATGCCGACGTCCTCGCTCGCCGAGCACAGCAGGCGACGGCAGGGCGTGATCAGATCGCCCGCCTCCAGAAAACGCGCCAGATAGTGCAGCGCCGCGTCCGGGTCGCTGCCGCGCAGCGATTTCATCAGCGCCGACGCGCAGTCGTACATCGCGTCGCCGCCCCTGTCGTAGCGCATGGCGCTTCTCTGCGCGAGCTGCTCCGCGTCCGCGCGCGTCAGCTTCAGCTTCCCGCGCTTCGCCTCCGCCGAGCGGTACAGCAGCTCGCAGGCGTTGATCGCCTTGCGCACGTCGCCGCCGCAGCTTTGCGCAAGCTGCTCCGGCACGCCGTTCTCCCAGGAAAGCGGCAGATCGCTGCGCTCCTTCAGGATGCTCAGCGCCCGCTGCACGGCGGGCAGCGCCTCCTCCGGCGAGACCTGCTTGAACTCGAACACGGTCGAGCGCGAGAGCAGCGCGCCGTAAACATAGAAGTACGGATTCTCCGTCGTCGACGCGATCAGCGTGATCGAGCCGTTTTCCATAAACTCCAGCAGGCTCTGCTGCTGCTTTTTGTTGAAATACTGGATCTCATCGAGGTACAGCAGCACGCCGCCCGGCGCCATCAGCGTCCCCACGTCCGCGATAATGTCCTTCACGTCCGAGAGGGAGGCCGTCGTCGCGTTGAGCTTGTGCAGCGTCTTGTTCGTGCTGCCCGCGATGATGTTCGCGATGGTGGTCTTTCCCGTGCCGGAGGGGCCGTAGAATATCATGTTCGCGCTCGTGCCGGACTCGATCAGCCGCCGCAGCAGGCCCTTTTCGCCGATCAGGTGCCTCTGCCCCACGACCTCGTCCAGGCTCCGCGGCCGGATCTCGTCCGCCAGCGGCCGTTCCATCATCGCGCCTCACCTCCCGCGCTCCGCGCCCCGCTTCGCCTCAGTTCGTATAGTTGTCGAAATAGCCCTGCACCAGCACGACCGGCGTCCCCTTGTCGCCGCTGCCGCTGGTGAGGTCGCAGAGCGAGGCGATCAGGTCGGTCAGGCGGCGCGGCGTCGTGCCCTCGGACGCCATTTTGCCCACCAGCTCGCCCTGCTTGGCGCGGATATCGTCGCTGATGGCGTTTTTGAGCGCCTCGCCCGAAAGCGCCTTGTACTTGTCGTCCGCGAGGTACTTGAGCTTGAGCTCGTTGGGCGTGCCGATCAGCCCGTCAGTATACGCCGGCGAGGTCACGGGGTCCGCCAGCTCCCAGATCTTGCCCTGCGGGTCCTTGAACGCGCCGTCCCCGTAGATCATGACCTCGACATGCTTTCCCGTCGCGTCGAGGATGCGCTTTTGCACCTCCTCGACCACCGGGCGGCAGTTGCGCGGAAACAACTTGACCGTGTCCTCGGTGGACTTGTTCGAGCCAAGCAGCCCGTACTCCTCGTTGCAGCCGCTGCCGTTGACCGGCGCCGTCAGGATCTCGTCGAGCCCGCAGACGATCCGCGCGCCCGCCGCCTTCAAAAGCCGCTTCGTGCGCGCGCGGGTATGGATGTCGCAGGCGAGCACGCAGTCGGTGTAGTCGAGGATCGTCTTCGCCTGGTTCGCGAAAACGATCTCCGCCTCCGCGCCCTCCTCGCGCACGAGAGAGGCGTAGTAGTCGACGTAGTTCACGCCCGTGAACTCGTGCTTCGGCTCGCCGAACAGCTCGCGGAAGCGCTCCGCGCTCAGCACGTCGCTGTAGGGGTTCACGCCCGCCGCGTCCACCTGGTCGAGCGTTACGAGCGCGTTGCCGACCTCGTCGGACGGGTAGCTGAGCATGATGACGACCTTTTTGCAGCCGCGCGCGATGCCGCGCAGCAGGATGGCAAAGCGGTTGCGCGAGAGGATCGGGAAAATGACGCCCACCGTGCCGCCGCCGAGCTTGGCGCGCACGTCCTCGGCGATCGCGTCCACGCCGGCGTAGTTCCCCTGCGCGCGGGCGACGACCGACTCGGTAATGGCGATCACGTCGCGCTCGCGCAGCGCGAAGCCCTCGCCCTCGGCGGCGTTCAGCACGCTTTGCGCCACGATGGCGGCAATATCGTCCCCCTGCCGGATGATGGGGCAGCGGATGCCGCGGGATACGGTGCCGACAAATCTTTCCTTGCTGCTCATAAGCTGATGCCCTCCTGATGTGGTTTATAGTATTGCGTGTAGCCGTTTCTAAAGCCCCGCGCAGTCCAAAACGCCGCGGCGCGACCGAGCGGAGGCAAGGGAGCCGCGCGTCAGCGCGTATTGCAATCGCAGCGCGCGAAGCGTGCCGCCAGACAAAAACCGGCGTGTCAAAACACGTCTGTTTTTGTCTGGTGCGGGTAACAGGACTTGAACCTGCACGGTTGCCCACCGGAACCTAAATCCGGCGCGTCTGCCAATTCCGCCATACCCGCGTGTCAAGGGCGCCCCCGATTCCCAAATAGGTATTTTACCATACGTTTCCCCGCTCGGCAAGGGCGAAATTTCGGTCGCCTTGCCGTCGCGGGAAAAGAAGCAGCGGAGCGCCGCGCGCTCCGCTGCTGCAAGAATGCCTGCCCTGTTGTTGGATGATTCTTTGCTTAAATCCAGTATAGCACAATGCGGATGGAATATGCAATACCGGATTCTGTCAAAGTTACTTGCATGAGGCTATGATGTTGCGATTACCACCTGCCCAACTCGTATGCAATCCGTAGATCGATTGCGTTGCCGGGATAGCCATCGCCGGGGGCTCCTCGGCGGTACGTCATCGGCGTGGAGGTCGTGGGGCTGGATGCAAGTCTTTCGTAGAGGTTTGTGTCATTGAGCCTGCTTATATCAAACTGGTAGCCCTTGTCGGCATAAACCATGACACATCGCCCGTTGAGCCACAGAAGCTTGCTTGGGTAAGATGTTTTGCCCGTGTAGCTGTACGGAGGCAGAAGGCACTCCATAAGTCCCGCGATGGCATTATCGTACTCGGTCGGGAACGCGATCTGCAGGATCTGCTTGAGGAGCTGCCGCGAGCTGTAGCTGAGCCCGGATACCGAGACGAACTTGCCGTTGTCGTCGTAGAAGTCGAACTCGTCGGTTACCTTGTTGCCCTGTTCGTCGAGAATATACTTGTAATCCTCGCTGAACACCAGTTTGGAGTCGTACTCGTTGGCCATGATCTGCAGGGCATCGGTTTCAACCGTGTAACGGACCATCAGCTTAGCGTACTTGCGCTCTTTTGCAACGAGATCTTTCACGTTTCGACCGCCGAACTTATGGATATTCTCCTCGAACAGCCCGGTTGCCTTGATCGCCTCGTAGATCTCGGCGTTCTCCATGCCGTCGGCAAGCGCCTGCGCCTTCGGCTTCGCCGTGGTGTAGCCGGCGCGGTTGAGAATGGCGCAGATCTGCGCGCGGGTCAGGATGTTCTGCGGCGCGAAGTTGCCCGCCTCGTCGATGCCGTTGATGATGCCGTACTGGACCGCCTTGAGGACGTCGGTGCGATACTCACGGGTCACCATGCCGTAGTCAGGGATGTCCTCGGCCTTCTTGCCGTTGACCTTCAAGCCGTCCTTGACGCCGAGACCTTCCAGCACCATGTAGACCGCAAGCTCGCGCGTGCAGGCCGCCTCATAGGTGCCGTCCGTGATGTTGCTGCTGAGATTCGGCAGATAGCCGCCGTCCACTGCGGCCTTGACTGCCTTGTAGTACCACTTGCCGTCGTCCTCACCGGTCTGCAGCCCCATGGCGTTCGCCAGAATGGTTGCCATCTGCGCGATGGTCAGCTGTGAGTCGGGAGCGAAGGTGCCGTCGCCCATGCCGTTGACCAGCCCGCCCTCGGCCAGCGCCTCGATGTCGGCGTAAGCCCAGTGCGAAGTCGGCACGTCCGTGAAGCGCGCCGGCGCAGCGGCAAACGCGGGCACGGAGAGGGAGAGGCAAAGCGCAAGCGCTGCAAGCATCACAAGGGGCTTTCTTTTCATGGAACACGCTTCCTTTCCAAAAACGCCGCTTCACGGCGATTTCCTTTCCCGCAGTGTAACATACTCTGCACCCGGATACAACAAAAAAATCCTCGCACCCGCGGCGGGAAATATCGGTTGCAATCCGCCGGCGGCTTCCATATAATATAGTTTATCTGTTTTCGGAGGGAGGCGCGCGCATGGGCAGGCGGATCGTGATGGGCATTCTTGCCCATGTGGACGCGGGCAAGACCACGCTGTCCGAGGCGCTGCTCTACGCCGCGGGCGCGCGGCGCACGCTGGGGCGCGTCGACCACGGCGACGCCTTCCTCGACACCGACGCGCTGGAGCGCGAGCGCGGGATCACGATTTTCGGCAAAACCGCGCTTTTTTCTGTGAAGGATGTTTCCTTTACACTCATTGACACGCCGGGCCACGTCGACTTTTCCGCCGAGATGGAGCGCACGCTGCCCGTGCTGGACTGCGCCGTGCTCGTCATCAGCGGCTCGGACGGCGTGCAGAGCCATACGCGCACGCTGCTGCGCCTGTTGGAGCGCTACGGCGTTCCGGCGTTCCTGTTCGTCAACAAGATGGACCTCGCGGGCGCTGACCGCGCGGCGCTGCTGCGGCAGCTCGCCGAGGCGCTGCCCGGCTGCGTCGACTTTGCCGCGCCGGAGCGGGACGAGAACGCCGCGCTGTGCGACGAGGCGGCGCTGGAGCGCTTTCTGGAGGCAGGCGCGCTGGACGGCGCTACGCTCGCCGCCCTGATCCGCGCGCGGAAGCTCTTCCCCGTCTTCTTCGGCTCGGCGCTCCGCCTGGAGGGCGTTTCCGAGCTGCTGGACGCGCTGGCTGCGTTCGCGCCGGAGGCCGCGGACGCCGGCGCGTTCGGCGCGCGGGTCTTCAAGATCAGCCGTGACGCACAGGGCGCGCGCCTCACCTGGCTGCGCCTCACGGGCGGCACGCTCAAAAGCAAAACGCCGCTGACCTATACCGTGAATGGCGAGACCTGCGAGGAAAAGGCGGAGCAGCTTCGCCTCTACTCCGGCGCGAAGTACAAGACGGCGGACGAGCTTTCCGCGGGCATGGTCGCCGCCGTGACTGGCCTGACCCGCACGCGCCCCGGACAGGCGCTGGGCGCGGCGGGCGAGGCGGAGCCTCCCCTGCTGGAGCCGGTGCTGACCTATCAGGTCCTGCTGCCCGAGGGCGTGGAGCCGCACGCGGCGCTGCCCCGCCTGCGCGAGCTGGAGGACGAGGACCCGATGCTCCGCTTCGTATGGGACGAGCGGCTGCGGGAGCTGCACGTCCGGCTCATGGGCCCGATCCAGCTTGAGATCCTGCAGCGGCGCATCGCGGAGCGCTTCGGCTTTGCCGTCTCCTTCGGCGCGGGCGGCATCGTCTATCGCGAGACCGTCGCCGCGCCCGTGGTCGGCATGGGGCATTTCGAGCCGCTGCGCCACTACGCCGAGGTGCATCTGCTCATCGAGCCGGGCGCGCGCGGCAGCGGCGTGCGCGCCGCGTCGGCGGTGCCCGTGGACGATCTCGCGCTCAACTGGCAGCGCCTGATCCTCACGCATGTTCTGGAGCGCGAGCATCCCGGCGTATTGACCGGCGCGGCGCTGACGGACGTGAAGATCACGCTCGTCGCCGGGCGCGCGCACCTCAAGCACACCGAGGGCGGCGATTTCCGGCAGGCGACGTACCGCGCGATCCGGCAGGGGCTGATGCGCGCGCAGAGCCTGCTGCTGGAGCCGTATTACGATTTCCGTCTGGAGCTTCCGCCCGAGAACGTGGGCCGCGCGATGGCGGACCTGCAGGCGATGGGCGGCACGGTGGAGCCGCCGCGCGGCGAGGGCGGCGCGTCGCTGCTGACGGGCTTCGCCCCCGTCGCGGCGCTGCGGGACTACGCGTCCTCGCTCGCCGCCTACACCCACGGCGCGGGCAGGCTGTCGCTGAGCGTGCGGGGCTACGGCCCCTGCGCCGACACGGAGGCCGTGGTCGCGGCGGCGCTCTACGATCCCGAACGCGACGTGGAAAACCCCTCGTCCTCGGTGTTTTGCGAGCATGGCGGCAGCGTCACCGTGCCGTGGGACGAGGCGCCCGCGCGGATGCATCTGGACAGCGCCCTCCGCTCCGGCGAAGACGCGGCGGAGGAAACCGAATCGCCCGAACGGCGGCGCGCGCCCGGCGCCCGCGCGGACGACGCGGAGTTGCAGCGCATCTTCGAGCGCACCTACGGCAAGGTCGAGCGGCAGGCGTTCGAGCCGCCGCGTCCGCCCGCGCGCACCGCGCTGGATGAGCGGAAATACAACGCCTCCCTGCCCCTCGGCGCCGCGGAATACCTGCTCGTCGACGGGTACAACGTCATTTTCGCCTGGGACGAGCTGAGCCGCCTCGCGCAGGCGGATATCGCCGCGGCGCGCGCCGCGCTGACGGGCGTGCTCGCCAACTATCAGGGCTTTCGCAAGTGCATTGCGATCCTCGTGTTCGACGCGTACAAGGTCAAGGGCAATCCCGGCTCGGTGGAGACCGTGGACGGCGTCCGGGTCGTATACACCAAGGAGGCGCAGACCGCCGAC
>CACZCL010000094.1 GCA_902779695.1 Oscillospiraceae bacterium | reverse complement strand
CCTGCCCTCGCTCCACGAACTCGGCTTCAAGACCGCCGCGATGGCGCTGCGCGGCGACGCGCTGCCGCTGGGCGACCCGGCGCCGGCGGCGGAGCCGCGGCTCGCCGTGGTGCTCGGCACCGAAGGGGACGGGCTTGCGCCGCGCACCGTCGCCTCGTGCGACTACACCGTGCGCATCCCGATGTCGCGCGGCGTCGATTCGCTCAACGTCGCCGCGGCGAGCGCCGTGGCGTTCTGGGAACTGGGCGGGAAAAGATGAGCGCAAAAAAGTCAGCCCACTGGGGGCAATGTCATTAAGACATGCTTTTCGGCAATCAAAATAAAGTGCCCATCCCAAATTTTCGAGGTAGGCACTTTATTTTTGGCACATCAGTTGAATGGTTCCCCAACTATTTTTCTTGCTGGTGAGTTATTTCAATGATATAATGCGCCATATGGTGTGGGGGTGAGAAAGATGAATGGCGACTTTTTCAGTGATGAAGAAGTCTTTGACATGTTGGGCGGGTTGCATCATGAATATGTTCAGAATAAAAAGACTTTCTATGAGCTAAATAGCGGCGATAAAAACACCTACCCGCCAAAAATGGAAGCGCCTGATTTTTGATACGTCCGCTGGACAAATTGAGCGTTCCTGTGATACTCCGCTTGTCGCTCTCCGCTGAAAAAGCGTCTGTTTTTGACTGCGTTTTGCTAACTTGTTGAGATTTCCCGTACAGCATCCGCTGTCAAGGCGGTTTTGAGGGCTGTTAAGGTAGGCACACATTTATTTTTTGAAAAAGCCTGTTTTGAGCCTCAAAAACAGGAGCGGGCAGAAAAAACTGTGTCGAGGGGGGCGGGGCTTGCGAAGCCCCGCCCCCCTTTTTCTTGTGTCGGTGACGCCCTTGACATTTGGTGGCATATTTGCTATCATACAAGAATAAGATAAGGGTGAAGCAATGTCCACTTTGGAGAAGCTAAAGGAAAAGTTCAACGAAAAGCCGATTCCGAACAACATTTCCTTTGATGAAGTAGAACGGTTGGCGAAATCTTACGGCTGTGGTGTCGCAGCGGGCGGCAAGCACTCGAAAAAGATCGTCGATGTAACGAGCGGGACAGTAATTCCAATCCCCATGCATGGGAAGTATGTGCAGGAGGCATATATAAAAGAGTTGAAGGATTTGTTCGCAGAGATTGAAAGTCGCAATCGGGAGGTGGAATGAAATGCTGTATCCGTTTCAGGTTTATCAGAACAAGGTCGAGGAGCATGTGTTCTGGGTAGCCAAAAGCACTTGCCTAAAGGGCTGTGTAGGGCAGGGCGAAACGGCGGAGGAGGCCATTTCCGAACTGGAAGCCAACGAGCAGGAATGGTTGGTCACGGCAAAGGAGGCCGGAATTCCGATCCCGCCCGTGCCTGTTGAAACGTCGCAAGAATACAGCGGAAAGCTGACAGTCCGAATCGCGCCCGCCGTTCACAGAGACGCGGCGCAGCGCGCAAAAGCAGAAAAGGTCAGCTTAACGCAGTATATCAGCGACGCGATCGTAAACTGGAACGCGCACAACGCACCGGCATAAAAAGTGCAAAACGCACGGAGACATGTGGTTGAAGACATTTCTCCGTGCGTTTTTTGTTGTTGCTGGTGCCATAAAGCCGCTAACTTAACGAAAGCATTCCAAAGCGGCGCAGCCGTTAAGCGAGAAAATGAATTCCGAAAATTCCAACGTTTGTTTTTTCGCTTAGCGTAATGACATTGCCCGCTGGGGCTGACTTTTTCCGTATACTTTTCAGGATCAGCGCGCTTTCAGGCAGCGCATGGAGTTGAGCACCGCCAGCACCGTGACGCCCACGTCGCCGAAGACCGCGAGCCACATCGACGCATGGCCCAGCGCGCCCAGCACGAGCACGACGAACTTGACGGCGAGCGCGAACGCGACGTTCTCGCGCACGACGCGCACGGTCTTGCGGCCGATGCGCACCGTCGCGGCGAGCTTGCGCACGTCGTCGTCCATCAGCACGATGTCCGCCGCCTCGATGGCGGCGTCGGAGCCGAGGGAGCCCATCGCGACGCCCACGTCCGCGCGCATCAGCGCCGGCGCGTCGTTGATGCCGTCGCCCACGAAGGCGACCTTGCTCTTGCCGTTTTCGCGTTTGAGCAGCGTTTCGAGCCGCGTCACCTTGTCCGCCGGCAGCAGCTCCGCGTACACCTTGTCGATGCCGAGACTTTTGGCGATGTCGGTGGCAAGATCCTCGCGGTCGCCGGTCAGCATGACCGTCTGCCGGACGCCGGCGCCGCGCAGCGATCGGATCGCCTCGGCGGAGCCGTCCTTGAGCGCGTCGGCGATGATGAAGCAGCCCAGGAACCTCCCGTCGTGCGCGACGTAAACCACGGTTCCCGGCTCGGGGCAGGGCGCGTAGGCGACGCTGTATCGCTCCAGCAGCTTGCCGTTCCCCGCCAGCAGCTCCGCCCCGTCCCACACGCCGCGGATGCCGAAGCCGCCGATCTCGCTCATGTCCGTCAGGCGCGTGAGGTCGATGGCGTCGGCGTAGACCGCGCGCACGCACTTGGCGATCGGATGGTTGGAAAGCGACTCGGCGTAGACGGCGGCGAGCACCAGCTCGTCCGTGCGCACGCCCTCGGCGGGCAGAAATTTCGTGACCTTGAACTCGCCCTTCGTCAGCGTGCCGGTCTTGTCAAAGACCATCGTGTCGCACGCGGCGATCGCCTCCAGATAGTTGCCGCCCTTGACGAGCACGCCGATGCGCGACGCCGCGCCGATGCCGCCGAAAAAGCCCAGCGGCACCGAGATCACCAGCGCGCAGGGGCAGGAAACGATCAGAAACACGCAGGCGCGGCGGATCCAGCCGCCGAACGGCTGCGCGAGCAGCAGCGGCGGCACGACCGCGAGCAGCACGGCGGCGATCGTCACCGCGGGGGTGTAGATGCGGGCGAAGCGCGTGATGAACTTTTCGAGCCGCGCCTTCTTCTCGCTGGCGTTTTCCACGAGGTCGAGGATCTTCGCGACCGTCGAATCCTCGTACGCCTTGGTCGTGCGCACGCGCAGCGTGCCTTCCCCGTTGACGCAGCCGCTGTAAAGCGCATCTCCTTCGCAGACTCTGCGCGGCACCGCCTCGCCCGTGAGGGCGGAGGTGTCCGCAAAGCTTTCGCCCGAGAGGACCACGCCGTCGAGCGGGACGCGCTCGCCGGGCTTGACGACGATCACGCTGCCGACCTCCACGTCGTCCGGGTCGACGCGGTGGATGCCGCTTTTCGTCTCCAGATTCGCGTATTCGGGCGCAATGCTCATCATCTCGCCGATGGAGGCGCGCGCCTTGCCGACGGCGACGCTCTGGAACAGCTCGCCGACCTGATAGAAAAGCATCACCGCCGTCGCCTCCGGATACTCGCCGACGGCAAAGGCGGCGATGGTCGCGACGGTCATGAGGAAATTCTCGTCGAACGCCTGCCCCTGCATCAGATTCGACCACGCCTTTTTCAGCACGTCGTAGCCGATGACCAGGTAGGGGAGGACGTAGAGAGCGAGGCGCGCGGCGGTGGGGACGCCCGCCGGCAGCAGGAACCGGTCAATGGCAAAAACGGCGGCGTAGAGCAAAAGGGCGGCAAGGATGCGCGAGCGCATCCATTCCTGTTTTGCGGTCATGGAGTCGTGCCTCCCGGAAAGCGATTACACGGTGATGACCGTGTCCGGCTCGATCTGCTTCGCCTTGGCGAGCACCGCGTCCAGCACCGCGTCGAAGCGCTCGTCCGCGGCGGAGAGCGTCAGCTTCTGCGTCAGGAAGTTGACGGAAACCTCGTCCACGCCGTCCAGCCTGCTCAGCGCGTCCTGCAGCTTCTGCGCGCAGTTGGCGCAGTCGATCTCGCATTTGAACTTCTTTTTCATGGCAGCTTCTCCCTTCATTCCCTGATATGCTCAAAGCCTGTTTCCAGAATGGCGCGCACATGGTCGTCCGCGATCGAGTAGTAGACGACCTGCCCCTCGCGGCGGAAGCGGACGAGATTGGAAAGCCGCAGCATCTTGAGCTGGTGCGACACCGCCGATTTCGTCACGCCCAGAAGACAGGCGAGATCGCACACGCACAGCTCGCGCAGCGCCAGCGCGTGCAGCAGCTTCGCGCGCGTCGGGTCGCCGAAGAGCTTCAAAAGCGCCGCCAGACGCTCGTATTCCTCCGCCTCGCTCATGCCGCTCCTGACCTCCGCGACCGCTTCCTCGTGGATGACCTCGCAGTCGCAGGCAGGCTCCTGCTCCATCCGCTCCATGCACTCACCTCCTTGAATAGTTGAGCAATCATTCAACTATCTGCATTATATACGGGAGGCCATCGAATGTCAATAGCCTCCCGAAAATAGTACGAATAGTATTATAGAACAATAATATAACGGATCGTCGCAGTTCAGGCGCCCAAATGCGCGGCGCAGTCCGCGAGGCGGGCGATGACGTCGATGCCCTGCGGACATGCCAGCTCGCATTGGCCGCAGGCGATGCAGGCGTCGGCGACATTGCCCTTCTTTGCCAGCTGCGCGTAGTCGCTCTTGGCGCGCTCGTCCTGCCCCCAGACCATCTGGCGGTTGCGCGCGGCGAAGATATCCGGGATCGGGATCTCGCGCGGGCAGCCCTTGGCGCAGTAGCGGCAGGCGGTGCAGGGGATGCGGTCCACGCGGCTGAGCGCCTCCTGCGCGCGGCGGATCGCCGCCCGCTCGTTATCGTCGAGGGGACGAAAATCGCGCATGTAGGAAAGGTTGTCGCGCATCTGCTCCACGCTGGACATGCCGGAGAGGACGGTCAGGATGCCGTCGAGTGAGGCGGCGTAGCGCACCGCCCACTGGGCGAGGGAGACGTTGGGATTTGCGTCGCGCAGGAGCCGCGCCGCCTCCGCCGGGGGATTGGCGAGCGCGCCGCCCTTGACCGGCTCCATGACGACGATGGGCTTGCCGTGCCGCCGCGCGGTCTCGTAGCAGCGGCGCGAGGCGACCTTGGGGTCGTCCCAGTCGGCGTAGTTGATCTGGAGCTGGACGAACTCGGCGTCGGGATGCTTCGTCAGCAGCTCGTCGAGCAGCTCCGGCGTGCCGTGGAACGAAAAGCCCCAGTGCCGGATCAGCCCCGCCTTCTTCTGCTCCCGCACATAGTCCCACAGGCCGTAGCGCTCATAGATGTCCGCGTTGTTGTTTTGCAGGGCGTGGAGCAGGTAGTAGTCGAAATAATCGACGCCCGCGCGTTCAAGGCTTTTGAAAAGCTGCTCCTTCGCTTTCTTTTCCTCCGGCGCGCCGAGCCACGCGTTGAGCTTGCTGGCGAGGGTGAAGCTCTCGCGCGGATACCGCTCGACCAGCGCCTTGCGCGTCGCCTCCTCGGAGCCGGCGTAAACGAAGGCGGTGTCGAAATAGGTCATTCCCGCCTCCAGAAACAGGTCGACCATCCGCGCGGTCTGCTCGACGTCGAACCCCTCCGCCGCGCGGGGCAGGCGCATCATGCCGAAGCCCAGTTTGGGCGTGTTTTCTCCCAGATACCGTTCCATATTCGCTGCCCTCCCATTTTCAGGATGGCACCAGTATACCGTATTTCCGCCGCCGGCGCAAGCATTACGCGCTCACGCGGCGAAAAAAGGCGGGAACGCCCCTCCTTCGCCGTGCGGGGGCGTCATGTGTTCTCCCGGCAGATGGGGCGGCGGAGCAGCAGCCGCCGCAGCGCCCTTGCGTCGAAGGGAACGAGCGGATAGAGATAGCCCTTGCCGGCGATGGGCTTGTTCGTCGCCAGCAGCGCCGCGATGCCGACGCAGCCGAGGGCGAGCCCCGCCCAGTCCAGCGCGGCGACGAGCAGCAGCAGCGCGAGGCGCAGCAGCTTGAACGCGTAGCCCAGCTCATAGCTGGGCTGGGCGAAGTTCGCGATGGCGACGAACGCCATATACGCCAGCCCCTCCGGCACCAGCCAGTGCGCCTGCACGGCGAAGTCGCCCAGCACCAGCGCGCCGATCATCGAAAACGAGTTGGAGAATACCGGCGGCGTGTTGAGGGACGTGAGCTTGATGAGGTCGACGATGAACTCCGCGAACAAAAGCTGTACGAGAAGCGGCACCTCGTATTCCTCCGCGATGGCGAGGAAGTGCAGCGCGCCGACGGCGGCGGAGGTTTTGACGAGCGCGTACCACACGGGCGTGATGAACAGCGTCAGCAGAAACACGACGCAGCGCAGCAGGCGCAGGTACGAGCCGATGAGCGGCGGGAAGCAGAAGTCGTTCGCCTCCTGGACGAAGTCGAAAAAGCTCGTCGGCAGCAGCATCGCGGCGGGCGAATTGTCCGTCAGCAGCACAATGCTGCCCTCCATGATGCAGGCGGTGGCGACGTCGGGCCGCTCGGTGTAGCGCACGTTGGGGAACGGGTTCCACCACTGGGGCTTCATCAGCGCCTCCGCGATGCTCTCCTGCCCCATCGACACCGAGCGGATGTCCACGGCGTCCAGCTTGCGCCGCAGCTCCTCCAGAAGGTCGCGGTCGACCAGATGCTCCATGTAGCACAGCACCACGTCCGCGCGGGAGCGCTCGCTGATCTGCCTGCCCTCCAGCGTCAGGCGCGGGTCGCGGATGCGGCGGCGCAGCAGCGCCGTGTTGACGACCAGCGTTTCGATGAAGCCGTCGTGCGCGCCGCGCAGCACCTTGCCGGAGGACGGCTCCTCCACGCCGCGGGCGGGGAACTGCTTGGCGTCGAGCAGGGCGCAGGCGTTGTAGCCCTCCGCGAGCAGCAGCGCCTTGCCGAGCAGCACGGCGGTCACGGCGGCGTCCAGCACGCGCTCCGCCGTCACCTCGCCGAAGGTCACGTAGCGGTCGACGAACTCCTGCATACTCTGCGCCTCCACCGTCGAGGGAAGCGCGAGCAGATGCCCGATGACGCGCTCCAGCACGGCGTCGTCCCCGTAGCCGTCGATGCAGTAGATACGGCAGCGCCGCCGCCCGGCGAAGAGGTCGCGGGCGGCGACGTCGAAGCTGCGCCCCACGCCCAGCAGCGCGTCGAGCTGCCGGACGTTGCGCTCGTAATCGTTGGATAAGAGCATGAAAACGAGCAGATTTTTCGTATGGCAAGCCAAAAAGCCGCAGGAATCCTGTCGGATTTCAAGGATTTTTGGCGCAGTCCAGACGGAAAAGATGCCGTCAGGATGTACGCGGGGATTTGTTCAGCGCTTCCCTAGTATGGCCGAAGGCGCCGCGATTATTCGCTCATGCCCACCAGATCAGCTTCACGCTGCCGCCGCGCAGATGCGCCGCCGCGAAGCTCGCCATGGGCAGCACGGCGTCCTCCGTGTCGTCGCTGACGTTGAAGAAGCGAAAGCCGCCCGGCGCGCGGAAATAGGCGACGAAGTGCGGGACGCCCTGCTCCAGATAGCGGAACACGCCCATTTCGCTGCGCGCCGCCGCGGCGACGGCGGCGCGGCGTCCGCGGGCCTCCCGCCCGCCGGGGAGATACCGGCGCAGATACCGGCGCATGACGCGCATCAGCGTCGGTCCCGGCGCGCGGAAGGGGTGCATCGCGTCCAGCTCGTCCAAAACGTCCGCGAAGGCGGCGTCCTGTCCGGCGCGGCGGCGGAGGTTATAGGCGGCGACGGGACCGCAGCCGTTGATGCTGGCGGGCATCGTGCGGTAGACGCAGCTTCGCAGCGCGTCCTGATCCTTGATGTAGCCGTCCGCCGTCCACGCCCGCGCCTCGTCCGGCGCGGGCGCGGCGCAGGCGTTGTAGCCCTCCGCGAGCAGCAGCGCCTTGCCGAGCAGCACGGCGGTCA
>CACZCL010000093.1 GCA_902779695.1 Oscillospiraceae bacterium | reverse complement strand
CGCGGACGGCGAAGCATACAACATCAACAGCGACACCGCGGCGGCATACGTCGCCGGCGCGCTGGGCGCGGAGCGATTTATCCTGATGACGGACGTTCCCGGCGTCCTGCGCGACCCGAAGGACCCGGAGACGCTGATCCCCGAGGTGACCATCGCGGAGGCGGAGCAGATGATCGCCGACGGTGTGATCTCCAGCGGCATGATCCCCAAGGTGAAGTGCTGCATGCGCGCCATCAGCGAGGGCGTGAAGAAGGTCATCATCATGGACGGGCGCGTGCCTCACTCCATTCTGACGGAGCTTTTGACGGAGGAGGGCGCCGGCACCATGGTCACACAGGGAAATGAAGAGGGGGTGAAGGCATGATTCAAAAGTTTGGCTCCAACGCCGAGGTCATTGAAAACGGCGACAAGTATCTCTACGGCAACCACATCCGTATGCCGATCGCGATGGCGCGCGGCGAGGGCTGCTGGGTCTACGACGAGGACGGCAACAAGTACCTCGACTATGTCGGCGGCATCGCGGTCAACGGGCTGGGGCACTGCCACCCGCGCATCGCCGCGTGCCTGAAGGAGCGCGCGGAAACGATGCTGCACTGCTCGAACTACTTCTACAACGAGCCCGCCGTGCAGACCGCGAAGATGCTGGTCGAGAACAGCTGCTTCGACAAGGTGCTGTACGCGAACTCCGGCGCCGAGGCGAACGAGGGGCAGATCAAGCTGGCGCGCAAGTACGCGAAGGATCACGGGCATCCCGAGCGCTTCGTGGTCATCACGATGAAAAACAGCTTCCACGGCCGCACCCTCGCCACCTGCACGGCGACGGGGCAGTACGGCGTCCACCGCTATTTTGAGCCGCTGCCGGACGGCTTCCGCTACGCCGAGTTCAACAACCTGCAAAGCGTTTTGGACCTGGTCGACGAGTATACCGCCGCGATCCTGACCGAGCCGGTGCAGGGCGAGGGCGGCGTCCGTCCCGCGGACCCCGAGTTCCTCAAGGGCCTGCGCAAGCTGTGCGACGAGAAGGGCATCCTGCTGATGTTCGACGAGGTGCAGGTCGGCTCCGGGCGCACGGGCAAGCTATTCGCGTACCAGCATTACGGCGTGGAGCCGGACTGCTGCTCCATCGCGAAGGCGCTCGGCTCCGGCGTGCCGATCGCCGCGGTCTGCGCCAGGGGCGATGCGGCGAAGACGCTGACGCCCGGCACCCACGGCTCCACCTTTGCCGGCGGGCCGCTTGCCTGCGCGCTGGCAATGACCACGCTGGACGTCATGCTCAACGAGGGCGTGCTGGACAACTGCGCGAAGGTGGGCGAGTATTTCCGCGCCCGCGCGCATGAGGTCGTCGAGAAGAAGCATCCCGGCGCGGTGAAGGAGATCCGCGGCTTGGGCCTCATCAACGGCATAGAGCTGACGAAGGAGAGCGGACAGGAGGTCGTCGACCTCTGCTTCCGGGACAGCAAGGTGCTGATCAACAACACGAGCGGGAACGTCCTGCGCTTCATCCCGCCCCTGGTCACCACGGAGGAGGAGGTCGATATCGTCCTCGCCGCCGTCGATCAGGCAATGACAAAGCTGGGGTGGTGAACGCGGTGGAAGGCGAAAAGAAAACGGCGCCGCAGCCGAAGCTCTGGCAGGCGCTGACGGTCCTCTTTGTTACGATCGCCGTCATGGCGAGCTCCATCGTCGAGGTGGAGGGCGGCTTCCTCTCCAAGCTGTTCATGGGCGTGGACGAGGTACACGGGCCGATGTTCATCGGCGTCTGCGCCGCGGCGGTCATGGCGCTTCTGATCGGCTACAAGTGGAGCGATCTGGAAAAGATGATGCTGGAGGGCATCTATAAGGCGCTGCAATCCATCATCATCCTCGCCATCGTCGGCATTCTGGTCGGCGTATGGATCGACGCGGGCGTCGTTCCCTCGATGATCTACTACGGTCTCAAGATCCTCCACCCGAACATTTTCCTGATCGCGGTCATGCTGATCTGCTCCATCACCTCGCTTGCCACCGGCACGTCCTGGGGAACGATGGGCACGATGGGCGCGGCGATGCTCGGCGTATCCTACGGCCTCGGCATCAGCCCCGCCATCACCGCGGGCGCGGTGCTTTCGGGCGCGTATTTCGGCGACAAGATGTCCCCGCTGTCCGATACGACGAACCTTGCCCCCGCTATGGCGGGCACCGACGTGATGACGCACGTTAAGTTCATGATGCTGCCGACGGGCATCACTTACGCGGTTTGCCTGGTGTTTTTCGGCATCCTCGGCTTTACGGGCGCGGGCGGCAGCGCCGACATGAGCCAGGCGCAGGCGCTCGGCGAGGCGATCGCGGGCATTTTCACCATCCATCCGCTGCTGGTGCTCCCGCCGCTCGTCGTCATCGTGTCGATCGCGCTGAAGGTCCCCGCCATTCCGGGGATCACGCTCGGCATCTTCTCCGGCGGGCTGCTGGGGATGCTGTTCCAGCGCGGCTCCTGCACGCTCGGCACGTTGCTGGTCGCCAGCTACGGCGGCTATCAGCTTGACGCGTCCACCGGCATCGAGGCGGTCGACGACCTGCTCTGCCGCGGCGGCATCGAGGGGATGCTCTTCTCCATCTCGCTGACCATCCTCGCGATGATGTTCGGCGGCATCATGGAGGGCACCGGCATGATGAGCGTCATCGTCGAGAAGATCAAAAAGCTCGCGAAGAGCCCCGCCGGCCTCGTCACCGTCACGGAGGCGACGTGCCTGTTCTCCAACGCGACCATGCCGGAGCAGTACATCTCCATCATCATCCCCGGCAGGATGTACGCCGAGGAATACGACAAGATGGACCTGCATCCCGCCTGCCTCTCCAACGCGCTGGAGAGCTCCGGCACCGTCACGTCGGCGCTGGTGCCGTGGAACACCTGCGGCGCGTATATCAACAGCACGCTGGGGCTTACGGCGTGGGGCGCGGGCGGTTACGGCGTCTTTGCCATGTTCAACTGGCTGATGCCGCTGGTGAACATCGCCATGGCGTATCTGGGGCTCACCGTTGCCGACAGGAACAACGTCCGCCTTGCCAAAAAGAAGCAGGCGAAGTAGGAGAGGGACTGTGCGATGAAGGGAAAAGACCGTTACCCGCAGCTGGAGGTCGATCCCGGCAAACTGAAGGAAAACCTGACAGCGCTTCAGCGGCGCTGTCAGGCTTCTTTTGTCGATCTGATCGGCGTGGTCAAGGGCGTGAACGCGTGGGAGCCGGTGGTGCGCGTGTTCGACGGGGCGGGGCTTGCCTACCTCGCGACCTCCCGCGTCGACCAGCTGCGCAAGCTGCGCGCGATGGACGTCCGGACGCCGCTGCTGCTGATCCGCGTCCCGATGCTCTCCGAGCTGGAGGACGCCGTGTCGCTGGCGGACGCGAGCCTGCAAAGCGAGCGCGCGGTGCTGCGCGCCGCGAACGAGGAGGCGGCGCGGCAGGGGAAGAAGCACGGCGTCGTGCTGATGGCTGACCTCGGCGATTTGCGCGAGGGCTTCTGGGACCGGGAGGAGCTGATCGCCGCCGCGGCGGAGGTCGAGGGGGAGCTTGCGAACCTCACGCTGCTGGGCGTCGGGGTGAATCTGAGCTGCTACGGCTCGATCCGCCCGGACGCGAACAATCTGGGGGAGCTTGCCGCGCTTGCGCGCCGGGTGGAGGCGGCGATCGGACGGAAACTGCCGATCGTCAGCGGCGGCGCGTCGACCTCGACGTATCTGGCGCTGGACGGGACGATGCCGCGGGGCGTCAACAATCTCCGCCTCGGCGAGATATTGCTGGTCGGGCGCGCGAACTACGGCTGCGACCCGGACTTTACGCATCGGGACGCGTTCACGCTGCGCGCGGAGGTCATCGAGTGCCGGGACAAGCCGAGCTTCCCGATCGGGCAGCTCACCGTGGACGCCTACGGACACGCGGGGCATTATGAGGACCGCGGCGTGCGCCGCCGCGCGCTGCTTGCGATTGGGCGCGTCGACTACGGCGATTGGGCGGACCTTACGCCGCGTATGCCGGGGGTCGAGATCCTCGGCGCCTCCAGCGACCATACGATCGTGGACGTCGAGGCGGTCAAGGACAGGATCGCCGTGGGGGACGTGCTGGAGTTCGACGTCAACTACGCCTCGCTCGTCAACCTGACGAACACGCCGGGCGTCGCCCTTGTGGTCAAGGGCGGGGCGTAACCGAAAGCGCCGTGCGCAAGCACGGCGCTTTTCCTTTGCCGGAGCGTTTCCGGCAGGTATCATGCCTCGCCGCTGAGAAGGTGCAGCAGCACCAGCACGCCGTTTTCAATCTGCGAAAGCTCGGTGTGCTCGCGGATGTTGTGGCTGACGCCGTCGCGGCAGGGAATGAACACCATGCCCGTCGGGCAAAGCTCCGCGAAAGACATCGCGTCGTGCCCGGCGCCGCTCGGCATCACCATGTGGGAAAGGCCGGCCGTTTCGGCGGCGGCGCACAGCGCGCGCTGCAACGCCTCGTCGAGCTGCACGGGATGCTTGATGTCCGCCGCCTTGAGCGCATAGTCGATCCCGCGGCGGGCGCAGATCTCCTCCACGCGGCGCGTGACCGCCTGCTCCAGCCGGCGGAGGCTGTCCTCCCGGATGCCGCGCAGGTCGATCTGGAGCGTCGTCGTGCCGGGCACGGCGTTCATCACGTTGGGGCGGTTTTCCACCGCGCCCACCGTGGCGACGGAGTCGTTCGCCGCCTCCTCCTGCCCCGCGCGCTCCACGGCGAGGATGACCTCGGCCGCGGCGCATAGACTGTCGCGCCGCAGCGGCATCGGCGTGGCGCCGGAATGCTCCGCCATGCCGTTCAGGCGCAGGACGTAGCGGTGCGGCGCGGCGATCGCGCTCACGACGCCGATCTCGCAGCCGCGCTCCTGCAATACGCGGCCCTGCTCGATGTGCAGCTCAAGATACCGCGCGCAGCCCCTGAGCAGCGCGGCGTCCTTCTCATAGCCGTGGGCGCGAAGATGCGCAAGCAGGGGGACGCCCTGCCGGTCGGACGCCGCGCGCAGGACGTCGTCCTCCAGCGTGCCGGTGACCAGCCCGCTGCCGACGGTGCAGACGCGGAAATTGCTGGACTCCTCGCATCGGAACGCCGCGACCGCGACAGGCAGCGGGTTCTTGCGCGCGCGCAGCTCGCAGAGCACCGCGAGCCCCGCCAGAACGCCGGCCACGCCGTCGTATTCGCCGCCCTCGATCACGGAATCGAGATGGGAGCCGAGCAGCGTGTAGCCCTGCGTGCCCTCCGGAAAGGCGGCGGCGTAGCTGTTTCCGACGCAGTCCGTCCAAACGCGGAAGCCCAGCGCGCGGGCCGCGTCGCGGAAGCATTCGTGCATGGCGTCCTCCTGCTCCGTGTAGGCGAGGCGCGTCACGCCGCCGCCCGGCAGCGCGCCGATGGGCGCGAAGCGGGCGAACATCTCCGTGAGCAGCTTTTCCGTTACCGTCAGTTTCATGGCAGCCTCCTGTGAAAGTAATCGGGCGCCGCGGCTTCCGATTTCCCGGCGCGATCTGTCCGTCCGGCGTTGTCAAAGGCGCGGCGATGTGGTATCATCAAGTATCGGCTTGTGTTTCATCGGAAGAGGAGGAGAGAGCTTATGCAAAGACCCGTCGTTTTGATGACCTTCGGCACCGATATCGGCCCCCATCCGATCCCGCGGCTCGTCATGTACCGCAACTACGCCGAGGCGCTGAGCGAGAGCGGCGCGCTGGTGCTCGGCGCGACCGACCCGGACGGGGACGCGGCGCGCGCGTGCTGCGCCATGGCGGACGGGCTGCTGCTGACCGGCGGCGCGGACGTCGACCCGGCGCTCTACGGCGAGGAGGCGCTGCCCAAATGCGGCAAGCCCGACCCCTGGCGAGACGCGATGGAGCTTGCGTACGCGAGGGCGTTCCTTGCGGCGAAAAAGCCCGTGATGGGCATTTGCCGGGGGCTTCAGATCATCAACGTCGCTCTGGGCGGCACGCTGTATCAGGATATCCCCACGCAGCTCGGGTTTGAGCATCCCGGCGGCAGCATCCACGAGGTCGCGGCCCGCGCGGGCAGCACGCTCGCGCGCCTGTTCGGCGAACGCTTTACCGTCAACAGCTACCACCATCAGGCGATCGGCGCCCTCGCGCCGGGGCTGGTGGTCGACGCGGTATTTGCGGAGGACGAGAGGGTCGTCGAGGCGGTGCACCACGAGACGCTGCCGGTCGTCGCCTACCAATGGCATCCGGAGCGTATGCGCGGCGCGGACCGCCTGACGCCGGAGGGGCCGGATATGAAAGCGCTGTTCGACCAATTCGTCTCCCAACTGAAAAAAGGCTGATAAACTAAAGAACAAAACGAGTGACAAGGGATATTCCCTGTCACTCGTTTTGCGCTTTTTGCGTCATGAACATCATGCAGAAAACGATGAACAGCAGACCGCAGCAGCACAGCACCGCCGCCGTGCCGAGGCGCTTGGTCATCAGCGTTCCGAAGACGCAGCCGACGACAAAGGTGAGGTCGATACCGTAGTAGCGGAGGCTCTTTCGCAGGACGTTGGGGTCTTTGTCCTCGAAGTAATGGTTCAGCGTCTCCGTCGCGCTGCGCAGGTTTCCGGTGCACATCGTGGAGGCAAAGACGCTGCCGAGGAATTTGCGGAAGGTCTCCACCTGGATCGCGCAGGTGAAGGACACGACGATATTGGCGGCGATGTTGCTTATCTCCCCGGCAGGGATTAGGCTCACGAGGACGAGCAGCGCGATCTCCAGCAGCACGGACACCTGCCGCCAGTGCAGTCCGCAGCCCTGAAAGCGGACGCGGATGCGCATGGCCAGCGTAACGCCCGCGATGAACGACAGGATCGGCAGCAGATACCGCAGCGCCAGCAGCCAGTGGGCGTTCGCGATGGACATTGCCATGCGCGCGAAGTTGCCGGTCTGCGCGTTGGCAAACACGCCGTCGCGGCAGACGTAGGTATACGCGTCCAAAAAACCGCCGGTGAGCGCCAGCAGCACGGCGAGCCGGTAGGATTCGGAGGGCTGGATGATTTTCTTCGTTTCCAAGCGTATCACCACTTTGCGATGTTTTCTTTCAGAAAGCGCCGCGCCGATCGACGGGGGACTTGTTCGGCTTTTTCTTAGGGAAGTGCTGAATAAATCAACGTGTGCGGCATGACGAGCAGATTTTTCGTATGGCAAGCCAAAAAGCCGCAGGAATCCTGTATGACGAGCAGATTTTTCGTATGGCAAGCCAAAAAGCCGCAGGAATCCTGTCGGATTTCAAGGATTTTTGGCGCAGTCCAGACGGAAAAGATGCCGTCATGATGTGCGCGGGGATTTGTTCAGCGCTTCCTTAGAAAGGGAGCCGCGCCGAAGGCGCGGCTCCTTGCTTATGTCCGTTCTGCGCGCGGTATGCGCTTACAGAATGCCGGCAGGCAGATAGATTGGGGTGCCGGGGCCGACGGGAAGGCCGATGAGCATCCAGATGCCGAGGAAGATGATCCACGCGACCTGCAGGACGATCGCGATCGGGAAGAGGCCGGCGGCCATGGTGCCGATCTGCAGATCCTTGTCGTAGTTTCTCTGCGCGACGCTCAGCGTGACCCAGATGTACGGGGACAGCGGGGTGAACGCGTTCGTCGGGGAGTCGCCCAGACGATAGATCAGCTGGGTGAAGCCGGGGTGATAGCCGAGCAGCATCATCATCGGGACGAAGACCGGCGCCAGGATCGCCCACTTGGCGGAGCCGGAGGGAACGAGCAGGTTGATAAGACCCGTCAGGATGATGAGGCAGACGATCAGGCCGAAGCCCGTGAAGCCCGCGTTGCCGAGCGCGGTGGCGCCGTCGATGGCGATGACCGTGCCGAGCTTGGTCCAGTTGAACAGGGCGTTGAACTGTCCGCAGAAGAAGCAGAACGCGATGTAGGAACCGCTCAGGCTCATCTGGTGGCTGAACGCCTTGTTGACGTCCTTGCTGGTCTTGAAGCGACCGGAGGCGAAGCCGAAGACCACGCCGGGGATCGCGAAGAAGAAGAACAGGACCGGGATCAGGTTGGAGAGCAGCAGCGAGCCGACCAGCGCGCGGCTGCCGTCCTCGTTGATCTTGGCAAGAGGCCCGAAGAAATAGCCGATGAGAATGATGATGAGATAGATCAGCGCGGCAATGCCCGCCTTGCCGAGCGCCTTCTTATCCTTGGGGTCGACGTCCGTAAGCTGAGGAACATCGGCGTCCTCGCCCGGAACATAGGTTCCGAAGCGCTTATCCACGATCAGGTTGCAGACGCCGCCGATCACGAGCGCGCACAGGAACGTGGAAGCGAACATGAAGTACCAGTTGCAGGATACGTCAACGTGGAACTTGCCCTCGCCGAGGAAGCCGTCCAGGTTGGTGTTCGTGATGCCCTGGAGCAGAGCGTCCGTGCCGGCGATCATCAGGTTGGCGGAGAAGCCTGCCTGCGCGCCCGCATAGCCGTTGATCATACCGACGACCGGGTGCTTGCCCGCGCCGTAATACAGGATGGCGGCGATCGGGGGGATAACGACCATCGCGGTATCGGAGGCGAGGTTGCCGATGGTGCCGACGAGGGCGACCACATAGGCGAGGATCGCGGGCGGGATGTTGCGCAGCTTGTCGTTCAGAAGGGTCATGATCAATCCGCCCTCTTCGCACAGACCGATGGCGAGCGTCATCGTAATGACGAGGCCGAGGGGAGCGAAGCCGGTGAAGTTCTTGACCATGTTCGAGAGGAACCACTCAAGACCCGCCTTGGAGATCGGGTTCTGTACGACGACGAGCTCCTGCGTCGCGGGGTTGAGTGCCTGCATCCCCAGCAGGGAGCAGATGCAGCTGATGACGGCGATGATCACGAACAGGTAAATGAACATGATCACGGGCGGGGGAAGCTTGTTACACGCCTTCTCCAGGCCGTCCAGGAACTTGTCGAGCCAGGTCTTTTTGGTTAGACTGTTGGATGGCATTTTCTTTCCTCCTTATTTTTTCCACGGATCGGGACGACCGCCTCCGCATCAGGTCCGGATTCGGGCAGGGCCTTTGTGCAAAATTGGCAATCCCAAGCTTACGGATGTGTTGATTTTACCATTTTCGTGCAAAAAGGGCAATGGACTTTTTCAAAAAAGATGGACCTTGTTCAAAGTTTGTTCACAATAATCAAATTGCCGTAAAAAGAATTTGGCATATTGACAAAATTGATAAAAGTGTGAATCCCGCTTTTCTTTTTTTGGCTCACATGATAAAATATACCAAAAAACAGGGCGTTTTCTGGCATTGGGGAAACGCTGAACGCGGAGGCGGCATGAGTAACAACCTCTTTGGCTCCTGGTTTGATTTCAAGGGCTTTACCGCATGGAAGCTCCACACCGTATGGGACTACGTTTTTTTCTTTGCGATCATCGCGGTGGGCGTTGTCGCCATCAAGGCGGCCATCCGCATCATGGACAGCCGCCGCGACGCGAAGCACGCCGTCGCGCGCACGGCGCGCGCGCTCAGGCGCGCCTGCGGCGGGGGGACGACGTGCTATATCGGCAGGACGATCCGCTCAAAAAAAGACGTGCGGGACTATGAGCTGATTGCCGTGCTGCCGGACAAGGTGCTGGCGGTCAAGGTGTTCCCGTTCGGGCTGACGATCTACGGCGGGGCGGGCGAGCCGCGCTGGCGCTTTTGCTTTAATAAGGAGGAACGCTGGGAGGACAACCCGCTGAGCGCGCTGGAGGAGCAAAAGGTGCTGCTCAACCGCGTTTTTATGCGCGCGGGCGTCAAAAACGTGCCGGTGGAGACGCTGATCGTCTTTGCCGACAATTACGGCACGGCGAAGTTCAAGATCGCCGGCGTGCGCGAGTGCGTCGACTACCGCTACCTTCGGAAGTGGCGCAAGGACACGGCGAAGAGCGGGCGCATCGACATGAAGGCCGTGAAGGCGGCGCTGGAAGCGGCCTTCGGCGGCGCGGAGAAGCCGGACGGGACGGCGGGATCGTGATGTATCAAATTTATCAATATGGGAAAGGAAGCGTGGGAACATGATCAAGAGGGAGCGTTTGCTCAGGGAGTTCTTCGATTTTGTCCAGATCGACAGCGAGAGCGGCAACGAGCGCGCCATGGGCGAAAAGCTTGTGGAGACGTTCATGGAGCTTGGGCTGGAGGTGACGACCGACAAGGCGGGCGAGACCTTCGGGTCCAACGGCTTCAACGTGCTGGCGCGTCTGCCGGGCACCATGCGGGGCGAGCCGTACGTGCTCAGCGCCCACATGGACACCGTCAAGCCCGGCGTCGGCATCAAGCCGTTCGTCAAGGACGGCGTCATCTACAGCGGGGACGACACGATCCTCGGCGGCGACGACAAATCCGGCATCTGCGGCATTTTGGAGGCGATCCGTTCCATTCAGGAGGAGAGGCTGCCCCACCGCCCGGCGGAGATCGTCTTTTCCATCGGGGAGGAGGGCGGCATGCGCGGCGCGAAGGCGTTCGACACCAAGCAGCTCAAGGGCAAGCGCGTCTACGTCTTCGACTCCAGCGGCGACGTGGGAAAAATCATCATCGGCGCGCCGGGGCAGATCAAGATCTTCGCCACCGTGATCGGGCGCCGCGCGCACGCGGGCCTTGCGCCGGAGGAGGGCATTTCCGCCATTCAGGTCGCCGCGCACGGCATTTCCATGATGCGCCTGCTGCGCATCGACGAGGAGACGACCTGCAACATCGGCACGATCCAGGCGGATTACGCCACCAACATCGTGCCCGACCGCGTCAACCTGATCGCCGAGGTCCGCAGCCGCAGCGTCAACAAGCTCAACGCGCAGGCGAACCATATGCGCGACTGCCTGCAAAGCGCCTGCGAAAAGTTCGGCGCCAAGCTGGAATGCGAGCTGCGCACCAACTACGTTTCCTATAACCTTTCGCCCGAGAGCGCCGTGGTGCGCGACCTGCTCGGCGCGATGGACTGCATCGGCATCCGGGGCTTCACGGCGCTGGGCGGCGGCGGCAGCGACGCCAACATCTACAACCAGAAGGGGCTGCAGGCGGTCGTCCTCGGCACGGGCATGACGAAGGTGCATACGACGCAGGAGCATATCAGCGTCGAAAACCTGGTCGATACCGCCCGTCTTGCCCAGGCGCTTCTGACCCACTGAGGAGGCGGGCGATGCGATTCGACGGCATTGATATGGCGGCGCTTGAGCGGGATCTGATCGCGCTGCGCCGCGAGTTCCACCGCTATCCCGAGTCGGGCTGGACGGAGTTCCGTACGACCGCCCGTATCATCACGGAGCTGGAAAAGCTGGGGCTGAGCGTCCGCTTCGGCCCGTCGATCCATGTGCGCGAGAAGATGCACGGCCTGCCCTCCGACGAGGTGCTGGAGGAGTGCTGGCAGCGCGCCATGCGGGAGACCGACCGCCCCGAGCTGGTCGAGGCGATGCGCGGCGGCTATACCGGCTGCATCACCGAGATCGAGGGCGCGCTGCCCGGCCCGACGGTCGGCATCCGCGTGGACATCGACTGCAACGACGTGGAGGAGGCGGACGACCCGAAGCATATCCCCGCCGCCGAGGGGTTCCGCTCCACACATAAAAATTGTATGCACGCCTGCGGCCACGACGCGCACACGGCGATCGGCATCGGCACGGCGCGGCTGCTGTGCGCCTGCCGCGAAAAGCTGCGCGGCAAGGTGATCCTGGTGTTCCAGCCGGGCGAGGAGGGTCTGCGCGGCGCGGCGAGCCTGACCGCGACCGGCGCGTTTTCCGGCTGCGACTATTTCTTCGGCGGGCACGTCGGGCTTTTGCGCGACAAGCGCGTCGGCATGGTCGCCGCCAGCGGACACGGCTTCCTCTCCAGCACGAAGCTGGACGTGACCTTCCGGGGCGTGCCCTCGCACGCCGGCGCCTCGCCGGAGCTGGGGAAAAACGCCCTTGCCGCCGCGGCGACCGCCGTGCTGAACCTGCTGGCGATCCCGCGCCACAGCGCCGGGGCGAGCCGCGTCAACATCGGCACGCTGCAGGCGGGCACGGGGCGCAACGTCATTCCGGGCGAGGCGGCGATGACGCTGGAGACGCGCGGCGGGAGCAGGGAGATCAACGAATACATGGAGGCCGCCGCGCGGCGCGTGCTGCAGGCCGCCGCCGAGATGTACGATTGCGGCTGCGAGATCCGCTTCATGGGCTCCGCCGGCGATATCGTGTGCGACAAGCCCCTCGTTGCGCGCGTAATAGAGCTGCTCGGCACGGTGGACGGCGTGGACGAGGTGCTGCCGGACGTGGATTTCGGCGGGGGAGAGGACGTCACCACCATGATGCGCGACGTGCAGGAGCACGGCGGCCAGGTGACGGAGCTGGTATTCTGCATGGCGCTCAAGGCGCCGCACCACAACAATTATTTCGACGTCGACGAGCGCGTGATCGGGCTTGCCGCCCGCGTTTTCGCGACGCTTGCGCTGGAAGTGGAAAAACCGTAAGGAGGTTTGTATTGCTATGAACGAGGTCAAGGCGCTGATCGAGAAGTATTGGGACAAGGTGCGCGAGCACCGCTGGTATCTTCACCAGCATCCCGAGCCGAGCCATCAGGAGAAGAACACCGCGGCGTACATCGCCAAGGTGCTGCGCGAGATCGGGCTTGAGCCGACGGAGAACGTCGGCGGCTACGGCGTCGTCGCGCTGATCGAGGGGAAGGGCCCCGGCAAGTGCGTCGGCCTGCGCGCGGACTTTGACGCGCTGGAGATCACGGAGTGCACCGGCATCCCGTATGCCTCGCAGAATCCCGGCATCATGCACGCCTGCGGCCACGATACCCATACCGCGATGCTGCTGGGCGCGGCGTACGTCCTCAACGAGCTGCGCGACCGCTTCGACGGCTGCGTCAAGCTGGTGTTCCAGCCCGCCGAGGAGGACGCCGCCGACAGCGGCGCCAAGGCGATGATCGCCGACGGCGTGCTGGAGAATCCCCATGTCGACGTCATGTACGGCCAGCACGTCTGGCCCGCGCTCCCCACCGGAAAGATCGGCGTGCGCAACGGCGCGATGATGGCGTCCTCCGACCGGTTTTTCATCACCGTCCGCGGCAAGAGCAGCCACGCCTCCCGCCCGGAGGGCGGCATCGACGCGATCATGATCGCGTCCTATATCGTCGCGGCGCTGCAATCCATCGTCGCGCGCAACGTCGGCCCGCTGGACAGCGCGGTCATCACGATCGGCAAGATCACCGGCGGCACGCGCTATAACATCATCGCCGACGAGGTAAAGATGGAGGGCACCTGCCGCAACCTGAACCCCGAGGTGCGCAAAAGTATGCCGGAGCGCATCACGAAGATCGCGCGGGGGATCGCGGAGGGCATGGGCGGCAGCGCCGAGGTCGAGTACCGCATGTGCTATTCGCCCACGGTCAACGACCCGGAGCAGTTCAAGCTGATGTGCGGCGTCATCACCGAGACGCTGGGCGAGGATACGCTGGTCATTCCGGAGAATTCCGCCCTCGGCGGCGAGGATTTCTCCTATTACTGTGAGAAGATCCCCTGCTGCTTCAACTGGCTGGGCTGCCACGAGGAGGGTACGCCGGAGTATCCCATCCACAACGGGCACTTCCTCGTGCAGGAGGAGGCGATGCCGCTGGGCATGGAGACCATGGTCGGCGCGGCGCTCAAGTTCCTTGCGCAGTAAATAGGGACGCGCACTCGCTAGCGCCC
>CACZCL010000092.1 GCA_902779695.1 Oscillospiraceae bacterium | reverse complement strand
AGCCCTTCTATAAATTACCCTCTTTGGCAGGCAAAACGCCCCGCGGAAACGGGGTGAGTACCGATGACATCATTTTATAATGAAGGAGGGAAGCATAGTGCCCAGAAGAGGTAATGTTCCCAAAAGAGAAATTCTGCCCGATCCGATGTACAACAGCGTTCTGGTGACCAAGCTCGTCAATTCCATCATGCTCGACGGCAAGAAGGGCGTGGCGCAGAAGGTCGTCTACGGCGCGTTTGACACGATCCGGGACAAGACCGGCAACGAGCCGCTTGACGTGTTCACGCAGGCGCTGGAGAATATCATGCCGAGCCTTGAGGTCAAGGCGCGCCGTGTCGGCGGCGCGACCTATCAGGTGCCCATGGAGGTGCGCCCCGCGCGCCGTCAGACCCTTGGGCTCCGCTGGCTCACGACCTATGCGCGCGCCCGCGGCGAGCGCACGATGGCGGAGCGGCTGGCGGGCGAGATCATGGACGCCGCCAACAACACCGGCAGCGCCGTGAAGAAGCGCGAGGATACCCACAAGATGGCTGAGTCCAACAAGGCGTTCGCGCACTTCCGCTGGTAAGGAAGGGTGTAGGCTATGCCCAGAAAGGTATCCCTCGAAAAAACCAGAAACATCGGCATCATGGCGCATATCGACGCCGGCAAGACCACGACCACCGAGCGCATCCTCTACTACACCGGCGTCAACTACAAGATCGGCGAGACCCACGAGGGTACCGCCACGATGGACTGGATGGAGCAGGAGCAGGAGCGCGGCATTACGATCACCTCCGCCGCGACGACGTGCTTCTGGCGCGGCCACCGCATCAACATCATCGACACGCCGGGCCACGTGGACTTCACCGTCGAGGTGGAGCGCAGCCTGCGCGTGCTGGACGGCAGCGTGACCGTGCTTTGCGCCAAGGGCGGCGTGGAGCCCCAGTCCGAAACGGTATGGCGTCAGGCGGACCACTATCACGTCCCGCGCATGATCTACGTCAATAAAATGGACATCATGGGCGCCGACTTCTTCAACGTGCTCCGCATGATCGAGGAACGGCTCAAGTGCAACGCCGTCCCCATCCAGCTCCCCATCGGCAAGGAGGCGGATTTCCGCGGCATCGTCGACTTGGTCGAGATGAACGCGGACGTCTACTATGACGAGATGGGCAAGGATATGCGCGTGGAGGAGATCCCCGCGGATATGCTGGATATGGCGAAGGAGTATCACGAAAAGCTGCTCGACGCCGTGTCGATGTTCGACGACGAGATCATGGAAATGTATCTTGACGGCCAGGAGATCCCGACCGACAAGATCCGCAGGGCGATCCGCGCCGCGACCGTCGCGGTCGAAATGATCCCGGTCACCTGCGGCACCTCGTACCGCAACAAGGGCGTGCAGAAACTGCTCGACGCCATCGTCGACTATATGCCCGCCCCCACGGACATCCCCGCGATCCGGGGCGTCAACCCCAAGACCGATCAGGAGGAGGAGCGCCACAGCGACGACAACGCGCCGTTTTCCGCGCTTGCCTTCAAGATCATGACCGACCCCTACGTGGGCAGGCTCAGCTTCTTCCGGGTCTATTCCGGCACGCTGGACACGGGTTCGTCCGTGCTCAACGCGACGAAGAACCAGCGCGAGCGCATGGGCCGCATTTTGCAGATGCACGCCAACCACCGGGAGGACATCGAGACCGTCTACTCCGGCGACATTGCCGCCGCCGTGGGCCTCAAGAACACCACCACGGGCGATACGCTCTGCGATGAAAAGCACCCGATCGTGCTGGAGAGCATGGAGTTCCCCGAGCCGGTCATCCGCGTCGCCATCGAGCCCAAGACCAAGGCAGGCCAGGAGAAGATGACGGTCGCGCTGATGAAGCTCGCCGAGGAGGACCCCACGTTCAAGACCTACACGGACGAGGAGACGGGCCAGACGATCATCGCCGGCATGGGCGAGCTCCATCTGGAGATCATCGTCGACCGCCTGCTGCGCGAGTTCAAGGTCGAGGCGAATGTCGGCGCGCCGCAGGTCGCCTACAAGGAGACCATCAAAAAGGCGGTCGACCAGGAGACGAAGTACGCCCGCCAGAGCGGCGGCAAGGGCCAGTACGGCCACGTCAAGATCAAGGTCGAGCCGAACGAGAGCGGCAAGGGCTACGAGTTCGTCAACGCCGTCGTCGGCGGCGCCGTGCCGAAGGAGTATATCCCCGCGGTCGACGCCGGTATCCGCGGCGCGATGCTCTCGGGCGTGCTTGCCGGCTACCCGGTGGTGGACGTGAAGGTCACGCTGTACGACGGCTCGTACCACGAGGTCGACTCCAGCGAAATGGCGTTCAAGATCGCCGGCTCGATGGCGTTCAAGGAGGCCTGCCAGAAGGCGGGCGCCACGCTGCTTGAGCCGATCATGAAGGTTTCCGTCATCGTGCCCGACGAGTATATGGGCGACGTGATCGGCGACCTGAACGCCCGCCGCGGGCAGATCCAGGGCATGGAGGCCCGCTCCGGCGCGCAGCAGATCGACGCGTTCGTGCCGCTTGCCGAGATGTTCGGCTACGCGACCGACCTCCGCTCCCGCACGCAGGGCCGCGGACAGTACACCATGGAGCCGTCGCACTATATCGAGATCCCGAAGAATATTCAGGAGAAGATCGTCGACCAGCGCCACGGCGGACGCACGATGTAAGCGCCGCAAAATAACTATTGCAAAAAAGCGCGATTTACTGTAAAATATCGGTGTTATGCGAAATTCACCGGTCAAACATGAAATGAGTCAGGAGGATTAATCTAATGGCTAAGCAGAAATTCGAGCGTACCAAGCCCCATGTAAACATTGGCACCATCGGCCATGTCGACCACGGCAAGACCACGCTGACCGCCGCCATCACCAAGTGGCTCGCCCTCCAGGGCAAGGCGGACTATACCGATTACAGCTCCATTGATAAGGCGCCCGAGGAGCGCGAGCGCGGCATCACCATCAACACCGCTCACGTCGAGTATGAGACCGAGGCGCGCCACTACGCGCACGTCGACTGCCCGGGCCACGCCGACTATATCAAGAACATGATCACCGGCGCCGCGCAGATGGACGGCGCGATCCTTGTCATCGCCGCCTCCGACGGCCCCATGGCCCAGACCCGCGAGCACGTCCTGCTCGCCCGTCAGGTCGGCGTGCCCGCCATCGTCGTGTTCCTGAACAAGTGCGATCAGGTCGACGACGAAGAGCTGCTTGAGCTGGTCGAGATGGAGGTCCGCGAGCTGCTCTCCAGCTACGAGTTCCCCGGCGACGACATCCCCATCATCCGCGGCAGCGCGCTCAACGCGCTGGTTTCCGAGTCCACCGATCCCAACGCGCCCGAGTATGCCTGCATCAAGGAGCTCATGGCCGCGGTCGACAGCTATATCCCGACCCCGCCGCGCGACGACAGCCTGCCGTTCCTGATGCCCGTCGAGGACGTGTTCACGATCTCCGGCCGCGGCACCGTGGCGACCGGCCGTGTTGAGCGTGGTATGCTCAAGCTCGGCGAGGAAGTCGAGATCATCGGCCTGACCGACGAGCGCCGCAAGACCGTCGTCACCGGTATCGAGATGTTCCACAAGCTGCTCGACTTCGCTGAGGCGGGCGACAACGTCGGTACGCTGCTGCGCGGCGTCGCCAAGACCGAGATCGAGCGCGGCCAGGTTCTGGCCAAGCCCGGCTCCATCCACCCCCTCACCAAGTTCGTCGGCCAGGTCTACGTCCTGACCAAGGACGAGGGCGGCCGTCACACCCCGTTCTTCAACAACTATCGTCCGCAGTTCTATTTCCGCACCACGGACGTCACCGGCGTCATCACGCTGCCCGAGGGCACCGAGATGTGCATGCCCGGCGATAACGTCGACATGAACGTTGAGCTGATCACCCCGATCGCCATCGAGAAGGGCCTCCGCTTCGCTATCCGCGAGGGCGGCCGTACCGTCGGCTCCGGCGTCGTCATCGAGACGAAGGACTGATCGGCGTCTGCTGAGACAAGGCAATCAAACGAGACCGGAAACCCGTTTGGGCTTCCGGCCTCGTCTTTTTGCGCGGGCGGCTCAATCCGGCGGGGCGGGGAGGCATACCGAGCGCACCGAAAGCCGCCCGGCGTCGAGAGCGCCGGCGCTCCAAAGCGCCGCGAGCAGCCCGTTCGGCTCCGCCGCGTCGTATCGCACCGCCAGCGCCGGATCGTAGAGCGGCACCGCGCCCGCCGGGGCGTCAAAGCGGTCGAAGCACAGCGCCGCGTCGGCACAAAAGCCCTCGCCGGGCGCGACAAGACGGGGCGAGACGCCGTGCCGGAAGCGCAGCTCCCGCGCCAGCGCCTCGCCGCCGGGCAGCGGCAGGATCAGGTGGCGCACCTGCGACGACAACGCTTCCGCCGCCCGTGCCAGCTCCGGCGTCGGAGACGGCGCAAGCAGGGCGACCGCTGCCTGCCGCGGCGCGACGCCCTGCTGCGCGAGGCAGCGAAGCGCGACGGCGGCGGCTGTCGCGCGATAGAGCGGCGGCAGGGCGGGCGCGGCGACGCCCCGCGCAGCGAAGCTTTGATAGTTTACATAATCTTCCGGAAATACCGCCGTCCGCACGCCCTCGCGCCGGAGAACGCGCGCGGCGGCAGCGGCGGAGAGCCGCGCCCGCGGCCCGGCGCCGCGCGCGACGTACACGGCGCGGAAGCGCACGCCGCCGACGCGGCAAAACGGGGGACGGGGCGCGTCTGCCTCCCGATAGAGAACATATCCCAGCATATCCGCCTCACAAAAACGGCTTTCTCCCAGCGTATGGGAGAAAGCCGCTTTTTATACCTGCGCGGGGCTACCAGCCCTTGATGTAGTTCGTCAGGTACTTCAGCGGATCGACGATCTGCCCGTTTTCGGTGATCTCGAAGTGCAGATGCGGCCCGCTGGACACGCCGGTCGCGCCTGTGATGCCGACTACCTGCCCCTGCGCGACCTTGTCGCCCACGCCGACCGAGCGCTTGGAGAGATGCTGGTAGGTCGTGGTGTTGCCGCTGCCGTGGCTGACGACGACGTAGTTGCCGCGGTATTTGTTGTAGGCCGAGATGATGACCGTGCCCGCCTTGGCGGCGACCGCCTGCGTCGTGTAGCCGACGCGGCCGATGTCAATGCCCATGTGGTTGGTGGAGGCGCCCGCGATACCCGTGTAGCGCGAGCCGAGCGGCGAGGTGATATAGTGGCTGCTGCACGGCCAGATATAGCCGCCCTTCGTGCCCGCGCCCTGGTTCTGCTGCGCGGCGAGCTCGCGGGAGAGTCGGACGATCTCCTCCTGTTCCCTTGCCGCCGCCGCCTCTTTTTCGGCGATCAGCTTTTTGTATTCCGCCTCGTCGGCGGCAAGCTCGGCGATCAACTGCTGCGACGCCTTGAGCTGCGCGTTGAGCTCCTGATTGCGGGCGGACAGCTCCTCGCGCACCGCCTCCTGCGCGGCGAGCTGCTCCTCCAGCGCCGCCTGCTCCGCCGAAAGCTGCTCCTCGGTGTTTTGCAGGTCGTCGATGACGCGCTGGTCGCTCTCCATGATCTCACCGATAAAGTCCATCGCGGCGAGCATTTCGGAAAAGCTTGCCGAATGGAACACCACAGACCAGTAGGAGACCGTGCCGCGCTCCTCCATCGCCCGCACGCGGGCGCAGAACAGCTCGTACTGCGCCTCGTGCTTTTCCTGCGTGTCGGCAATCTCGCGCTCGGTCTGCTCGATCAGCGCCTCGTACTGCGCAATCTGTTCCTCGGTGTTCTGCACCTCCGAACGGATGATCGCGATCTGCGTGTCCAGATTCTCCTTTTGCGAGAGGGCGCTGCTTTTGTCCTTCTGGAGCGCTTTGAGCTGCGTTTGCAGCTCCGCCTTCTGCGACTCCAGACTCGATTTTTCCTTTTTCTTCTGGTCGATTTCCGCTTGCGTCACGGCGGCGGCGTCAGGCACGACGGAAAACGGCGCGGCGTCCGCCAGCAGCAGCGCCGCGAGGCAAAACGCCGCCAGCAGCGCGCGAAGGACGCGTTTGTTCATGCGCTGGCGCCTCCTTTCACACCTGCAGGAACTTGCGGATCGCCGTCAGGCTGCCGCCGACGCCGATGAGCAGTCCCGCCGCGCCGAAGCTTGCCGCCACGGGCTTCCAGATCTCGTGGAACGGCACGACCTGCAAAAAGCGGAGCGTGTCCGCCGCGCCGATCGCCTTTGCCACCGAGGCGTACACCAGCCATTGCAGCCCGAACGCGATCACGGCGCTCAAAAGCCCGAGGAAGAAGCCCTCGTATACGAAAGGCCAGCGGATGAAGCCGTTGGTCGCGCCCACCATCTTCATAATGGCGATTTCGTCCCGCCGGTCAAAGGTCGTGAGGCGGATCGTATTCGAGATGATGAACACCGACACCACCAGCAGGATCGCGATGAGCGCGAGGCTGACCGCGCCCGCGACGTTGCGCACCAGAATGAAGCCGCCGGCGATATCCTCGTCCACGCGCACGTCGCCGACGCCGTTGACGTCGCGGACCGCCTTCGCCGTTTGATTGACGATGTTCAGATCGTTTACAAACACCGCGTAGCGGTCGCGGAACATATCCGGCTCGATGTGGGCGCGCATATAGTCGTCGAGACTGCGCTCCTCGAACGCCTCCATCGCCTCCTCGCGCGTGATGAACTCGACGCTTTTGACGTTGTCCAGCTTGCGGATCGCCTCGCCCACCGCCTTGGTCTGCGCGCTGTTGTAGCTGTCGTCGACGAAGGCGAGGATCTCGTACTCGCTCTCCAGCGTCTCCAGCAGCATCTCCGCGTTGTACGCCACCAGCGAGAAGGTGCCCATGATCAGAAGGCACGCCACCGTGATGCCGACGGCGGCGAAGGACATGAACCCGTGGCTGAACAGGTTGCCGGCGCCCTCGCGGATGAAGTAACCGAAATCGTGTCTCATCGCTTCACCTCACTTCGCGTCGTAGCCGATGCCGTCTCCGGTGATGAGGCCGTTTTCCAGCAGGACGACGCGCTTGTGGAAGCGGTTAACGAGGTCGCGCTCGTGCGTCACGATCACGAGCGTCGTGCCCAGCTCGTTGATGCGGTTCAAAAGCCGCATGATCTCCAACGAGCGCGCGGGGTCGAGGTTGCCCGTCGGCTCGTCGGCGATGATCGTCGAGGGGTTGTTTACAAGCGCGCGCGCGATCGCGACGCGCTGCTGCTCGCCGCCGGAGAGCTCGTGCGGATACTGGTCCGCCTTGCCGTCCAGTCCCACAAGCTCCAGAACGTAGGGGATGCGGCTGCGGATCGCGCGCGGGGGCGCGCCGACGGCGCGCATCGCGAAGCTCAGGTTTTCGTAGACGGTTTTTTTCTCGATCAGGCGGAAATCCTGGAAGAT
>CACZCL010000091.1 GCA_902779695.1 Oscillospiraceae bacterium | reverse complement strand
CGCGGGGCGGGCGGCTGCGCCCGGAGGCTGCGTACCGCCTGCCGCTGCTGGGCGACGCGCGCGTGTTTCGCAAGGACGGCGAGGAGATCGAGCCGGAGGTCTGCGTCGACCTGCTGCTCGACGCATCGCAGTCGCGGATGCACGCGCAGGAGATCCTTGCCTCCGAGGCGTATATCATCACAAAGAGCATGGAAAAGGCGCGCATCCCCGTGCGGGTCTGCGCGTTCCGGAGCCTGCGGGGCTACACCGTGCTGGAGGTGCTCAAGGACTGGAAACGGGGCGACGACGGCGCGCTGACGCGCTACTTCGCGGGCGGCTGGAACCGCGACGCGCTGGCGCTGGAGACGCTGGCGCGGCTGGAGGACGGCGAGGCGGCGGGCGGCAAACGCAGGCTCCTGCTCGTGCTGACCGACGCAAGCCCCAACGACTCCACGCCCCTCGCGGGGCAGGGCGGCCTGCTGCCGCGGGAGTACGAGGGCGCGGCGGCGGTGAAGGCGGCGGAGAACGCGGTGCGCGCCCTGCGCGCCGAAGGGCTGCGCGTCGGCGCGGTGTTCCACGGCAACTCGTCGCATCTGGAAAGCGTGCAGCAGATCTACGGCCACGCCTACGTCCGCATCCGGACGGCGGCGCAGCTGGCGCAGGGCGTCAGCGACCTGCTGCTGATGCTGCTGCGCGAAGCGCGCACCGATTGACGCGGCGGAAATTCGTCCGCGGCGGCGAATTTTCTGTTGCAAAAGGCCGCCGCCCGGGGTATGATTTACCTACCAATCAAATAAGGAGGCGTCAGCATGTATCAGCTTTGGGACGCGCTGGAGCGCGCAAAATCGCTTAAGTGGGTGGAGCTTTCCCATCCGCTCAACAACGAAAGCCCCTATTGGAGCGGGATCCCGGAGGGCTCCGTGGAGCTGGGCAAGGTCGTTTTCGACTGGGGGAACCCCATGCTGGAGTGCATGATCCAGACCTTCAAATTCCCCGGACAGTTCGGCACGCATATCGACTTTCCCGGCCACTTTGTCAAGGGCGCGGCGCTGTCCGACCGCTTCGGGGTCAGGGACGCGGTGTTCCCGCTGTGCGTGATCGACGTGAGCGGCAAGGTCGCGAAAGACCCGCGCTACGCCGTCACGGTGGAGGATATCAAGGCGTACGAGGCAAAATACGGCGCCATTCCCGACGGCGCGTTCGTCGCGCTGCGGACCGACTGGTCGAAGCACTGGCCGGACATGAACGCGCTCTCCGGCATTGCGGAGGACGGCAGCGAGAACTTCCCGGGCTGGTCGCTGCCGGCGCTGCAATACATCTATGAGGAGCGAAGCGCCGCCGCCAACGGCCATGAGGCGCTGGACACGGACGCCTCCGCCGAGGCGGCGCGGGCGGGCGATCTCGCCTGCGAGCGCTATGTCCTCAGCCGGGGCAAGGTGCAGATCGAGGTGCTTTGCAATCTCGACCAGGTGGCTCCCGCGGGCGCGGTGCTGTTCGCCGCCTGGCCGCGTATCGAGGGCGCCTGCGGGCTGCCCGCGCGCGTGTGGGCGGTGACGGAATAAAGAAAAAACGGGGTGCTGTCCGACGATGGACGGCACCCCGTTTTTCCGCCCGTTCCCCCGTCCGGAGCGCCGCCGCGCCGCCGATCCGGTTGATTTTGCGCGTCTGGTATGATACCATAAGACGAACGGACAAAAAATCACGAAAGAGGGCAAACCGTGATCTATCTGGACAATGCGGCGACCACGCTGCAAAAGCCCCCCCAAGTCGGGGAGGCTGTTTTTCACGCGCTGCAAACGCTGGGCAACAGCGCGCGCGGCGCCCACGCGGGCGCGCTGGACGCGGCGCGTGCGATCTACGGGGCGCGCGTCAGGCTGGCGCGCTTTTTCGGCTGCGCCCGCCCCGACCACGTCGTATTCACGAGCAACGTCACGGAGGCGCTGAACCTTGCGCTCTGCGGCCTTCTGCGCGAAGGAGATCACGCGGTTTCCACCGATCTGGAGCACAACTCCGTGCTGCGCCCGCTCTACCGGCTGGCGGCGGAGAACGGCGTCGCCGTGGACTTCGTTCCCGCCGACCGGCAGGGCAGGGTAGACTACGACGATTTCGAGCGCCTGATCCGCCCGGACACAAGGCTCGTCGTCTGCACCCACGCGTCGAACCTGACGGGCGATCTGGTGGATCTTGCGCGCGTAAGCGCGATCGCTCATGCGCGCGGCGCGCTGCTGGTCGCCGACGCGGCGCAGACGGCGGGGACGCGCGCCGTGGACATGGAGGCGCTGGGGATCGACGTGCTGTGCTTCACCGGGCACAAGGGGCTGATGGGCCCGCAGGGCACGGGCGGCCTCTGCATCCGCGAGGGGGTGGAGATCGCGCCGCGCAAGGTCGGCGGCACGGGCGTCCAGACCTACAGCAGGACGCAGCCGGAGCAGTATCCGACGCGGCTGGAGGCGGGAACGCTCAACGGCCACGGCATCGCGGGCCTTTCGGCGGCGCTGGACTATCTCAACGAGGTGGGGCTGGACGCGATCCACGAAAAAGAGCTTGCGCTCACACGCCGGTTTTACGAGGGCGTGCGCGGCGTCGACGGCGTCACGGTCTACGGCGATTTTTCCGGCGACCGCGCGGCGATCGTGTCGCTCAACCTCCGCGAGCGCGACTCCGGCGAGGTGGCGGACACGCTTTCGGAGGAGTACGGCATCGCGACGCGCGCGGGCGCGCACTGCGCGCCGCGGCTGCACGAGGCGCTGGGCACGAAGGAACGCGGCGCCGTGCGCTTCAGCTTTTCCTGGTTCAACACGGAAGCCGAGATCGACGCGGCGGCGGCCGCGGTGCGCGAGCTTGCGCGATAGAGCCGCGCGGGCGTCTTTCTTTGCTCTTCAGGTCTGCGAGAGGAACTCCTCCAGCGTGACGCCGCTTTCGCGGATCGCTTTTGCCGCCTCCAGGCCCACATAGCGGATATGCCAGGGCTCATAGCCGTATCCCGTTACGGCTTCCTTCCCCTCCGGATAGCGGAGGATAAAGCCGAAATCGGCGAGCCTCGCGTGGATCTTGCCCCAGACCGCCTGCGATTCCAGATACAGGTCGATGGCAAGGCCCGTGTGATGCTCGGAGTATCCCGGCACGGCGACGTATTTTTCAACGTAGGCTTTCCCGTACTTCTCCGTAAAGCTCTTCACGAGCGCCTCCTGCGATTTGACCGAGCGATAGGCGGAGTTGATGTCGAGATGCACCCCCTCCTCCAGCAGCGCCTCGCGCAGCAGGAGGTAGTGCTCGCAGGCGGTCCGTTCCACCTCGATCTCCTCGCCGTGCCGGTTGGTCATGCGGACGAGCTCGATCTCCTCCTCCCAGTGCTCCGGCAGCGGGCTTCCCGGGTTTACCAGCGCCAGATAGTCGATGGCGGCGGGGTCCTTCCCCAGATACCGCTCCAGCGTGATCCCGCGCCGCGCGATCTCCTCCGCCGCCTCGGCGCCGACAAAGCGGATGTGCCACGGCTCGCAGGGGCGCCCCGTGTCGTATTCCCCGCCCTCCGGGTAGCGGACGATGAACCCGAAGCGCGGCAGCCTTTCGGCGACCGCCGCCCAGAGCTCCGGGCAGCGCAAAAGCGCCGCCTCGTCGCAGACCGCCGCGCCGTCGACCGTCAGATACAGGTCGGCGGCAAGACCGGTGGACGCTTCGTCGCCCGCCCGCGACGCGCCCGCGCCATATCCGGCGCGCAGGCCGATTTGGATATTTTCCTCCGCCAGCGCGCGCTGCAGCCGGAAAAACGCCTTGCAGACCGTTCGCTCCAGCACGACGGTCTCCCCGAGGTCGTTGACGGTGCGCACGAGATCCAGCTCGTCCGCCCAGCCGTCCGGCAGCGCGCTGCGCCTGTTCACCAGCACCAGATAGTCCGGCTCGCTCCGCGCGGCCGCCGCGCCGTGGCGGATCGCGCCGGCGGGCGCTTCCCCGCCGGCGCGGATCGTCTCCGTGATCGCGGAAAGCAGCGCCTCGGCGCGCTTTTCGCGCATCTCCTCGTCCACGCAGATGCGGATGCGATACCAGTCGCCCCGCGGATTCATCCGATAGCAGTCGAAGACGCTTTGCCCGTCGGACGGGAGAAGGCGCACCAGCTCCACGCCGTTGACCGCCATGAGCTCGGTTTCCCGTCCCGACAGCCTTGCGATGCCCGCCGCCGCGCTTTCCCCGTCCGCGTAGAGCTGATCCTCCGCCGAGACGTCGATCCGCACCGCGCCGTTTTGCGCGGAAAAGCCGCCGTCCCCGCTCTGCCCGCCGGTCAGGCCGTCCGGCAGCAGGAGCGCGACGTCGCACGACGCGAACTCGTGAAAGCGCCACGAGGACGTGTCGACCTTTGCGCCGAACAGGCCGCAGGCGCTGAGAAAAAGCGCGGCGCAGAGCGCGGCCGCGCCGGCGGCGATTGACTTGTGCAGAGAAAAGCTTCTCATACGTTTTCGGATCGGTTCCCGCGCAAAACGGCACGACGCGGACTTTGCGCCGCATCGTGCCGTTTCCCTGCGCGTCAGTCAATGGCGACCTTCGTCATCTTGAACGAGATTACATCGCTGTGATTGCCGACGAAGTCGTTGATCATCGCGCCCTTGATCTCGCTCTTCAGCTTGAGCCCCAGCCGGTACTTCATGCTCCCGTCCGGCTGCTTGTCGATCTGCGTCTCCGTCACGATGGCGCCCCATTCCTCAAGCTGGCGGTACAGCGCCTCGTCGGCGTCGCTGTCGCGGCTGAAAACGACGTCCAGCCCCGCGTCGCTGTAGCGGTCGGAGCCGACGTTGAAGCGGTGCGTGACGTATTGCAGAAAAATGATGAAGAATGTGGCGAAAAGTCCGATGACGTACAGCCCCGAGCCGATCGACATCCCGATGCCGGCGACCGCCCAGATGCCCGCCGCGGTTGTCAGCCCGCGGGTCGTGAATTTCCGGTCCCGGTAGATCACGCCCGCGCCGAGAAAGCTGACACCGCTGACGATCTGCGCCGCGATACGGGCGGAATCCGCGCCGCGTACACCGGAGAAAAACGTCCCGTCCGGCATACCGAGGTCGGCGAAGCCGTACTTGGAAATAATCATCAGCAGCGCCGCCGTGCAGGCGACCATGCAATGCGTGCGCACGCCCGCGTCCTTAAACCGGCGGCTGCGCTCCACGCCGACAAGCCAGCCGCAGATCGCGGCGACGACGATGCGCAGCAGCAGCTCCGCCCACTGCGCCACCGTAAAGCAGCTGCCGATCCGCTCCGAAAAGGTCATGTAGCACTCCTCCCACCCGCTCGTTTTTTGCTGTGAGCTGTGATATATCTAACAATATTAGCAAATCCGCGCACAAATGTCAATCCTTGCACAAAAACCTCACTCTGGACAAAGCTGTTCCACCCGCCCGTCCCGCCGCGCGGATTGGTCAAACGGTACACGGCCCGTTCTTGGATTTGTACGAAATTTTAGATTGGCGAAATGTGCCAAAAGTGATATGTTAATAGAGGTGGGTGAATGGTCAAAAGTGACAATCGGGGTATCTCCCCGCGTTCCGGCGATGCTTTCCGATTGCGCCCGCTTCACCCGAACAACCTGACCGGAAAATGCAGAATACTGTACAATGCGCCCGCCTCGGGAGCCGGCTTCGGCATTCCCCTCCGGCAGTGCTTGTACAGTATTTTACATATCGGGCCAACCGTCAGAAACAAGAAAAAGGAGGAACTGAAACATGGGCAAGATCATTCCGCGCTGGGAGTGGCGTACCTTCGGAGAGAAGTTCGGCGAGGCGGAGGACAAGATCAAGGCGCATCCGCTCGGCAATTTCAAGAAGAGCGACGAGAAGTACATCCTCTCCGCGCACAGCAACGACAACACCAAGATCCGCGACGACCTGATGGACATCAAGCGTCTGCAGGAGGTCAACGCGGACACGCTGGAGCAATGGTTCCCCGTGATGAAGGCCGAATTCCCCCTGAGCAAGGAGAAGGTCACGGAGCTTTGCACCGAGTACTTCAAGATCCCCGTTCCCGCGCTGACGCAGGAGAGCTACACCTACGAGGAATACCTCGCGCTGATGGGCGCGCAGCCCGATCTGCGCGTGGTGGACGTGCACAAGGAGCGCAACATCTACACCATCAACATGGCGATCGTGGAGATCGCGGAGGCGAGCTTCAACGGCAAGCCCACCCGCACGATCTGCGTGGAGCACGAGGATCCGGCAAACGTGATGAACACGGTGAAGGAGCTGGGGCTCGCGGGCTTCGAGAACATCAACTATCTGCGCGCGATGAAGGAATCCGTCGGCCTGAGCTACTGAGAGGTGGGGAATGAAAAGAGTCGCCATAATTGACATCGGTTCCAATTCCATCAAATTCTTCGTGGGCGAGCGCCGTGAGGACGGCACCATCGCGGCCATCGTGGACGAGAACGACATCGCCCGCCTGGGCGAGGGGCTGCGCGAGACGGGCCGTATCAGCGATGAGGCGCTGGAGCGCAACGCCCAGTCCGTCGCCGCCTTTGCCAAGAAGGCAAAGGACAACGGCGCCGAGAAGATCGTCAGCGTCGGAACGATGGCGCTGCGCACCGCCGCCAACAGCGCCGACTTCGTCAAGCGCGTCAAGGAGCTGTGCGGCGTGGAGGTGCAGATCATTCCCGGCGAGGAGGAGGCGCGGCTGAGCTACCTCGCAATCCTCTCCGGTATGCCCGTGCCGGACGGCGATCTGGTCATTTTCGACACCGGCGGCGGCTCCACGGAGTTCATCTTCGGCAAGGGAACGACGCTTGTGAACCGCTTCAGCGTCAACCTCGGCGCGATCCGCATTACCGAGAAGTTCTTCGCGGACGACCCGGTCAAGCCCGGCAGCGTGGAGGACGCCGTGCGTGAGATCGACGAGGAATTCGCCGCCGCCGGCGTGACCGGCAAGCCGGTCAAGCTGGTCGGCATGGGCGGCACCGTCACCAGCATGGGCGCCGTGAAGCACAAGATGGTCAAGTACGATCCCGACGTGATCCAGGGCTCCACCCTGACGCGCGCCGACGTGGACGGGCAGATTGCCGACTATGCCGCGCGCACGGTGGAGCAGCGGCGCGAGCTGCCCGGCCTGCAGCCGAAGCGCGCGGACGTGATCCTCGCCGGCGCCTGCATCCTGAAGGACATCCTGACCCGTCTGGACGCGCCGGAGCTGACCATCAGCGACCGCGGCCTGCGGCACGGCCTCGCCTTCGACCTGTTTTCCAAGGAGTAAGCCGCGGTATCGCGGTTTGCCGGACGAACCAGAATCTGTGAGAGTAACGGAGGTTCCAAATGAAGAAGCTGATTTCATTGTTCGCAATGGTTCTTGCGCTTGCCATGCTCGCGGGCTGCGGCGGTTCCGCTGCGCCCGCCGCGCAGCCCGCCGCTCCCGCCGCTCCCGCCGCTCCCGCTGCGTCCGCCCCC
>CACZCL010000090.1 GCA_902779695.1 Oscillospiraceae bacterium | reverse complement strand
ATCCGCGCCGCCTATTCGGAGGCAATGACGGAGTGGATGCTTAAGCATCAGGGAACTTCATATGATGAACCTATTACATTGGATAAGGGTTTAGTTTCAAAATGCGGATGGACTCATGTTACAAAAACCGGATATCCGTTCCCCGATCTTGGTGGTACGAATTGCACGTTAGCACAAGGCAATACTAAGCTTACTTTCTCTTTTGACGCAGACGGAAAGTGCACCAAACTTGCAGGAGCTGCCTAACAAACACATCCTTCCCCGTCCGGCGGCCGGGACCGCCGGGCGGGGCGTACCCCGCGCATGAAAAACGCTGCTCCGCGTCCCTCTTCGGGGAGGCGGGGCGGAGCCGCGTTTTTTGGGCGCGAGACACTCGGCCGACAGGGAGGCGCGGCGTATGCTGCGGCGGATCCGCGAAAAACTGCATAGCCGCCGCGGGCTGAACGTGCTGGTGGCGCTGCTGGGGCTGCTGACCGCCGTGCTGCTGGCGATTGCCGCCGTCCCGCCGGTCTATCGCGCGTACAAGACGCGCGCCGACGAGCGGGACTGCTACATCGCGCTGCAAAAGGCGCAGGAGGCGGCGGACATCGTCGCGATCCAGTCCGGCGGCACGGTCACGGACGAGGCGGCGCGCCGCGCCGTGGAGCAGTGTATGTGGACCGAGGGCGCGCTGTGTCCCGCCGGCGGCGATTTTTACATCGCCCGCGACGAGCACGGCAACCCGCTCGTGGTCTGCGGCGTCCACGACACGGATTTGAAGCGCCGCACGCGCCTGAACGCGGAGGCGGCGCTCGACAAGCTCGAGGCTGAGCTTGCGCGCGCGGGGACGCTCGGCGAGGCGGAGCCGGAGCGCGTCGAGCTGCGGCTCAACGGCGAGACCCTCCCGGCGCTGCGCGTCACGGAGGAGCCGCCCATCCGCCGCGGCACCGCCACCACCTCCGGCTACGAGGGCACGGTGATCTTTTACCAGACGTCGCGCGGCGGCGTTTCGTTCCTCGCCTACGCCGACAGCGACTATTGCGCGCTCTGGCACGCCGCCTCCAAAAGCTGGAGCGGCGACGCGTGGGAGTGACGCTCCGCCGCGGGGGTGCGTCCTGACACCGCCTTTTCTCTTTCTCTTACGAAAGAGAAAACGCGGTTTCAGACTTCCCCAAAAGAGAAAGACGCCCGTGTTTGCGCCGCGTTGCGCCGACGTTTCCGGCGCTTCCGTTCGATACGCCAAGCCTCGCGGTCCGCTGCCGCTGCGCTTTTTGCGTTCGGGGCGTTGCACCCCGATTTCGCCGCGCCTGCTGCGGAAGCAGAACGCGGCGGAAAAGCGAACAGCTACCTCCCGCACTGCGCCCAAGGCAGCGGCTACCGGCGCAGAGTATCGACGGTATCCCGCCGCGAAACAAGAGGTAACGGAGCGCATACGAGGCAAAGGCAAAGCAAGAAGCCCAAGCCCAAAAAGGGATTCCAAAACCGTAGGTTTTGGCGGCTTTTTGGTGACTTTTTCGGCGGCGAAAAAGTCACTCCGCCCGCAGGCGGAAATACCCCCGCCCCCGCGCCGGAGCGCGGAACGCTCCAAAAGCCTCCGCCCGCAGGCGGAAATACCCCCGCCCCCGCGCCGGAGCGCGGAACGCTCCACCCCCGCGCCCGGCAGGGCGCAAAGCACCGCCGCGCCGCGGGAAACAGCGCGGGAAGGAGGCGCGGCTCTTGTCCGTTTACTGGGATAAACAGCTTTTGCTTTTGTGCTGCGCCTTCGCCGCGGCGTTCGGCGCGGTGATGGGAAGCTTCCTCAACTGTGCCGCGTGGCGCGTCGCCCACGGCGAGGACTGGGTGCATGGGCGCAGCCGCTGTCCCGCCTGCGGGCACGTGCTGGGCCCGGCGGAGCTGGTGCCGGTGTTGAGCTGGCTGCTGCTGCGCGGCCGCTGCCGCCACTGCGGCAAGGCGATCTCAGCGCGCTATGTGCTCGCGGAGCTTTTCTGCGCGCTGCTCGCCGTCGCGTGCCTGCTGCGCTTCGGCGCCACGGCGCTGTGCCTGCGAAACCTCGCGCTTTTGTACTGCCTGTTCTGCCTGTCCCTCGTGGACTGGGAGAGCTTTCTGATCCCGGACGGCTGCCTCGCCGTTGCCGCCTGCGCGTGGCTTTTGGCGCTGCCGTTCCCGTGGCAGGGCTGGCGCTGGGCGGTTTCCCGCGTTTTGGCGGGACTGGCGTTCGGCGGCGCGGCGCTGCTGCTGTCGCTGGCGATGGATCGGGCGCTGGGAAAGGAAAGCCTCGGCGGCGGCGATATCAAGCTGCTCGCCGTGGCGGGGCTGTATCTCGGCTGGATCGGCTCTCTGCTTTCGCTGCTGCTTGCGTGCCTGCTGGGGCTTGCCCTCGCGGCGGCGCTGCGGCGCGGGCGGGGCGAGGCGGTGCCCTTCGGCCCGGCGATCGCCGTTTCCGCGGCGGCGCTGCTGTTTCTCGGCGACGCGGCGGCGAAGTGGTATCTCGGCTTTTTCTGACGCGGGCTTTCCCGAAACGCCTGCAAAGCGGTATGGGCTGGCTCCGGTGAGTTGTGGACGCGCGCGGCGCGGCATTCCCTTATGCTGGAAAAGAGGACTTGAGTTATGGCGAAAAAGTATCTGGGCGTCGATATCGGTTACGACACGCTCAAGCTGGCGGTGTGCCGGGGGCGCAAGGTCAAAAAGACCGCCTCCGTCCCCATGCCGGCAAACCTGCTGCGCGACGGGCGCGTGACCTCGGTGGAGACCATGGGCGGGCTTCTGCGCGAAACGATGAAGAAATACCGCATCCACGCCGGCAACGCGGCGCTGGTGCTCTCCGGCGAGGCGGTGTATCTGCGCACCGCCGTGATGCCGCTGATGAACACGGAGCAGCTGCTCTACAACATCGCTTACGAGTTCAACGACTATATCACGGACGATATCAAGCGATACGTCTTTGACTACGCGATGATCTCCGAGCCGGGGCGGAAGAAGAAGCCGGAAAAGAAGGGGCAGGAGGCGCCCGCGCAGGAGGCTTCCGCGCCGGCGGCCCCGGCGGCAAGCCTCTCGCCCTTCGGCATGGAGAGCGAGCCGGCGGAGGACAGTGGCGACACGATGGAGCTGCTCGCCGTCGCCGCGCCGGGCGAAATGATCGAGGATCTGCGCGAGGTCTCGCGCAAGGCGGGCATGAAGCTGAAAAAAGCCGCGCCCGTGGAGTCGGCGTACATCGCGCTCATCCGCGCCACGGCGCCGCGCGGCGCGGAGGAAAGGGAATACTGTATCCTTGATCTCGGCTACCACGCGATCCGGATGTATATGTTCCGCGGGGAGCGCCACATGGTCACGCGCGCGCTGGAGGTGGGGCTTTCCAACCTCGACAGCGTGATCGCCGACGAGATGGGCGTGGACCAGCACCTCGCGCATATGTATCTGCTGAACAACTTCGACGACTGCCAGAACCAGCCCTACAGCGTGAACGCGTACAACAGCATCGCCATCGAGCTGCAGCGCGCGATGAATTTCTACCGCTTCAGCAACCGCGACAGCCAGCTTGCCGACGTGTGGCTCACCGGCGGCGGCGCCGTGATCGAGCCGCTGCGCCAGGCGATCGTGGACGCGCTGGATATGACCGTGCACGACGCGGCGGAGCTGGTGCCGGGCGGCGCGAAGGTCAAGGACTGCCATTCATTTTTGCTCGCCATCGGCGCGGCAATGGTGTAAGGGGGAAGCGCGATGCCTGTGATGGATCGGGAGGCTGTCTCCGCCGGCGCGGCGGGGGCGGCGAAACGGAAAAAAACGAAGGTCAGGGGACGCCTGCCCTCCAAACGGTCGATCAATCTCGCGACCGTCGGGATCAAGAAGGTCAACTGGCTCATGGCGATCCCCGGGACGCTGGTGCTGCTCGCCCTCGCGTTCGCGTTCGGCAAGTTTCTGGTTTACGACCGGTTGCAGACCGTTTACGACGCGCAGCAGGAGGCGGCGCTCGTGCAGCGGCAGATCGACGCCGGCTATGCGGCGCTGCGGGACTACGGCGAGCTGAACGAGGTCTACGCGCACTACACCTATTCCAACTTCACGGACGAGGAGCGCGGGCGCGTGAGCCGCGTCGCGGCGATCGAGCTGCTGGAGCGCGTGGTGCTGCCGCGCACCGCGGTGCGCGCCTGGACGCTCAGCGGCAACGTGCTGACGCTCAATATCGAGGGCAGCACGCTGCAGGAGATCAACGAGACCATTCAAAAGCTGCTTGCCGAGGATATGGTCGACTACTGCAACGTGAACACCGCCGTGACCATCGCGCCCGAGGACCGCGCCTCGGCGCCCATGGCGGCTGCTGTCGCCGCGGCGGAGGACCTTGAGGCGAAGCCGGAAACGGTCACCGCGAGCATTGAGATCTATCTTGTGAAGGAGGATGGGGCATGAGCACGCTGAGTCGTGATTTTACGAAGGCGGAAAAGGCGATGCTGGTGGTCTTTGCCCTGATCCTCGTCGCCCTTGCTTACTATTTCGTGGTCGACCAACCCGTGCGCATAGGCGTTGCGGCGGCGAACGGCGAGCGGGACGCCCTGCGCATCGAGCTGAGGAGCCTGCAAACGCGCCTGGAGCAGCTGGAGCAGATGCGCGCGGAGATCGAGCGCCTCGGTTCGCTGGATTCCGTCAGCCGCATGGGCAGCTACAACAACCGCAAGGCGGAGCTTGCCGAGTTGAACAACATCCTTGAGGCGGCGGAGAGCTACGCGATCAGCTTCACGAAGGTGGACCGCCGCGGCGAGCAGATCCGCAGGAACATCAGCCTGCAATTTTCGGCGGAGGACTATGCGACGATCAAGAAGATCATCGTGGGACTCGAAAACTGCAAGAACCGCTGTCTGATCGGCGATATCCGCTATTCGGACGAGGTGCGCTACGAGCCGGCGGCGCGGCGGGGCGAGGCGCCCGTGGAGCGCCGCGTGATCCGGGTGGACACCACGGCGACGTTTTTTGAGACGATGTACGACGGCACGCCGGACGCCGGCCTGCCGGAGGAGCGCGCCGGAGGCTGAGCGAAGCGTCGGGACGCGGCGAGGGGCGGGCGAAAACCCGTCCCTTGTTTTGAATGGGCGCGGAGAGAAAACGCTTACGCGGGGAGGAAATGCCTGTGAAAACGAAAGCGGCTGTTGCGGCGCTGCTTGCCGCGCTGCTTCTGACCGGCTGCGTTTCGCGCGGCGATTACGACGCGCTGGCGCGGGAGCGGGAGGAGCTGAGCGTCCGGGCGGAGGAGCTGGCGCGGGAGATCGAGAGCCTGAAGGGCGACGTCGCGCAGCTCCAGTCCTACGCGAAGGATCTGCACGAGGAGAACGAGAGCCTGCGCGAGGCGCTGGACGCGGCGAAGAAGGAAGCCGAGGCGCAGCGGAAGAAGATCGAGGAGTTCGTCCGGCTCGTGGAGGAGCTGGAGGCGCAGAACCGCTCCACGCTGCCGCAGTTTCCCTCCATGCCGCCGCTGCCCGCGGCGGACGAGACCGTGCGGAGCGTGATGGATACCTTCTCGCAGCTCTGGGAGCTGGCAGGGCGGTCGATCACCGGACGGTAATGCGGGAAAGGAGAGCGGTATGAACAAAAAGCTGGTTCTGGCGCTCGGCGCGCTGATGGTGATGGTGATGATGACCGTGACGATCACGATCCTTCTGGGCGCTCTGACCCGCGGCGGCGAAAAGCCGCAAAGCGCCCCGCAGGAGCATATCGTCGAGGAGCATACCCAGATCACGGGCGAGATCATCCGCTCGGGCCTGAGCGACATCGGCGAGCTTGCGACGGAGGAGTATTACTTCACGCAGGTCGCGACCTATGACAGCACGAAGTCGGCGCAGCTGTTCCACATCACGTTTGACCTTCCGCTGACGCACACGCGCTTCATTTACAGCTACGACGGCGTCATCAAGGCGGGCATCGACTTCGCGCAGGTCGAGGTGGAGAAGGACGACCTGCGCCGCCTCATCACCGTGAGGCTGCCGAAGCCCTATATCCTCAGCAGCGAGATCGACTTTGACAGCTTTGAGCTGTACGACGAAAAGACGAGCATCTTTAACCCCGTCAGCGTCAAGGACGTGAACGACACGAACCGAACGATGCTGCGCGCCGCCGAAACGGCGGCGATCGACAAGGGACTGCTCGAACGGGCGGATAAAAACGCCGAGGCGCTGATCAAGAATTTCCTGCGCGGCGGGTACGACGTTTTGGAATACGCCGTCAAGATCGAGCGGAAGTGAGCAGGAGAACGCCCGCCGCCAGCAGCGCGTCCTCGTCGGAGAATGCGGCGAAGGCGGGCGGCAGCGGCAGCTCCTGCGGCTCAAGCAGCGTCCCGTCGGCTGCGACGATGCTGCGCTGCAGGCACAGCAGGCGCCCCGCCTCCGCAAAGCTGGAGAGGGTCAGCGTGTCGCGCGGGGAAAAGCCGTAGCCGATGAGTTGGAGCGCGCGCATCCCGCGCGCGAACGCGGGATCGCTGTCGCCGGGCAGGAGGATGCTGCGGGCGCGGAGCGCTTCGGGCGGCGCGCCGCCTGCGGCGTCCCGCGTCAGCGCCAGCAGGTCCCACGAGCGCCCCGCAGCCTCCGCGCCCGCGCGAAAGCAGCGCGCGCGAAGGCACGCTTTTCGGCACAGCAGCCGCGCGTCTGCGCCGACGACGGCGATTTCCACGTTTCATCACCTCAGCGTGATAGTATTTGCGGATTTACGCAAAATATGACAGGGCGCAAAGCCGCGGCGGATCGCGCGGCAAATCGGAAAGGAGGGAGCTGCCGTGCAGCCGTGGGCGCATTTCAAGACCATTACGCGCCACCGCCATCTGGTGTGCGGGTACTGCTTCCGCCTGGGTCTCTACAAGCAGGGGCTTCTGCACGATATGAGCAAGTATTCGCCCGCGGAGTTCCTGCGCGGCGCGAAATACTATCAGGGCTATCGCAGCCCGAACGACGCCGAGCGGCGGGAGACCGGCGTGTCGCTGGCGTGGCTGCATCACAAGGGGCGCAACCGCCACCACTTCGAGTATTGGATCGACTACTGCATCGGGCCGGACGACAAGGTCTACATGGGCGGGTGCAGGATGCCGATGAAATATGTGGCGGAGATGTTCTGCGACCGGATCGCGGCGTGCCGCGTCTATCTGGGGGAGAAGTACACGAACGCCGCGCCCTACGACTATTTCATCCGCTCGAAGGGGCATATCCTGATCCACCCCGAGACGAGCGACGAGATCGAGAAAATGCTGCTCGTCCTCAAGGAGCAGGGCGAGGACGCGGCGTTTGCCTACGTCCGGGAGCGGCTGCGCGCGGCGCGCTGAAAATGTTGCGGAATTTGGACGCCGCCACTTGCAAAAGAAAGCACGCTGTGTTATACTCGCGAGCGATAATGTTTGCAAACGGCAAACCTTTTCCGCACGGTTACACGATTTTTACCGAAGGATGGACAAAAGCACCATGAGCAACCCCTACAAGACCCGCGAGGGCGGCGCGACCGTAACGGTGTTCGTGCCCTATGACTGCCGCAACAACTGCCCCTTCTGCGTCAACAAGCAGGAATACGCCAACTGCGCCGGCTTTTCCGTGGACAAGATCCTTGAGAGCATCCGGATCGTGCATGAGATCACGCCCCGCTGCGACGTGGTCTTTACCGGCGGCGAGCCGTTTGCGAATCTGGATTCGCTCCAGCGTATGCTCGACGCTGTCCCGACGACGCATAAGGTCTATATCAATACGACCTTCCCCGTGCAGCCCGGGTGCAGCGCGCAGGAGATGCTGGACTTCACCGAGCGGAACAAGGACAAGATCTCCTGCATCAACGTCTCGCGCCACGTGGACAAGTACGTCGAGGAGTCGCCGGACGAGGTCGTGGGCGATATCGCGACGCCGACGCGCATCAACTGCGTGCTGTATATGGACTATCCCTCCTACAAGCTGCAGGATTTTGCCGAGCGCTGGCGCAAGTACCATATCCCCATCCAGTTCCGCTATGACTATACGGCGACGACGCCGGACAATCTCTATGAGGAGGATAAGGACCCGATCCTGCAGGATCTCAAATCGCGCTTTGAGTATATGGGGCTGGACGGCTGCCGGATGCGCAACGGCTTCCATTTCCGCTACAAGGACCTGCACATGACCTACCACAAGACGCTGCCGTATTCGACGATCGTGGAGACGGATGAAAACGGCGTTACCTATGACATTCTCTACGATATCCTCATCAAGCAGAACGGCGATCTGCACTCCGACTGGACAGGCGTTCGGCTGGATGTGGAGAAGTACCGCAACGTCGTCTTTGAGCCGTATGACCTGCACGTCATCAACGGCACGATCGACTTTTGACAAAATAGCCGCCCGCGGGCTATTTTGTTGACAGCGCCGCCGAACCGCGCTAAATATAAAAGTAAGAAGAAAGCTTCTGTGGCTTCGCAGGCAAGGGACGTCCCTTGCCTGCGTTTTGTATACAAAACGCAGATGACACTCGCTGCGGAAACAGAAAAAGGAGGAAACTGGCATGAGATGGAAGAAGCTGACGGCAATGCTGCTGAACCTGGCGCTGATGCTTTCGCTCGCGCCGGCGGCGCTGGCCTACGGCGATGTCTGCGATCTTTCCGTCGCGGTCTATCACAACGATGAAGCCGCGGGGGTATACGGCGACACATACGGTACGGTATCCGGCGGCGGCGCCTATGTCGAGGGAAGCGTCGTCACGCTGACGGCGGCGCCGAAAACAGGCTATCGCTTCGGCTACTGGGGGCAGAACGGGCTTGCGCGGTCCGTAAGCGGCGATTTGAGCTATACCGCCACGGCGTACGAAACCGGCACCTACGACGCCCATTTCTGGGATATGCCGACGGCGGCGGAGCGCGCGGAGCCGCAACTC
>CACZCL010000089.1 GCA_902779695.1 Oscillospiraceae bacterium | reverse complement strand
CGCGCGCGTCCACGCAGTCCATCATGCGCAGCACCGTGCCGATGTTTTCCCCGGCGGCGTCGAGCAGATCGTCGACCCACGCCTCGCTCTCGCCGCCGTTGTAGACGAACACGTCCGCGCGGGAAACTCTCACGGCGTCGAGCGGCGTCGGCTCAAAGCTGTGCGCCTCGCGCCCGGGCGCGAGCAGCAGCGTCACGTCCGCCCGGTCGCCCGCGATGGCGCGGGCAAAGTCGTAGTACGGGAACAGCGTCGTCACGATCCGCAGCCGCCCGTCGTCCGGCGGCTCCGCCGTCCGCGCGCAGGCGGCGAGCGGCAGCGCGCAGAGCAGCGCCGCGAGCAGCGCCGAAAGCAGCCGTCTCATGCCTCCGCCTCCCGGCAGGCGGCGCACACGCCGTAGAGGATCGTGCGCCGCGGATTGACGGCAAAACCGTGCTCGTCGGCAAGGTGCCGGTACAGCGGCGCGAGGCGCTCGCAGTCCACGTGCTCGATCCGCCCGCAGCGCTCGCACTTGAGCAGGAAGCAGTCGCCGCGCTCCCCCGCGGGGCAGAAGCGGTAAAACGCGCCCTCCTCGGTCAGCGCCTTGTGGACGCAGCCGCGCCGCTCCAGCCGGTCGAGCTGGCGGTACACGGTGGCGACGCCGATGCGCTCGCCCTCCGCGCGCAGCCCGTCGGCAAGCTCCTGCGCGGAAACGCATGAGCCGCCGCTTTTTTCGATGTGTTCCAGCACCGCCTTCTGCTGCTTCGTGCTGTATGCCACGGAAACCGCCTCCAAACTGATAACGATTATCGTTTCAAGATAATAGCCGAGCCGCGCCGCTTTGTCAAGAGAAACCGCGGCAAAATTTTCTCTTTTTGCCGGCACGCCGGAAAATCCCAACGGAAGGGGCGAATTTCCCAAACGAGGCGGGCAAAAAGAACTTGTACAAGTGTTTGATTTATGGTAGAATAAGGGTTACAGGTTTTTCAGGCCTTTTCTGAAAAGAGGGGAGACGCCATGGCGGTACACGACGGGCACCGCGCCCGCAAAAAGCGGCAGTTCCGGGAGTACGGGCTGGATGCCTTTGCCGACCACGAGGTGCTGGAGCTGCTGCTCTACTACGCGATCCCGCGCACGGACACGAATCCCGTCGCCCACCGCCTGCTGGATCGCTTCGGCTCGCTGGACGGCGTGCTCGCCGCCGCGCCGGAGGAGCTGGCGGAGGTGGAGGGCGTGGGCGAAAACGCCGCCACGCTGCTCTCGCTGGTCATCCCGCTGATGCGCCGCGCCTTCCTGACCGCGCGGCACGGCGCGCTCTCCCTCGCCTCCACCGAGCGGCTGGGCCGCTACTGCTGCAACCTGTTTTTCGGCGCGCGGCAGGAAACGCTTTACGAGATCTGCCTTGACGCCAAGGGCAAGCTGCTGCGCTGCTGCAAGCTCGGGGACGGCGGCGTGGGCGCGGTGGGGCTCAATATGCGCTGCTTGGTGGAAAACGCGCTGCGCTGCCACGCAAGCGCCGTCGCGCTCACGCACAACCATCCCAGCGGCGTCGCCCTCCCCTCGCCGGATGACAACGCGACGACGCTGCTGGCGTACGACGCGCTGCGCGCCGTCGGCGTGGAGCTGGCGGATCACATCATCGTCGCGGACGGGGACTTTGTCTCCCTTCGGGAAAACGGGCTTCTTCCCCGTTGAGAGAAAGGCAAGTATGGATTTTAAGCTGCACGCGCCCTTTCAGCCCACCGGCGACCAGCCGGAGGCGATCGAAAAGCTGGTGAACGGCGTCAAGCTCGGTCTGGACGAGCAGGTGCTGCTCGGCGTGACCGGCTCCGGCAAGACCTTCACGATGGCAAACGTCATCGAGCGGATCAACCGCCCGACGCTGGTGCTCGCCCACAACAAAACGCTCGCCGCCCAGCTCTGCGCCGAGTTCAAGGAGTTCTTCCCCGAAAACGCGGTGGAGTATTTCGTCTCCTACTATGATTATTACCAGCCCGAGGCGTATATCCCGCACACGGACACCTATATCGCCAAGGACGCCTCCACCAACGACGAGATCGACCGGCTGCGCCTCTCCGCCACCTGCGCCCTGCTGGAGCGGCGGGACGTGATCGTGGTGTCGTCGGTGAGCTGCATCTACGGCCTCGGCGAGCCGGACGACTTCGCCAAGCTGATGATCTCGCTGCGCCCGGGGCAGACGATCGAGCGCGACGAGCTGCTGCGCCGCCTGATCGAGGACCGCTACGAGCGAAACGACGTCGCCTTCGAGCGCAACCGCTTCCGCGTGCGCGGCGACACGGTGGAGATCTACCCCGCCTATTACCGCGACCGCGCCGTGCGCGTGGAGTTTTTCGGCGACGAGATCGACCGCATCTCCGAGTTCCACCCCACCACCGGCGCGCCGCTGCGCACCCTCTCGCACACGGTCATTTACCCCGCGTCGCACTACGTCACGACCAAGGACAAGATGGAGCGCGCCATCGTCGAGATCGAGCGCGAGCTTGCGGAGCGGGAGGCGTATTTCCGCGCCCGCGGCAAGGCGGTGGAGGAGCAGCGCATCCACCAGCGCACGCGCTACGACGTCGAGATGATGCGCGAGCTGGGCTACTGCACCGGCATCGAGAACTACTCCCGCGTGATCGGCGGACGGCCGGTCGGCTCCCCGCCGATGACGCTCATCGACTACTTCCCGAAGGACTTTTTGCTGTTCGTGGACGAGTCGCACGTCACGCTGCCGCAGGTGCACGCCATGTACAACGGCGACCACGCGCGCAAGACGAGCCTCGTCGAATACGGCTTCCGCCTGCCCTGCGCCTTCGACAACCGGCCCCTCAAGTTCGAGGAATTCGAGCAGCGTGTCCACCAGCGCATCTACGTCTCGGCGACGCCGGGCGACTACGAGCGCGGACGCGCCGGCCAGATCGTCGAGCAGGTCATCCGCCCGACGGGGCTGCTGGACCCGCGCGTGGAGGTGCGGAGCGTCGAGGGGCAGATCGACGACCTTCTGGGCGAGATCAATGCGCGCGCCGCGCGGGACGAGCGCGTGCTGGTCACGACGCTGACGAAGAAGATGGCGGAGGATCTGACCGAATACCTCAAGGGCGTGGGCGTGCGCGTGCGCTATATGCACGCGGACGTGGAAACGCTGGAGCGCATGGAGCTGATCCGCGATCTGCGCCTCGGCGAGTTCGACGTGCTGGTGGGCATCAACCTGCTGCGCGAGGGGCTGGACCTGCCCGAGGTGTCGATGGTCGCGATCCTCGACGCGGACAAGGAGGGCTTTTTGCGCAGCGAGACCTCGCTGGTGCAGACCATCGGGCGCGCCGCGCGCAACGCGGACGGGCTGGTGGTGCTCTACGGCGACACGGTCACGCCGTCGATGAAAAACGCCATCGACGAAACGGAGCGCCGCCGCGCCATTCAGGACGCCTACAACCGCTCGCACGGCATCGTGCCGCAGACGATCCGCAAGGACATCCGCGAGGTGCTGGAGATCTCCAGGCGCGAGGAGGACTCCGCCCGCCGCCGCGGCAAGCGCAAGCTTTCGGAGCGCGAGCGGGACGAACAGATCAAAAAGCTCGAAAAGGAGATGCAGGAGGCGAGCCGGATGCTCGAATTCGAGTACGCCGCGATCCTGCGCGACCGCATCATCGAGCTGCGAAAGGAAACGGGCTGACGCGCTCTCCGCGCGGGAAAAGAGCGTCGCCGCGTGCAAAGGAATATCCCATGAAAAAGTACCTCTCCTATGCCTTCGTGATCCTCGGCGCCGTGTGCTGGGGCTTTATCGGCGTGTTCAACCGGCTGCTCGGCTCCGCGGGCGTCGGGATGCAAAACCGCGTTTTCGTGCGCAATTTCCCCAGCTTTGTGCTCCTTACGCTGGTGTTCGCCCTGTTCCGCCGCGGCGTGTTTCACGTGAAACCGCGGCATTTGCCGATCTTTGCCGCAAGCGGTCTTATCAGCATTCTCTGCCTCTCGTGGGTCTATTTCAACTGCCAGGCGGAATGCTCGCTCGCCGTGGCGGGAATTCTGCTCTATCTCGCGCCGTCGATGGTGGTGGTGATGAGCGCGCTGCTGTGGAAAACGCCGATCACCCGCCGCAAGCTCGCGGCGCTGGCGCTGGCGCTGCTGGGCTGCGCGTTGGTCTCCGGCGTCGTGGGCGGCGAGCTGACGGGCACGCCCCGCGGCCTTGCCTTCGGCGTCGCCTCCGCGTTCTGTTACGCGACCTATACGATCTTCGCGCATTACGGCCTCGCCCAATACGACAGCTATACGATGATCTACTGGACGTTCCTGTTCGCGGGGCTCGGGTCGCTTGCCTTTCTCGACGCGCCGGCGCTTCTTCCCGCCCTGGCGACGGCGCGCGGCGCCGCGGGCGCAGCCGGCCTCGTACTGGTGGCGACGGTGCTGCCCTATCTCTTTTACACAAAAGGGCTGGAGGGCGTGGAGAGCGGCAAGGCGTCGATCATCGCGAACATCGAGCCGGTGGTCGCCGCGCTCAACGGCGTGGTGCTGTTCCACGAGCGGTTGAGCGTCTGGGTGCTGCTGGGCGTCGCCTGCGTGCTCGGCGGCGTTATTTTGCTTGCAAAGGAGGACGCGCCCCGCCATGGCGAAGCGTAAAGAGGAAAAAACCAACGTGATGCGCATTCTGGAGCAGCAGAAGATCCCCTACACGCCGCACGTTTACGAGGAGGCGGAAAGCCCGCTGGGCGACCGCGAATACGGGCTGCACATCGCCCGCGCGCTGGGACAGGACGCCGCGCGCGTCTACAAAACGCTGGTCGCGCGGGGCGCGAGCGGGCAGCTCTACGTGTTCTGCCTCCCCGTGGCGCAGACGCTGGACCTCAAGAAAGCGGCGAAGGCGGTCGGGGAGAAATCCGTCGAGCTGCTCGCCGTCAAGGAGCTGCTCCCGCTCACGGGCTACGTGCGCGGCGGCTGCTCGCCGGTTGGCATGAAAAAACGCTATCCCACGGTGTTCCACCGCGCCGTCACGGACGGCGGCGCCGTGTTCGTCAGCGCCGGGCGCATCGGCGCGCAGGTGGAGCTTGCCCCGGAGGCGCTGCTGGCGCTTCTCGGCGCGAAAACCGCCGATCTCATCACGGAATAAGGATGATTGCCTATGAACAGTAAAATCTACGTCAAGGGCGCGCGGGAAAACAACCTCAAAAACGTCGACGTCGAAATTCCGCGCGATTCGCTCACGGTGGTGACCGGACTTTCCGGCAGCGGCAAATCCTCCCTCGCGTTCGACACGATCTACGCCGAGGGGCAGCGCCGCTACGTCGAGAGCCTTTCGTCCTACGCGCGGATGTTCCTCGGGCAGAAGGAAAAGCCCGACGTCGACTACATCGACGGGCTCTCCCCCGCCATCTCCATCGACCAGAAGACCACCTCGCAGAACCCGCGCTCCACGGTGGGCACGGTGACGGAGATCTACGACTATCTCCGCCTGCTCTGGGCGCGGGTGGGCACGCCCCACTGCCCCAAATGCGGCAAGGAGATCCGCCAGCAGTCCATCGACCAGATCATTGAAGCGCTCATGGCGATGCCGGAGGGCACGCGCATCCAGGTTATGGCGCCGGTCATCCGCGGGCGCAAGGGCGAATACGCCAAGATCTTCGAGGACGCGCGCAAATCGGGCTACGTCCGCGTGCGCGTGGACGGCAGCATGTACGAGCTGGACGAGGAGATCAAGCTCGACAAGAACAAAAAGCACAACATCGAGATCGTCGTCGACCGGCTCATCCTCCGCCCCGACGTCGTCCACCGCCTGACCGACTCCGCCGAGACGGCGGCGTCCCTCTCCGGCGGGCTGGTGCTGGTCAATCTTCTTCAGGAGCAGCGCGATGTGCTCTTTTCCCAGAACTACGCCTGCGAGGACTGCGGCGTTTCCATCGAGGAGCTTGCCCCGCGCATGTTCTCGTTCAACAACCCCTTCGGCGCCTGCCCCGCCTGCACGGGCCTCGGCTCGCAGCTCAAGGTCGACCCCGAGCTGGTGATCCCCAACCGCTCGCTCTCCATCCTCGACGGGGCGATCTGCGCCTCGGGCTGGAACAACGTCCGCGGCGACGGCATCTCCCGCATGTATTTCGACGCGCTTTCCAAAAAGTACCGCTTTTCGCTCCGCGATCCGGTGGAAAAGCTCTCCGACGAGGTGCTGGACGTCATCCTCTACGGCACGAAGGGCGAAAAGCTGGAGCTGCAATACGACCAGCCCCGCGGCAAGGGCACGCTGTTCCAGCCCTTCGAGGGCGTGGTGAACAATCTGGAGCGCCGCTATCACGAAACGCAGAGCGACAGCGTGCGCGCCGAGCTGGAGGAGTGCATGAGCGAGTGCCCCTGCCCCGAGTGCCGCGGCAAGCGCCTGCGCAGGGAGGCGCTCGCGGTCACGGTGGGCGGCATGAACATTGCGGACTTTTCCGACAAGTCCGTGACGGACGCGCTGGACTTCCTCGAAAACCTGACCCTCACGCAGCAGCAGACGCTCATCGGCGAGCGCATCCTCAAGGAGATCAAATCGCGTCTGGGCTTCCTGCGCTCGGTGGGGCTGGAATACCTGACGCTCTCGCGCGCCAGCGCCTCCCTCTCCGGCGGCGAGGCGCAGCGCATCCGTCTCGCCACCCAGATCGGCTCCAGCCTCATGGGCGTCCTCTACATCCTCGACGAGCCGTCCATCGGGCTGCACCAGCGCGACAACGACAAGCTGCTCGCCACGCTTAAGCGCCTGCGCGACCTCGGCAACACGCTGATCGTCGTCGAGCACGACGAGGACACCATGCGCGCCGCGGACTACATCATCGACGTCGGCCCCGGCGCGGGCGTCCACGGCGGGGAGATCGTCGCCGCCGGCACGCCGGAGGAGATCATGGCGAACCCGCGCTCGCTCACGGGGCAGTACCTCTCCGGCAAGCGGCGCATCGCCGTGCCGGCGCAGCGGCGCGCGGGCAGCGGGAACAAGCTCGTCGTGCGCGGCGCGGCGGAGAACAACCTGCGCGGCGTCGACGTGGAGATCCCGCTCGGCACCTTCACCTGCGTCACCGGCGTTTCGGGCAGCGGCAAGTCGTCGCTGGTCAACGAGATCATCTACAAAAAGCTGGGCGCCGACTTAAACCGCATGAAGGTCCGCGCCGGGCGCCACCGCGCCATCGAGGGCGAGGAGTTTCTCGACAAGGTCATCTGCATCGACCAGACGCCCATCGGGCGCACGCCGCGCTCGAACCCCGCGACGTACACCAACCTCTTCAACGACATTCGCGACCTCTTCGCCTCCACGCCGGACGCCAAGGCGCGCGGCTATACGAACGGGCGCTTCAGCTTCAACGTGCGCGGCGGACGCTGCGAGGCGTGCGCCGGCGACGGGCAGCTCAAGATCGAGATGCACTTCCTGCCGGACATCTACGTCCCCTGCGAGGTCTGCCACGGCAAGCGCTACAACCGCGAAACGCTGGAGGTGCGCTACAAAGGCAAAAACATCGCCGACGTGCTGGACATGACCGTGGAGGAGGCGCTGGAGTTCTTCCGCGATCTGCCGAAGCTCGCCGGACGGCTGCGCACGCTCTACGACGTGGGCCTCGGCTACATCCGGCTGGGCCAGTCGTCCACGACGCTCTCCGGCGGCGAGGCGCAGCGCGTCAAGCTGGCGACGGAGCTGAGCAAGCGCGCGACGGGGCGCACCATCTATATCCTCGACGAGCCGACGACCGGCCTGCACGCCGACGACGTGCGGCGGCTGCTGGCGGTCTTGCAGCGTCTGGTGGACGCGGGCAACACCGTTCTCGTCATCGAGCACAATCTCGACGTCATCAAGTGCGCCGACCACATCATCGACCTCGGCCCCGAGGGCGGCG
>CACZCL010000088.1 GCA_902779695.1 Oscillospiraceae bacterium | reverse complement strand
CAGGGCCGCTTCCGCCAGAACCTGCTCGGCAAGCGCGTCGACTATTCCGGACGAAGCGTTATCGTCGTCGGCCCGGAGCTGAAGATCTATCAGTGCGGCGTGCCGAAGGAAATGGCGCTGGAGCTGTTCCGCCCGTTCATCATGAAGAAGCTGGTCGAGGACGGCAACGCCAACAACATCAAGTCCGCCAAGAAGATGGTCGACAAGGGCAGGCCCGAGGTCTGGGACGCGCTGGACGTCGTCATCAAGGACCATCCCGTCATGCTCAACCGCGCGCCGACGCTGCACCGCTTGGGCATTCAGGCGTTCGAGCCGGTGCTGGTCGAGGGGCGCGCGCTCAAGCTGCACCCGCTCAACTGCACGGCGTTCAACGCGGACTTCGACGGCGACCAAATGGCGATCCACGTCCCGCTCAGCGCCGAGGCGCAGGCGGAGGCGCGTATCCTGATGCTCTCCGCCAACAACCTGCTGCGCCCGCAGGACGGCGGCCCCGTCACGGTGCCGACGCAGGACATGGTGCTCGGCTCGTATTACCTGACGCTGGAGCGCTTTGAAAACGGCGTTTCCCAGATGGACAACGACGAGTTCTGGCCGGAGAATATCCCCTTTGCCTTCGCCGGCAAGAGCTACGACGAGCTGACGGACGAGGAAAAGGCGTCGATCCACCTGAACGTCTATCGCGACGAGGACGAGGCGATGCTCGCCTACGACGATCACCTCATCGGCATCCACCAGCCGATCCTCGTGCGCAAGACGAAGACGCTGCCCGACGGCACGACGGGCAGCCGCATCGTGCGCGCGAGCATCGGGCGCATCCTGTTCAACCACAACGTGCCGCAGGATCTCGGCTTTGTCAGGCGCGTGGACGCGGACGGCAATCCCACGGAGCAGTATTTCGACTATGAGATCACCGAGATCTGCGGCAAGAAGCTGCTCGGCAAGATCGTTGACCGCGCCATCAAGAAGCACAACTTCACCGTCGCGGCGGAGGTGCTGGACAACATCAAGGCGACGGGCTACAGGTATTCCACCCGCGCAGCCATCACGATCTCCGTCGCGGATATGACGATCCCCGCCGAGAAGTACACCCTCATCAGCGAGACGGAAAAGCGCGTCGTCGAGATCGAGGACCAGTACAAGATGGGCTTTATGACCAACGACGAGCGCTACCGTCAGGTCGTGCGCGAGTGGGAAAAGACCACCGAGGACGTCACCGAGGCGCTGCAGGCGAACATGGACCGCTACAACCCCGTGTTCATGATGGCGGACTCCGGCGCCCGCGGCTCGATGAAGCAGATCCGCCAGCTGACCGGTATGCGCGGCCTGATGGCGAACACCGCCGGCCGCACGATCGAGATCCCCGTCAAAGCGAACTTCCGCGAGGGCCTGTCGGTGCTGGAGTATTTCACCTCCTCCCGCGGCGCCCGCAAGGGCCTTGCCGATACGGCGCTTCGTACCGCGGACTCCGGCTATCTGACCCGCCGCATGGTCGACGTCTGCCAGGACGTCATCATCCGCAGCGACGACTGCGGCGCGGAGACCGGCATCATGGCGTCCGAGATCAGCGAGAACGGGCAGATCATCGAGCAGTTCTCCGAGCGCATCAACGGCCGCTATCCGGTGCACGACATCTGCAAGCCCGGCACGGACGAGGTGCTGTTCTCCAAGGATCACATGCTTACCTCCGACGACGCCGCGACGCTGGAGAGCTTCGACATCCATTCCGTCGAGATCCGCACGGTGCTCACCTGCAAGGCGCACAGCGGCGTGTGCGCGAAGTGCTACGGCATGAACCTCGCCACCTCGAAGCCCGTCGGCCCCGGCGAGGCGGTCGGCATCATCGCCGCGCAGTCCATCGGCGAGCCCGGCACGCAGCTGACCATGCGCACGTTCCACACCGGCGGCGTCGCCGGCGGCGACATCACGCAGGGCCTTCCGCGCGTTGAGGAGCTGTTCGAGGCGCGCCGCCCGAAGAAGATGGCGACGCTCTCCGAGATCGCGGGCAAGGTGCGCTTTGAGGAGTCCCAGAAGGGCAGCCTCGTCAACATCATCGTCACGGCGGACGACGGCGAGGTGCGCAACTACGCCGTGCCGCACACCGGCCTTCGCGTCAGCGACGGCGACGTGATCGAAAAGGGCTATCAGCTGCAGGACGGCGCGCTCAGCCCGCACGACATCCTCCGCATCCGCGGCACGGGCGCCGTGCACGACTACCTCATCAGCGAGGTGCTCAAGGTCTACCGCCAGCAGGGCGTCGATATCAACGACAAGCACATCGAGGTCATCGTGCGCCAGATGATGCGCAAGGTCCGCGTCGAGGACGCGGGCGACACGACGCTGCTCTCCGGCGCGATGGTCGACCTGCTGGAACTGGAGGACGAGAACGGGAAGATCCGCGCCCGCAATGCCGCCGGCGAGGTCAACGCCGAGACCGGCGAGCCGCTGCGCGAGGCGGAGGCGACGCAGCTGCTCATGGGTATCACGAAGGCGTCGCTTGCCACCGATTCGTGGATGTCCGCGGCGTCGTTCCAGGAGACGACCAAGGTGCTCACCGAGGCGGCGATCAAGGGCAAGGTGGACCATCTGGTCGGCCTGAAGGAGAACGTCATCATCGGCAAGCTGATCCCCGCCGGCGCGGGCCTGACCGCATACCGCGACTTCGCGCAGGAGATCGTCCCCGAGCCGGAGAAGCCCGAGGAGCCGGATATCTACGCGCCGCTGCGCGGCTTCACCAACGCGATCTGATCGACGAAGCACGGGAAAGGGAACGCCCTTTCCCGTGCTTTTGCACAAAAACCGGGAAAACGCGGCGTTTCTTCTTGTCAAAGCCGCGCGGATACGCTATAATTCTGATATCTATTCCTGCAAGCAAGGAGGGTTTCGCGTGAAAAAGAGCTTTTGGAGTTTGCTGCCGGCGCTGTGCCTGGCGCTGGCGCTGCTGCCCGCGTCCGCGCTGGCGGCGGAGGAAACGGGAGTGGGATACGCCGATCTCTCGGACGAGCTGATCCAGTTCGGCGGCTTTCCCAAGGAGACAGAGCGCGGCGTGACGCTGCTTGCCTCCAGCGCGACAAAGACGCAGGCAAAGGCGGCGATTTTGGCGGCCTTGGAGGCGCAGGCCGAATCCATCGACGTCAGCTCATATGGGTTGACCGTCGATGAAGGGAAACTCTGCTATAAAGAGGTCCTGAACGAGAACCCGGAATTGTTCTATGTTTCCGGCGGGTTTTCGTGGAAATCCAGAGAGGACACCGTCGTAGAGATTACCCCGGAGTACGAGGGGTATACGGACGAGCAGATCCGGACGTTTAACGCGGTGTGTGATTCCATCCTCGCACAGCTCGACGCCTCCATGACCGACGAGCAGAAGTATCTGTTTCTGCACGACTATCTGGTGACGCACTGCTATTATGACAAATCGCTCACTCGCCACAATGCCTACGACGCGCTTGTGGACGGGACCGCCGTGTGCCAGGGCTACTCGGAGGCGTATGCCTGCCTTGCGAAGCTGGCGGGGCTTTCCGCGCCGGTTGTGTCGAGCGAGGCGCAAGATCACGCGTGGAACCTGGTGACGCTGGACGGGGAGCGATACTATGTCGACTGCACTTGGGACGATCCGCTGAACGACGCCGAATACTATTGCGGGCACACGAATTTCCTGCGCAGCAGGGACGCCATGCATACCGCCAAGGACTCCGGAGGCACAGGACACAGCGCTGGAACCGACTGGGTCGATCCGCTGGGCAACAACGTCTACAATACCGTACCCGGCGGCACGAAGTACGACAGTTATTTCTGGCAGGATGTGACTGTGGCGCTCCCAATGCTGAACGGCTGTTACGGCTACGCGAAATCGAGCGACCATGACCATGTGTATCTGCGCGCCGCCGGCGGGACGGAAACGCCGGTCAGCATCGGAGAGGGGACCACAGAGGAGGCCACTTGGTATGTCTGGGGCGACGCCTCGCACATATGGTCCGACTCCTATATCACGGTCACGGCGCTTGGAAACAGCTTATACTTCAACACGCCCGCTGCCATTTACTCGCTTGCCATGACCGGGACGATCGAAAAGGTTTACGACCGGTCCGAGGAGGAGCAGAGCATCGGCTATATCTATGGCCTTGCCGCCGGCGACGGCTGCCTGTATTACTATCTGGGGCAGGATCCCAACAATGGCAATACGTATGTGCGCAGGACGTATCGGTACCCCATGCCGTATGAGATCGAGGAGATCGAGATCAGGAACGGCGAGGTGTATGTGCTCGTGTGCAACAACAGCGGGCCGGACTATGTCGAGGTCATTGCCGCCGCCTATGACGCGAACGGACGCCTGCTTGACTGCGCCACGCGTGTGGACCAATGGCAAGCAGGCGTGGACGGAGAGGACAGATCCTATATTGGTATGGACGGCCTCTCGCTCAATGACGCCGCGACGATTCGCGCGTTTGTTGTGGACTATAATACATTTGCGCCGCTTTCCCAAAGCTTCACCTATCAGCTCCCGTGACGCGCCTCAAAACCTCGCAAACAGGCAAAAACAACCGAAAAGCCCGCCCGAAAGGGCGGGCTTTTTCTCCGCGGAATGCAAAGAAAAATAGTCTTGCAAACCGACGGTTTTTCCCGTATAATAGTTTACGGTCTTTGCCGGTGTGATGGAATTGGTAGACGTAGTGGACTCAAAATCCACCGCTGGCGACAGCGTACCGGTTCGAGTCCGGTCACCGGCACCAACAAAAAAGCCGCCCCAAAGGGGCGGCTTTTCCTCACTCCCGCGGGAACTCCAGCGGCGCGATGAAACCGTCCGCGCCGCTGCACACGATATCCCCCGCGACGATCCTGCCCCCGGAAAGATACAGATCCGCCTGGCAGCCCCGGGGCCGCCCCGGATAGTTTCGCACCGCGTAGGTGTATCGCTCCAGCGTCTCGCCGAGGTAGGGTGTCAGATCGAAGCCCTGCCGGAGCTGCAGATCGTTATAGGAGCGGTACGGCTCGACCATCTCCCCGGGCAGCGCGACAAGCAGCGCCTCGATGGGCTCCTCCTCCGCCTCCCAGCCCAGCGAGGCGAGGTAGGCGACGCGCGCCGCGTTCGTTTCGGCGCGCAGCGCGTCCGGCTCGGCCGCCGCGCTTCGCCCGCGCAGCAGCAGCGCGGCGGCAAGCGCCGCCAAAACAACGAGCGCGCCGAGCAGAACGCCGCGGCGCTCCGGAACCTTCGCGGTGACGATAAACATGGCGGACACATCCTTTCTTCGCATTTGTATGCACAAACGGGACAGGATATGATATAATCGTTGCGTTGTATTGCGGCAAAGGAGTGGATACCATGGCAGCGGAGCGGTTGGACAAGCTGCTTGCCTCGACGGGGCGCTGGTCGCGCAGCGAGGCGAAGCGGCTCGTGCGGGAGGGACGCGTGCGCGTTGACGGGCGCGTTCCGGCGTCCGCGGAGGAAAAATACGACGCGGAGACGGCGGCGCTCACGGTCGACGGCGAGGCGCTGCGCCTCGCCGCACACACCTACGTGATGCTGCACAAGCCGGCGGGCACGCTCTCCGCCACCGAGGACGGTCGCGGGCGCACCGTGCTGGAGCTTCTGCCGGAGGAGTACCGCCGCCGCGGCTTCTTCCCGGTCGGCCGGCTCGACAAGGACGCCGAGGGGTTGCTATTGCTGACGGACGACGGCGCGCTGGCGCACGCGCTGCTGTCCCCGAAGCGGCACGTCGACAAGCTGTACTATGTGCGCGTGCAGGGGGCGCTCGACGAGGCGGACCGCGCGGCGTTCGCCGCGGGCATGACGCTCGGCGGCGGGCTTCACTGCCTGCCGGCGGAGCTTCGCATCCTCTCCGCGGGCGCGGAAAGCGAGGCGCTGGTCACGCTCCGCGAGGGGAAATTCCACCAGGTCAAGCGGATGCTCGCCGCGCGCGGGAAGCCGGTTTTGTACCTCAAACGCCTCGCCATGGGCGCGCTCACGCTGGACGAGCGCCTTGCCCCGGGCGAGTGGCGGGAGCTGACAAAAGAGGAGGAGAAAAAACTCAAATAGGCAATTTGCCCAACAAAATACAGCCGTTTTTCCAGCGGCGTTTCCTCTCTATTTACGAAATGGCCAAAAAAACGAAAAAATTTTGTGAAAAAAAGAAAAAATGCCTTGCAAACTTTCCAATCATCGCGTATAATGAGGGCAGTTCGTTGGCAGGTTGCACAAATCACGTCCTGTGGTGGGCGTGATGTAAAGAGCGCAAAGGAAGAGCGCGAGGGGGAGGAAGACTATGTCCGGAAGAATGTTTCTCAACGTCGTTTCGCAGCTGAAGGAAACGACAGATACCCGGATCGGCGTGATCGACTCCGAGGGGACGGTCATCGCATGTACCGACCTGCAGGAGATCGGCAAGAAGTGGCCGCAGCTCGTCGATCCGATCAACGAGGCGCAGGAGTCCTGCGTCGCGCTGGAGGGAAAGACGTTCAAGGCGCTCTCCAGTTGGGGCGGGCAGTTCGATTTTGCCGCTTACGCCGAGGGCGAGGGCGAGTTCAGCCGCACCGCCTGCGCCATGGCCGCCGTCGCGCTCAACGGCGCGAAGAGCTACTATGAGGAAAAGCACGACAAGACCTCGTTCGTGAAAAATATCATCTCCGACAACATCCTGCTCAGCGACATCTACATCCGCGCCAAGGAGCTGCACGTCGACGCGGAGGCGCCGCGCGGCGTTTTCGTGATCCGCCGCCGCGACGACCGGGCGGAGAACGTGACGGTCGAGGCGGTGCAGAGCATCCTGTCCGACCGGCAGACCGGCACCGTGGTCTCCATGGGCGAGAGCGACATCGTGCTCATCCAGCACGTGGGCGCGGACGCGGATACGCACGATCTGGAAAAGCTCGCGGCGCAGCTGGAGGAATCGCTGCGCGTCGGGGGCGAGAGCACGGTCATCATCGGCATCGGCACCGTGGCGGGTCATCTGCGCGACCTCGCCCGCTCCTACAAGGAGGCACAGATCGCCATTGAGGTCGGCAAGGTCTTCGACACGGAGAAATTCATCATCAACTACGAAAACCTCGGCATCGGCCGTCTGATCTACCAGCTGCCGACGACGCTGTGCGAGATGTTTTTGCAGGAGGTGTTCAAGAAAAACCCGATCGACGCGCTCGACAAGGAAACGCTCTTTACGATCAACAAATTCTTTGAAAACAACCTCATCCTCTCCGAGACGGCGCGCAAGCTCTTCGTCCACCGCAACACGCTGGTCTACCGGCTGGAGAAGATCAAGAAGCTCACCGGGCTCGACCTGCGCGAGTTCGACGACGCCATCACCTTCAAGGTTGCGCTGATGGTCAAAAAGTATCTCGCCTCCCGCGGGATCGAGGCGTAACGCGGCGGCGCAAAGCGAAGCAACGGCATTTTGGGGCGGGGAAGCGATTGCTTCCCCGCTTTTCCTTTTGCCTTTTTCTTTTGTCCGCGCGCTGTTTACATAATTTATCCTTGCTATTTCCCGCAAAGTCCGTTATAATGCAAAAGGATATTTTTTGCCGGCTTTGGGAAAATGCCGGCGAAAGGGGGCGGCGCGCGCGTGATCCGGCTCAAGGACGTGGAAATGGAATACGACAACGGCACCTACGCGCTGCGCGGCATCACGCTGACGATCGAGGACGGCGAATTCGTGTTTCTGGTCGGACCGTCCGGCTCGGGCAAATCCACGATCATCAAGCTGCTGACCGGCGAGATCCTGCCCACGAGCGGGCGCGTGGTGGTCAACGGCTTCAGCCTGACCAAGATCTCCGACCGGCAGATCCCGCTGCTGCGCCGCTCCATCGGCGTCATCTTCCAGGATTTCCGCCTGATCGAGAAAAAAACCGTCTACGAAAACCTGAGCTTCGCGATGC
>CACZCL010000087.1 GCA_902779695.1 Oscillospiraceae bacterium | reverse complement strand
CGTCTCGCCTCAAAGAGCTCCTCGATACGGGGAAGACCCTGGGTGATGTTGGCGCTTGCGATACCGCCGGTGTGGAAGGTACGCATGGTAAGCTGGGTACCCGGCTCGCCGATGGACTGCGCCGCGATGATACCGACCGACTCGCCGATATCGACGGTCTTGCCCTGCGCAAGATCCAGGCCGTAGCAGTGCGCGCAGACGCCGCGCTTCGCCTCGCAGCGGAGGATGGAGCGGACGTTGACCTCTTCGATCCCCGCGTCCACGATCCGCTTGCCGATGGCGGGCGTGATCAGGTGATCGTCCTCCACGAGGACCTCGCCGGTCTTCGGATCGACGACGTCGCCGAGGACGTACCGGCCGACGATGCGGTCGATCAGCGGCTCGATCACGTTGCGCTCGCTGCCGGTGCCGTCGCTGTCCTCATAGATCGCGGACACGACGAGCCCGTGCTTCGTATGGCAATCCTCCTCGCGGACGATCACGTCCTGCGAGACGTCGACCAGACGCCGCGTCAGGTAGCCGGAGTCCGCCGTCTTCAGAGCGGTATCGGACAGGGACTTACGGGAGCCGCGGGCGCCGACGAAGTAGTCGAGGATGTTCATGCCCTCGCGGAAGTTCTCTTTGATCGGGATCTCCATCGTGCGGCCGTCGGTCGCGAACATCAGTCCGCGCAGACCGGCGAGCTGACGGAGCTGGCTCGCGTTGCCGCGGGCGCCGGAGTCGATCATCATCTTGATCGGGTTGTAGCTGTCAAAGCCCTTCTGGAGCGCCTCGGTGATCTCCTTGGTCGCTTTCTCCCAGGTCTTGATGACGTGGTCGTAGCGCTCGTGCTCTTCGAGTTCGCCTTCCGCGAACTGGTCGTTGATCAAGGCGACCTTGTCCTCCGCCTGGTGGATCAGGTCGTTCTTCTCCGGCGGGATCGTCATATCGTAGACGGAGATGGAGAGACCGCTGACGGTGGAATACTTGTAGCCCGTCGCCTTGATCGCGTCGAGCGTGGCGGCGGCGACGCCGAGGCCGTGCAGCTTGATCGTGCGGTCGACGATCTCGGTGAGTTTTTTCTTGGTCGCGGGGAACTGGACCTCCAGCTCGAGGGCGTTTGCGGGATCGCTGCGGTCGACAAAGCCGAGATCCTGCGGGATGTTCGCGTTGAAGATCAGACGGCCGAGGGTGCAGTCGATGACCTTGGAGATCTTCTCTCCGTCCACGGTCGCCTCGCGGCGGACCTTGATCCTTGCGTGCAGACCGAGCTGATGCCCGGCGTACGCCATCATCGCCTCGTCAAAATCGCGGAACACTCTCCCCTCCCCGAGCTCGCCGTCGCGGATGATGGTGAGATAGTAGGAGCCGAGGATCATATCCTGGGACGGCACGGTGACGGCGCGGCCGTCCACCGGTTTGAGGAGGTTGTTGGCGGAGAGCATCAGGAAACGCGCCTCCGCCTGCGCCTCGGCGGACAGCGGAACGTGCACCGGCATCTGGTCGCCGTCGAAGTCCGCGTTGAACGCCGTGCATACGAGCGGATGGAGTTTGATCGCCCGGCCCTCGACGAGCACCGGCTCGAACGCCTGGATCGACAGACGGTGCAGCGTCGGCGCGCGGTTGAGCAGGACCGGATGGTCCTTGATCACGTATTCCAGCGCGTCCCAGACGTCGTTGTTGACGCGGTCGACCTTCTTTTTCGCTTCTTTGATATTGGAGGCCTTGTTCGTCTCGACCAGCCGCTTCATAACGAACGGCTTGAAGAGCTCGAGCGCCATCTCCTTCGGCAGGCCGCACTGATAGATCTTGAGGCTCGGGCCGACGACGATGACCGAACGGCCGGAGTAGTCGACGCGCTTGCCGAGCAGGTTCTGACGGAAGCGGCCCTGCTTGCCGCGCAGCATCTCGGAGAGAGACTTGAGCGGCCGGTTGCTCGGGCCCGTGACGGGCTTGCCGCGGCGGCCGTTGTCGATCAGCGCGTCCACCGCCTCCTGAAGCATCCGCTTTTCGTTGCGCACGATAATGTCCGGCGCGTTGAGCTGGATGAGCCTCTTGAGGCGGTTGTTGCGGTTGATGACGCGGCGGTAGAGGTCGTTGAGGTCGCTCGTCGCGAAGCGGCCGCCGTCGAGCTGGACCATCGGGCGGATCTCGGGCGGGATAACCGGCAGGATGGTAATGATCATCCACTCCGGCTTGTTGCCGGAGATGCGGAACGCGTCCACGACCTCAAGACGCTTGACGATGCGCGCCTTCTTCTGCCCGTTCGCGGTCTTCAGCTCCTCGTGCAGCTCGGCGGAGAGCGCCTCCAGGTCGATCTGCTCCAGCAGCTTCTTCACCGCCTCGGCGCCCATGCCGGCGTCAAAGTCGTTCTCATATTTCTCGCGGTAATCGCGGTACTCCTTCTCGGAGAGGATCTGGTTCTTCGCAAGCGGCGTCTCGCCGGGGTCGGTGACGATATACGCCGCGAAGTAGAGCACCTTTTCCAGAATGCGCGGGCTGATGTCCAGCAGCAGGCCCATGCGGGAGGGGATGCCCTTGAAGTACCAGATGTGGCTCACGGGCGTCGCAAGCTCGATGTGGCCCATGCGCTCCCGGCGCACCTTCGCGCGCGTCACCTCGACGCCGCAGCGGTCGCAGATCTTGCCCTTATAGCGGATCTTCTTGTACTTGCCGCAGTGGCACTCCCAGTCCTTCGTCGGTCCGAAAATGCGCTCGCAGAACAATCCGTCGCGCTCCGGGCGGAGCGTGCGGTAGTTGATGGTCTCCGGCTTCTTGACCTCGCCGTGGGACCACTCCAAAATCATTTCAGGGGAAGCGATCCCGATCTTGATCGCGTCAAACGGTACATAACTCATAATGCTCTCTCCTCCCCTTTCTCAGTCCTCGTCGTCCTCGCCGGGATCGGCGTCAAACAGGCCGTCTTCCCCGTCTTCCTCCGCGTCGGCGATGGCAAAGCCGGCGTCCTCGAACTCCGCCTCGTCGGCGAACGGGTTGCGGCGGCTGCGCTCGTCCTCGGCGTCCATGCGCGCGAGGTTGAATGTATCCATCGCGTCATCGTCCTCCTTGAGCTCGATCTCGTTGCCCTCGCGGTCGAGCACCTGAATGTCGAGACAGAGCGCCTGCAGCTCCTTGACGAGAACCTTGAACGACTCCGGCACGCCCGGCTGCGGGACGTTGTGTCCCTTGACGATCGCCTCGTAGGTGCGCACGCGCCCCGTCACGTCGTCGGACTTGACGGTCAGGATCTCTTGGAGCGTATAGCTCGCGCCGTAGGCCTCCAGCGCCCAGACCTCCATTTCGCCGAAGCGCTGGCCGCCGAACTGCGCCTTGCCGCCCAGCGGCTGCTGGGTGACGAGGGAGTACGGGCCGGTGGAGCGGGCGTGGATCTTATCGTCGACCAGATGGTGCAGCTTGAGGAAGTAGACGTAGCCGACGGTGACCTTGTTGTCGAAGCGTTCGCCGGTGCGCCCGTCGTAGAGCCAGCTCTTGCCCTCGGGGTCGAGGCCGGCGCGAACCAACTCCTCCTGGATCTCCTCGTAGCTCGCGCCGTCGAAGATCGGCGTCGCGACCTTGTAGCCAAGCGTCTTGGCGGCGTAGCCCAGATGAACCTCCAGCACCTGCCCGATGTTCATACGGGACGGGACGCCCAGCGGGTTGAGTACGATGTCCAGCGGCGTGCCGTCGGGCAGGAAGGGCATATCCTCCTGCGGCAGAACGCGGCTGACGACGCCCTTGTTGCCGTGGCGGCCCGCCATCTTGTCGCCGACCTGGATCTTGCGGCGCTGCGCGATATAAATGCGCACGACCATGTTGACGCCGGGACCCAGATCGTCGCCCGCCTCGCGGGAGAACACCTTCGCGTCCACGATGATGCCGCTCTCGCCGTGGGGCACCTTCAGCGAGGTGTCGCGCACCTCGCGCGCCTTTTCGCCGAAGATCGCGCGCAGCAGCCGCTCCTCCGCGGTGAGGTCGGTCTCGCCCTTGGGCGTGACCTTGCCGACGAGGATATCGCCGGCGTGTACCTCCGCGCCGATGCGGACGATGCCGCGCTCGTCGAGGTCCTTGAGCGCGTCGTCGCCGACGTTCGGGATGTCGCGGGTGATCTCCTCGGGCCCGAGCTTGGTGTCGCGGGCGTCGAGCTCATACTCCTCGATGTGGATGGAGGTGTAGAGGTCCTCGCGCACGAGGCGCTCGTTGAGGAGCACCGCGTCCTCGTAGTTATAGCCCTCCCACGTCATAAAGCCGACGAGGATGTTGCGCCCAAGGGCGATCTCGCCCTGATCGGTGGCGGGGCCGTCGGCAAGGACGGTCGGATCCTCAAGGATGTGACCCTGCTTGTCGAGCTTTCTGCCGTGTACCCGTTCGCCGACGTTGACGATCGGATGCTGGTTGATGCAGGTGCCGTGGTTGGAGCGCAGGAACTTCGTCAGGCGATACTCCTTGACCGTGCCGTCGTCATAGGCGACGGTGATGCTGCGCGCGTCCATCTTCGTCACGACGCCGTCGCCCTCGGCGAGAACGGCAACCTCCGCGTCCATGCAGATCTTGTGCTCCATGCCGGTGCCGACGATGGGCGCCTCCGGGCGGAGCAGGGGCACCGCCTGGCGCTGCATATTCGCGCCCATCAGCGCGCGGTTCGCGTCGTCATTCGGCAAAAACGGGATCATCGCCGTCGCGATGGAGACCATCATGCGCGGGGAGACGTCGATGTAATCGACGCGCTCGCGGTCGACCTCGACGATCTCGTCACGGTGGCGGCAGGTGATGCGCTTGTTCGTCAGGCAGCCCTTGGCGTCCACCGGCTCGGCGGCCTGTCCGACGATATACTGGTCCTCCACGTCGGCGGTCATATAGGTGATCGTGTCGGAGACCTTGCCGGTCTTGTGGTCGACCTTGCGGTACGGCGCCTCGATGAAGCCGTACTCGTTGATGCGGGCATAGGTCGCGAGATAGGAGATCAGGCCGATGTTCGGGCCTTCCGGCGTCTCGATTGGGCACATACGGCCGTAGTGGCTGTAGTGCACGTCGCGCACCTCCATGTTCGCGCGCTCGCGGGAGAGGCCGCCGGGGCCGAGCGCCGAGAGGCGGCGCTTGTGCGTCAGCTCGGCGAGCGGGTTCGTCTGGTCCATGAACTGGCTCAGCGGCGAGGAGCCGAAGAACTCCTTGATCGCGGCGGTGACGGGGCGGATATTGATGAGGCTCTGCGGCGTCACGATGTCGAGATCCTGGATCGTCATGCGCTCGCGGATGACGCGCTCCATGCGGGAAAAGCCGATGCGGAACTGGTTTTGCAGCAGCTCGCCCACGCAGCGCAGGCGGCGGTTGCCGAGGTGGTCGATGTCGTCCTTGAGGACGATGCCGTGCGCCAGGGCGTTCATATAGTTGACGGAGGCGAGGATATCGTCAACGAGGATGTGCTTGGGCACGAGCCGGTCGGCGTTCTCGCGGATCGCGTCCTTGAGGTCGTCGCCGGAATACTGCTCCAGCAGCTCGCGCATCACGCTCTCGCACACGCGCTCCTTGACGCCGCACTCCTTGACGGGGTCAAAGTCCACAAAGCGGGCGAGGTCGACCATGTGGTTGGAGAACACGCGCAGCGGGCGCCCGTCCAGATCCAGCGTCACGTCGTTGACGCCGATGGCGTCCAGCTCGTCCGCCTCCTCGCCGGTCATCAGGTGCCCCGCGTCGTACAGGATCTCGCCCGTGCGCGGATCGGCGACCGGGAAGAGCAGCTTCTGCCCGCGGATGCGCGCGCGCAGCGCGAGCTTTTTGTTGTACTTGTAGCGGCCGACCATGCTCAGGTCATAGCGGCGCGGATCGAAGAACAGATTGTGGATCAGCGTTTCGCACGCCTCGACCGTGGGCGGCTCGCCCGGGCGGAGCTTGCGGTAGATCTCAAGCATCGCCTCTTCATAGGTCTTGCAGGCGTCCTTTTCCAGCGTTGCCACGACGCGCTCGTCGTCGCCGAACATGTCGAGGATCTCCTTGTCCGCGTGCAGGCCGATGGCCCGCAGCAGCTCGGTGACGGGCAGCTTGCGGTTCTTGTCGATGCGCACCCAGAAGATCTCGCTCGCGTCGGTCTCGTACTCCAGCCACGCGCCGCGGTAGGGAATCGCCTGCGCGGTCATCAGCGGCAGGTCGGTCTTCAGGTCGATCTCCTTGCCGTAGTAGATGCCGGGCGAGCGGACGATCTGCGAGACGACCACGCGCTCCGCGCCGTTGATGACGAAGGTGCCGGACTGGGTCATCAGCGGGAAATCGCCCATAAAGATCTCCTGCTCCTTGATCTCGCCCGTCTCCTTGTTATAAAGGCGCACGTTGACCTTGAGCGGGGCGGCGTAGGTCGCGTCGCGCGCCTTGCACTCCTCCACATCGTACTTGGGCTGCTCGTCCATCGTGTAATCAATGAAGCTCAGCTCGAGGTTGCCGGCATAGTTCGCGATCGCGTCCACGTCCGCAAACACCTCGCGCAGCCCGTAGTCAAGGAACCACTGGTACGAGGTCTTTTGCAGCTCGAGGAGGTTTGGCATCTCCATGACCTCTTCGTGCCGTGCGAAGTTTTTGCGAAGGGTCTTGCCGTACATTTTGTCGTGGGCCATTTGCTCTTCACGCCTTTCCCGGGGCCGCCGGCCGCTCCGCCGGTCCCATAGATATTGGTCGCCGCTCCGATACGCGCGGCTTTGTTTTTAGAAACATTGCCGATCCGCTTGCATTTTTTACTGCAATTCGCTATAATCATGGTTAATGGGTGAGATTTCGTTCAGTCACCCCGCCGGGTATAAGCGCTTTATTGTACCGAAAAAACTATAAAATGTCAAGCGTTTTTTCGCTTGACATTTTTCATACAAGCCCAAGCGCCGCGCCAAACGCCGCGGCGCGCTGTGAGGAACGTCATGGATCGATTGAATCAGCTCAGGCAGCACGTGCTTTACAACACGCTCTCCAAAAGCCTGTATACGGAGGTTTTGCCCCTTCTCGTGCGCGAGAATAACTCGCTCTCCACGCTCTCGCTTCTCGGCGCGCTGAGCCGGAACGTGCTGCCCGCCTATCTGTTTTTGCTGCTCACGTCGGTCGCCTTTCTGGTCCTTCGGCTGACGGTGCCGCTGGACAACAAGTACGCGGGCTACGCTGCCTGCATCGCGCAAAGCGCGTGCCTGCTGACCTTCGGTATGCTCAACAGCACGGTGTTCGCGCCCGACCCGGCGCAGAACGGGACGATCTACGCCGTGTTGCTTCTGGTCGTCCCCTTTCTGATGATCGACGCGCCGTGGCGGATGGATCTGCTGCTCGTCGCCACCGCCGCGACGTACTGCGTGCTGCTGCGCCGGTTCAAGTATCCCAACGTGGTCTCGCTGGACACGACAAACGCCGTGTTCGTATGCCTCGTGAGCATGTTCTGCAACTGGATCTACGCCGCGAAGAACATGCAAAGCCTCGCCAACCGGCTCTTCATCGAGCGGGAGCGGGACAGCGACGCCATGACGGGGCTGCTGACGAAAAAATCGGCGCGCATCCTGACGGACCGCCATCTCACGACCGGAGAGAGCGGCGTCTTCGCGATCATCGACCTCGACAACTTCAAGACCGTCAACGACACCTACGGCCACCTCTACGGCGACGAGGTCATCAAAAAGGTCGCGGACTGCATCAAGGCGCACACGAGAAGGACCGACGTCGCCTCGCGCTTCGGCGGCGACGAATTCACGGTCTTCTTCCCCGGCATGGACGCGGCTCAGGCGGCGGAAAAGTCGGAGCAGTTCTTCAAAACGCTCCGCGCCGGCTTCACCGGCGAGCAGGTGTCGGTCACCTGCTCGATCGGCATCGCCGTCGCCGCCCCGTTCGAGGACTACGACAAGCTGTTCGAGAAGGCGGATCAGGCGCTCTACCGCTCCAAGTCCAGCGGCAAGGACACCTACACCGTATACGGGGCGTAAATCCCACGCGCAGCAAAAAGCCCGCGGCGAAAGCCGCGGGCTTTGTTGTCGGTTTTCTTGGCACGGTCGGGCGGACGCTTACCGCCAGCCGAAGGTCGCCAGCCCGTAAACGTAGAGGATCACGATGATCGCGGGAACGGCGAAGCGGAACAGCGGCTTCATCCATGGCTGCACCTGAAGGCCCTTGCCGGCGTTTGCCTCCTTGACAAAGTTATCCCAGCCCCAGCCGAAATCGTTGCAGCAGAACAGCGCGAAGACCAGGCTGCCGATGGGCAGGGCGTTGGTGGAGACGATGAAATCCCAGAAGTCCAGCCAGGCGGAGCCTTCCGCGAAGGGCTGGAAGGAAAACACGCTGTAGCCCAGCGCGGTGGTCAGGCCCAGCAGGAACACGATGATCCCGCAGATCAGGCTGCCCTTGGGGCGGCTCCAGCCGAAGAGGTCGCGGGTCATGGCGAGGATATTCTCGCACACGGCGAGGACCGTGGACATGGCGGCAAAGACCATGAACAGGAAGAACAGCGTGCCCCAGAAGCGCCCGCCCGCCATGTTGTTGAACACGGTCGCCATCGTGTTGAACAGAAGGCTCGGTCCGGCGTCCAGCTCAAGGCCGTAGGAGAAGCAGGCGGGGAACATGATGAAGCCCGCCAGCAGAGCGACCAGCGTATCGAGCACGATGACGTTCACCGACTCGCCCATCAGGGAGCGCTCCTTGTCGATGTAGCTGCCGAAGATCGCCATGCTGCCGATGCCGAGGGACAGCGTAAAGAACGCCTGGTTCATGGCGGCGACGATGACGGAGCCGTTGATCTTGGAAAAATCAGGCACGAGATAGAAAGCAATGCCCTCCCTCGCGCCGGGGAGAGTGAAGCTGTGCACCGCCAAAATCAGCATCAGGACCAGCAGCGCCACCATCATGTACTTCGTCACGCGCTCCAGCCCGCCCTGCAGATTGAAGCTCAGGATCACGAAGGCGACGACGACGGTAACGGCGAGGAAGGTCACGTTCAGGCCCGGATCCGTAATCATGGGCACAAAGCCCAGATCGCTGTTCTGCCCCACGAGGAATTTGCAGAAGTAGTTGATAATCCAGCCGCACACGACGGTGTAAAACGCCATGAGGCTGAAGTTGCCGATCAGCGAGACGTAGCCCATAACGCCCCACTTCTGGCCGGGCTTCTCCAGCGCCTGATACATTTTGACCGGGCTCTTCTGCGCGGCGCGGCCCACGGTGAACTCCATCGTCATGACCGGCAGGCCCAGGATCAGCAGGCACAGGATGTAAACGAGCACGAAGCCGCCCCCGCCGTACTGGCCGGTCATCCACGGGAATTTCCATACGTTGCCGCACCCGATGGCGCAGCCCGCCGAGAGCAGAATAAAGCCCAGGCGGCTTCCAAGTCTTTCTCTTTCCATGCGATTTTCTCCTTTAAATGCTTAAAGTGCCGTTGCATAGTTAGGGATTATACAACGCCTTTCGCATTTTTGCAATCATAAATTGGACTCAACTCAAATCAGAGCGCCTGCTCCGTCTCCAGCGCGCGCTTGAACTGCGTCTCGTACAGCTCCGTATACACGCCGCCCGCCTTGACCAGATCGCCGTGCTGCCCGCGCTCGACGACGCGCCCGTCCTTGACGACGAGGATCTCGTCCGCGGCGAGGATGGTGGAGAGCCTGTGCGCGATCAGGATGCTCGTGCGCGAGGCGATGATCGGGTCGATCGCCTCCTGGATCTTGCTCTCGGAGATCGAGTCGAGCGACGCCGTCGCCTCGTCGAAGATCAGCAGCGCCGGGTCCTTGAGCAGCACGCGCGCGATGGAAAGGCGCTGCTTCTCGCCGCCGGAGAGCTTCAGCCCGCGGTTGCCGACCATCGCGTCGAAGCCCTGCTCCTGCTTTTGGATGAAATCCAGGATATTCGCCTTGTCGCACACGGCAACCAGCTCCTCCTCCGTCGCGTCCGGCTTGGCGTAGAGCAGGTTTTCCCGGATCGTGCCGTTGAAAAGGTACGTCTCCTGCGACACGATGCCGATGTGGGCACGCAGCGCCGCAAGGTCGAGCCGGCGCACGTCCACGCCGCAGAACGCCACGCTGCCGCCCGTCACGTCGTACAGGCGCGGGATCAGATTGATCATCGTGCTCTTGCCCGAGCCGGACGGCCCCACGATGGCGACGCTGCGCCCTGCGCCGAGGCGGAAGCTGACGTCGCGCAGGATCTGCCGCTCCGGATCGTAGGAAAAATCGACGTGCTTGAACTCCACGCTCCCGTCGATGCGCGGCGGGCGCACGGGGAAGCGGGGGCTTTCGACCTCGACCGGCATGTCGAAGTATTCAAAGATGCGCGTAAAGAGCGCCATGGAGCGGATCCACTCCACCTGCGTGTTCAGCAGCGTGTTCACCGGCCCGTACAGCCTGCCGAGCAGCGTGACCATGACCGTCACGTCGCCCACGGTCAGCGCCGCGTCGTAGCGCATCATCAAAACGCCGCCGACGAGATAGAGCAGCATCGGCCCCACGCTGGAAAACGTGGAGATCACGACGAAGAACCAGCGCCCCGCCATGCTCTCGCGGATGTTGAGGCGGATCATGCGGCGGTTCGCGTCCTCGTACTTCCCGTATTCGTAGTCCTCCTTGCCGAACAGCTTGACCAGAAGCTGCCCGCTGACCGAAAGCGTCTCGTTGAGAATGCCGTTGATCTCGTCGCTGCACTCCTGCGCCTCGCGCGTCAGCTCCCAGCGCGTGCGCCCGGCGAAGCGCGTGGGGATCACGAACAGCGGCACGACCAGCACGCCCACGGTGGCGAGCACCCAGTTTTCCCGGTACATCAGCGCCAGCGCCGCCGCCAGCGTGATGGCGTTGGAGAGGATGGTCGTGAACGTGCTGGAGATTACGCGCTCCACGCCCGAAATGTCGCTCGTCATGCGCGTGATGACGTCGCCCTGGTTGTTCGAGGTGAAAAACCGCTGCGACATCTGCTGCAAATGGCGGTACATCTTGTTGCGCATATCGTAGGTGATGTGCTGCGCGATCCATGTGTTGAGATAGCTCTGCGCGACGCCGATCAGGTTCGCGCCCAGCGTCACGCCCAGCGAAACGAGGATCAGCACGATCAGCTTTCGCAGGTCGCGCCCGATGAGGCCGTCGTCGATGATGCGTCCGGTCAGCACGCTCGGCAGCAGCGTGAGCAGCGACGAGAGCGCGATGCACAAAAGCGCCAGCAAAAGCTGCTTCCAGTACGGCAGCAAATAGGAAAAGACGCGCCTGAGCAGCGCGCCGGTCACCTTCGGCCGGTTCGCCTTTTCCTCCTCGGTCAAAAAAGCCCTGCCCATCGGGCCATGCGGCGGCGGCATAGCGGCGCCCCCCCTCTTACGATTTTAAAATCGCTCCGGCGGAGCGTCACACGGTCATTTCGCCGCGCAGATCCCGCTCCATGCGCGCCTTCACGCCCTCCTTGTCATAGCCCGCGCTGAACAGATAGTAAAGCTTGGCGACGGCGGCCTCGGTCGTGATGTCCAGCCCGCTGACCGCGCCCGCCCGCTTGAGCGCGCCGCTCGTTTCGTACGCGCCGAGCGACACCGCGCCCTGCGGGCATTGGGAGCAGACCGTCAGCACCGTGCCGTTCGCGAACGCGCGGCGGATGATCGGCAGCAGGGCGTTCCCGTCGCCGGGGATATTGCCCGCGCCGAAGGTCTCGATCACGATGCCGCGCAGCTTTTCGGTCATAATGGATTCAAACAGCTCGAACTGGATCCCCGGGAAAACCTTGATCACGCCGATCGGCACATTCTCCAGCAGCTGCAGCCGCAGCGCGCCCGAGGGCTTCGGCAAAAGCGCGCTCTCGCGGTAGCGGATCGTGATGCCCGCCTCCGCGAGCGCCGGATAATTCGGCGAAACGAACGCGATCAGCCCGTCGGCGGAGTACTTCGTCGCGCGGTTGCCGCGCAGCAGGCTCCCGCCGAAGTAGAGGCAGACCTCGTTCACGGCGCCCCCCGCCGCGATCAGAATCGACGTGATGATATTGTCGCGCCCGTCGCTGCGCACCTCGCACAGCGGGATCTGCGAGCCGGTGAGCACGACCGGCTTCGCAAGGTTTTCCAGCATGAACGAAAGCGCCGACGCCGTGTACGCCATCGTGTCCGTTCCGTGCAGAACGACGAAGCCGTCATAACGCTCGTAATTCTCCGCGATCAGCCGCGCGATCTCGTTCCACTCGTTCACGGTCATGTTGGACGAGTCGAGCAGGGGCGACATCTCGCGCAGCTCCCAGCGCGGCATCTCCTCCGAGGCGAGCGCCGGGATCGCGTCGAGCGCCGCGCGGAAGTACCCCTCCTTCGGCGCGTAGCCGTTCGGCGTGCGCACCATGCCGATGGTGCCGCCGGTATAAACGATCAGGATACGCTTCGCGTCCGTTTCCCTCATGCCTGCCGACGCTCCTTTTCCGTTTGCTTTTCCAGGTACATCTTCCTGTCCGCGCTGTCATACACGTCCTGAAAGTCCATACCGGGCTTCCACATACAATAGCCGGCGGAGCAGCGGAAGCGCGTCTTTTCCATATCCCGATGGATGCGCTCGATCATCGCCGCGACCTCCGCCTCGCTCAGTCCCACGCATAGGATGGAAAACTCGTCCCCGCCCATGCGGTACACGGAGCAGCCTTTCGCCAGATTGTTCACCGTCACCTCCGCGATGGTCCGGATCGCCTCGTCCCCGGCGGAATGGCCCTGCCCGTCGTTGATCTTCTTGAGGTCGTTGAGATCCATCGAAACGAGCGCGGTGATCCTGCCGGCGCATTTCCGAACGTCGGCGTTGAAGCTCGCCCGGTTCAGCACCCCCGTCAGCTCGTCCCGCTTGAAGTGGTCGATGAACATATAGAGATAATAGAACGCGATCGCCATCGTGATCATGCCGTTGAGGACGCCGCGGATCTGAAAGACCGTTTCCGCCGCCGTGGCGGCAAACATCGCAAGGATCGTGGTGACGACCATGACGCCCTCGTCCCGCCGGCTCGCGGTCGAGAGCAGGCGCGCGCTGTACGCCAGCATACCCAGCCCGTAAATCAGGCAGGCGATATGCGGGGTCAGGGACAGCGGGCCGCGGTGGAATTCCGCCCCCTCGTACCAGAACATCAGATGCGAGCCGAACGCGCTCAGCGAGATACAGAGGGTCAAAATCGCCGGAATCAAGATCAGGAGCCACTGCCGCCGGGAAAAGGTCTCGTACCGCATCACGATCTGCATCAGGGCGAGGAGCGTCCACAGGCGCAGATTGTAGCCCAGGGCCGTGGAGACCGTTTGCAGCGTCACGCCGGTCCCAAACGTCATGTTGTACAGGTCGACGCTGTCCACCAGGATCAGCAGCAGGATAAAGCTCACGATCAGGCGGAACAGCTTCGTCACGCTTGCTTCGTACGGCGTATTCAGCCGGACGAACACGACGAAAAAAGCGATTGCCAGAAGCGGCAGAAAGTTGATCAGCACCAGCTGCATGATGAATTTCTGCCGAAGAACGTCGGTAACTGCCGCTGCCATGGTCCCTCCTTTCCGCTCTTTTCTCTCCGCGCCGCGCGCGGCGCGCTTACAGCGCGTCGGGCTTGTAGCCGAGGTTGTCCGCGAGCGGGGACAGGAACGGATTGCTTTCGCGGTTGAGGGAATAGCGCCCTTCCGCGTCCTTGAGCAGAATGCCCTGCCGCTCCATGCCGTCGACGATGAAATCCAGATTCTCCAGAACGTCCTCAATGACGATCCCCGTATGCTCGCTGACCTTTCCGCAAAGCTCCTCGAAGCTGATCGGCTCCGCCGCGCCCTCGATATAGACGTACGCGATGTCGTCCAGCATATAATAGGGCTTGCCCTCTCTGCGCGCCGCCACCAGCCGCGCGCCGTACTCTCTCCAGCGCATTTTGCTCTTCCTTTCCTTTTCGTACCGTTCTGTTTCAAATCTCCAAGGGGTTTCCCTCATCCCGCAGCAGCCTGAGCATCACGTCCGCGACGGCGGGGTCGAACTGGCGCCCCCTGTTCGATTCGATTTCATGAATGATGTGCTCCTTTGTGAGCTTTTCCCTGTACACGCGGTTCGTATTCATCGCGTCAAACGAATCCGCGACGCAGATCATCCGCGCGATCAGAGGGATATCCTCGCCGGCGCGCCCCTCCGGATAGCCCTTGCCGTCGTATCGTTCATGGTGGTAAAGCGCGCCCTCGTCCACCTTTTCAAGGCTCTTGAAGCTGCTGAGGATCTCGCCGCCCCGCACCGTGTGCGATTTGATGATCTCGAATTCCTCGTCGGTCAGTCTGCTGGGCTTTCGGAGAATGTTGTCGGGCACGCCGATCTTTCCGCAGTCATGCAGAAGCGCAACGTAATAGATGCGGTCAAGCTCCTCCCCCTCGTAGCCCATTTCCTTCGCGATGCGCCGGGTATAGATCGCGACCCGCTTCGAGTGGCCGTTCGTGTACGGGTCCTTCGCGTCAATGAATCCGGTAAAGGTTTCGATGGATTCATTGATGATCTTGTTGTCCCGCTCGTGCCGCTCCTGATACTTTCTCAGCTGCGCCCAGAGGATCGCAAGAACGATCAGCGCGATCAGCCAGACCGCCAGGCCGACAAGCGAGAGCCAGAACAGCGGCTCGCTCGTCAGCAGCCGGTGGAAGGAGTATTCCAGCTCCAGCACCGCCCCCTCCGGGCTGTCCCCGATCGCGGCATACAGGATAATGCCCGGCGTCGTGCCCTCAAACGGCTTGATCGGCACCTCCATCGCGTTCATGCTGGAGCTGGGGAGATACACGAGGTAGTCGCCCGCCTTCATGGCGACAAAGGATTCTCCGTCAACCGCGACGGTTTCCAGCGAATAATCATCGGCTGTAAACTCGCGCAGATCGGGGATCGTGGCAACGAGCTCTCCGCCCTTTACGTTTTGATGGATCTCCAGGGCGCCGTTCCAAGCCGACGCCAGAAAGACGTCCGTGCCGAAGGTCAGCTTGAACGAAAAGCTCTCCACCGCATCGTTCG
>CACZCL010000086.1 GCA_902779695.1 Oscillospiraceae bacterium | reverse complement strand
TTGACGCTGCCCTGCACCAGAGCGGCGTGCTCCCGCAAAAACGCCTCGTTGCGCTGGCGCTGGCGCTCGGCGCTCTCGCGCACCTCCGCGGCGTCGCGCACCTCCGCGGCGTCGCGCTCGTCCGAGGCGACGGCGGCGCCGGGCGCGCCGGCGCGCGCCACCCACAGACGGCAGCCCTCGTCCTCCCCCGCGCAGAGGTCGTTTTCCAGCACGCGCAGCTCCTGCGGCGGCAGAATGCAGGGCCCGAACACGGCGCGGATATACGCCTCGTCCCGCTCCGTCGGGCCGACGTGCCGCCCGAGGCCCGCGTGGCGCTGCTGCACCGCGCGGGGATGCCCGCCGTCGCCGGTGCCCGCGCGGACGAGCAGGCGGTCCTGCCGCTTATGCTCGCGCTTGAGCAGCAGCCTTGCCAGCGCCCCCGCTTCCCTTGCCGGCGAAGGCGGCGCGGCGGACGAAAAGCGGAAAAAGTCCCGCAAGAACGCCTCCATCGCCGCCAGAACGCCCGCGGTATCCAACGCGCCGGAGAAGCGCAGCGCCTCCGCCATGCGCTTCTCGCGCGGCGAAAGCAGCGGCGCGCGCCGCCCGCAGACCGCCGCCCAGCGCGCCTCCTGCTGCGTGTAGACCGGCATGCTCTGATACTCCATCTGCTGGCGCGAGAGGGACTGCTGCGTCCTGAAAAACCGCTCCGCGCGCTCGCGCCGCAGCGACGCGAGGATCGGGCGCTCGGCAAGCTCCTTTTCGTACAGGCAGTTTTCCAGCCCCAGCCACAGGAATTCATCGAACTCGTCCGCGCGCCGGTCGCCCTCGTAGCGCGCGAAGAACGCCCACAGCTCCGGCAGCGAGAGCCACTTGTCCGCGAGGCCCACCACCATGTCGAAATAGTAGTCGGGCGAGCCGTCCGGGAAAAACGCGAGGAACGGCGGCTCGAAATCGTAGCGTCCGGCGGCGTTCCAGACGATGTTCCGCGCGCGGCGGGCGCTGCCGGTGAATTTCTTTTTGATCATGCGGGGAACACGACGTCGCGCGTGAGGTCGGCGGGGACGCGCGCCGCGATCACGTCGCGGATTAGCCCGCGCTCGTACGCGTCGAAGGACTTGTTGACGACGCACATCTCCAGCGCGTCGCCGGAGGAAAGCCCCTGCTCCATCAGCGCGATCGCGTCCAGCAGCCCGCGCAGGTCCAGCGCGGCGTCGGATATCTCCGCGCCCTCCGCCTTGCGCTCCAGCTCGCCGTAGAGCTTGGCGAGCTGGTCGCGGATCGCGGCGCTGATGGCGGGATAGCGGCGGGAGATCAGCTTTTGCAGGTTCTCCTCGGAGATCACCGGCATGTCCAGCACGGCGAAGCGCGAGGTCAGCGCCTCGTTCAGATCGCGCGTGCCGGCGTAACCGTAGTTCATCGTGGCGATAAAGCGCGTGTCGGGGCGGAGGTCCAGCTTCTCATAGCCCGGCACGTCGAGGCTGCGGCGGAAATCCAGCGCCGCGTGCAGCACCGCCAGCGCCTCGTTCTTCGCCATGTTGATCTCGTCCAGGATGCCGAAGCCCCCCTTTTCCGCGCACAGCCAGATCGGGCCGGGCCGGAACACAACGGCGTGCCCGTCGTAGGTGTCCGTGCCGACGAGGTAGGACGCGTCCGTGTTGATGTGGAAGGACACGTTCCACACGGGCCGCCCGAACAGCGCGCCGAGATTTTCCGAGAGCACGTTCTTTCCCGTCGCCTTCGGCCCCGCCAGCAGCAGGTTTTTCCCCGCGAGCAGCGCCGCCAGCGCCAGCTCCCAGGTCTTTTTCCCATAGTAGAAATACTCCGGCGCGGGCACGCGCGCCGCCGCCTCCGGCTCCGTGGGAAAGCGCCCGCGGAACGCGCGCACGCCGTCCAGCAGCGAGGCGTCAACGCCCTCGCCCTTCAAAAAATCAAACAGTTCTTCCATAACGGACCGCCTCCCCTCAAATCTCATCCCGGTAGCCGCAGGCGAGAAACAGCGGCTTGACCGTCGCGACCTCGTCGTGCTCCCGCTGCGACACGGTGACGGAGCTGTTGAGCGCGCGCAAATCGTCCTTGACCACGGCGAGCGCCGCCGCCGCCGACGCCGCGCGCCCCTCGCGCACGACGCGGATCATGCGCTCCAGCACGATCGGGTGCGCGTACTGCGGCGGCACGGGAACGTCATGCCCGCCGCAGTAGTCGCGGCACGCCCCCACGACGCGCTCCCACTCCCGCTGCGCGTACTTTTTGCTCGTCCAGCGGCTCGGCAGCACGCCGGAGGCGAGCGCGGTGAAGAACGCGACGCCGCCGCCCGCGGCGAAGTAGCCCGCGCCCGCGCTGTGCCGCAGCAGCCCCCAGGCGCCGTAGAGCATGGCGAGCACGCCCAGCGCCGCAAGCAGCGCCCCGCCGATCAGATAGCCCGGCTTGAGGTTGTCGACCACGCGCTTTTGCTTCGCCGCGGCGACCAGCTCGCCCGCGAGGCCGGGGCGCTTTTCGAGGTGCTTCTTTGCCGCCCGCAGCGTTTCAAGCGCCGCCTCCGCCTCGGCGGGCAGCGTCTTGAGAAAGCGCGCCTCCTCCTCCGCCGCCTCGGCGGCGAGCTTTTTCTCCGCCTCGGCGCTGTGCGTCGGGATGCTGGGGCGGTTTTGCGCGATCCACTCCAGCGCCCGGTCCACGTCCTCCTCGCGTTTGCAATAGCACTGCTTCTCCTGCCCGCCGCCGAAGCGGACGACCAGATACGCCATCGCGCCGAACGCGCCCTTGCCCGAAAAGCCGCCGCTGCTCATGGCGACGCGCTTGAACACGCGCTCCGCCTCGCCCCACGGAAGATAGAACCGCCGCTCAAAATAGCGGCTGCCGAGATAGATCGCCCGCTCTCCCATGCCGCAGGGGCCCATCCTCCGGCAGCCCCGCCTGTCCGCGTCGAGCGTTTCCGCGTCCAGCGTGGTTTTTCCGATGGGTCTTGGTGCAAACAACATACCGAAAACTCCTTGCGATGCGTTATCACCGAAAAAAGGCGGGAGGCAACGCTCCCGCCTTTTCGGCTGTTTTTGTCCGCGATCAGGCGACGACGCTCTTGGCGCCCTCGATCTTCTTCGCCTTGCTCAGGAACAGGGCGAGGAAGCACACGGCAACGATGATGCCGACGGGATAGCCGACGAGCTTGTTGTTCTTGAAGAACGGGATCAGGCCCAGGCACTCGCCCGCCATCACGAAGTACGTACTGGACACCGCGCTCATGAAGGTCGCGGGAACGGCGCAGATCCAATAGTTGCGCTTGTTCTGCGCGAGATACATCGCGCCCGCCCACAGCACGATCATGGCGAGGGTCTGGTTGGACCAGCTGAAGTAACGCCAGATCACGTTGTAGTCGATCTTGCCCAGCGCGTTGCCGAAGCCGAGGATCGCGCCGACGCCCAGCACGGGCACGCAGAGCACCAAGCGGTTCTTCCACTTGCCCTGGTCGATCTGGAACCAGTCCGCGATCGTCAGGCGGGCGGAGCGGAACGCCGTGTCGCCGGAGGTGATCGGGCAGGCGATGACGCCGAGCACCGCGAGCACCATGCCGACGCCCTTCATGGTCATCGTGCTGATCTCAAAGACCGTGTTGGCGCCGCCGCCGCCGAGCTCCTTGATCGCGGCGCCGCCGAGCAGCGTGCACGCCGCGGACGCCCAGATCAGGGCGATGATGCCCTCGGCGACCATCGCGCCGTAGAAGACAAAGCGGCCCTGACGCTCGCTCTTAAGGCAGCGCGCCATCAGCGGGGACTGCGTGGCGTGGAAGCCGGAGATCGCGCCGCAGGCGACGGTGATGAACATGAACGCCCAGATCGGCGTCCCGTCGGGGTGCATATTGGTGAAGTTCGCGAAGATCTCGGGCATGGGCTGGCCGCTCGTCAGCGTACCGAACGCGACGCCGATCGCCATGACGATCAGGCAGATGCCGAAGACCGGATAGATCTTGCCGATGATCTTGTCCACCGAAATGAAGGTCGCGATGAAGTAGTAGATCAGGATAATGGCGAGCCAGAACACCTTGTTGACAAGGAGACCGGTGGCGCCGCTCGTCCCGATCAGCTTGACGATCAGGCCGGCGGGGCCGACGGCGAACACCGTGCCGACCATCACCAGCAGAATGACGGCGAACACGCGCATGATGTTCTTCATAGTGCCGCCGAGGTAGATGCCGGTGACCTCGGAAATCGAGGCGCCGTTGTTCCGCTCGGACAGCATACCGGCGAAGTAGTCATGCACCGCGCCCGCAAACACGGTACCGAAGGTGATCCAAAGATAGACCACCGGGCCCCACATCGCGCCGCTGATCGCGCCGAAGATGGGGCCGAGGCCCGCGATGTTGAGCAGCTGCACCAGGAACAGCTTCCACTGCGGCATCACGACGTAATCGACGCCATCGTTGATGGCGACAGCCGGGGTCTCCCGGTCGTCGGGATTGAAGATGGTGTCAACGATTTTGCCGTAGGTGAAGTATCCGCAGACCAGAATCGCGAGACAGACAATAAAACTGACCATACTGATTTTCCTCCTACTTTTTTAGTGCCGGGAGGCGTTCTCCCTCCCTCACGCCACGCATTGTAGTCCTTTCGCACAAAAAAATCAAGACATATTTTTCGCTATTTATCATTTCTGTGGTAAGCAGACGCTTTATTGGCATTTTTGAACGAAATGTGAATTTTTGAGAAAGCGCGAAAAAATTGCAAATTTCCTCTTGCATTTGCGGGGACGCTGCGCTAATATAACAGCGTTGGTTAGCACTCGAACAAAATGAGTGCTAACCACCAAATCTGTTTCATGCAAATTAATATAATGAAGGAGGCACTACCCATGAAACTCACTCCGCTTGCCGACCGTGTCGTGCTCAAGCTCCTTGAGGCCGAGGAGACCACCAAGGGCGGCATCATCCTGACCGCCAAGGCGCAGGAGAAGCCCTCCGTCGCCGAGGTCATTTCCGTCGGTCCCGGCGGCATGGTCGACGGCCACGAGGTCATTATGACCGTCAAGCCCGGCGACAAGGTCATCACCAGCAAGTATTCCGGCACCGAGGTCAAGGTCGACGATGTGGAATACACCGTCGTGCGCCAGAGCGACATTCTGGCGATCGTAGAGTAATCAAAGGAGGCAATCAGTATGGCTAAGCTCATCAAGTCCGGCGAAGAGGCGCGCAAGGCGCTGGAAACCGGCGTCAACACTCTCGCCGATACCGTCAAGATCACCCTCGGCCCCAAGGGCCGCAACGTTGTGCTCGACAAGAAGTTCGGCGCTCCGCTCATCACGAACGACGGCGTGACCATCGCCAAGGAGATCGAGCTGGACGATCCGTTTGAGAATATGGGCGCGCAGCTCGTGCGCGAGGTCTCGACCAAGACGAACGACGTCGCGGGCGACGGCACCACCACCGCCACGCTGCTGGCGCAGAGCATGATCCGCGAGGGGCTGAAGAACCTCGCCGCCGGCGCGAACCCCATCGTGATGAAAAAGGGCATGGCGAAGGCGGTCGACGCCGCGGTCGAGGCGATCAAGGCAAACAGCCAGAAGGTCAACGGCACGGCGGACATCACCCGCGTCGGCACCGTCTCCTCGGGCGACGAATTCATCGGCAAGCTGATCGCCGAGGCGATGGAGAAGGTCTCCGCCGACGGCGTCATCACCATCGAGGAGTCCAAGACCGCCGAGACCTACAGCGAGGTCGTCGAGGGCATGATGTTCGACCGCGGCTATATCACGCCCTATATGGTCACCGACGCCGAGAAGATGGAGGCGGTCGTGGACGACGCCTATCTCCTCATCACCGACAAGAAGATCTCCGTGATCGCGGACATCCTGCCGCTGCTTGAGCAGATGATCCAGAGCGGCAAGAAGCTCGTCATCATCGCCGAGGACGTCGAGGGCGAGGCGCTGAGCACGCTGATCGTCAACCGCCTGCGCGGCACGCTGAACGTCGTGTGCGTCAAGGCGCCGGGCTTCGGCGACAGGCGCAAGGAGATGCTCCAGGACATCGCCATCCTGACCGGCGGCCAGGTCATCAGCGAGGAGCTGGGCTACGAGCTCAAGAGCGCCGACGTGTCCATGCTCGGCCGCGCGAACCAGATCAAGGTCACCAAGGAGAACACCACCATCGTCGGCGGCAAGGGCGACAAGCAGAAGATCGCGGACCGCGTCGCGCAGATCCGCAGCCAGATCGGCGTCACCACCTCCGACTATGACAAGGAGAAGCTGCAGGAGCGCCTCGCGAAGCTCGTCGGCGGCGTTGCGGTCATCAAGGTCGGCGCTGCCACCGAGACCGAGATGAAGGAAAAGAAGCTGCGCATCGAGGACGCGCTCAACGCCACCCGCGCGGCGGTCGAGGAGGGCATCGTCGCCGGCGGCGGCACCGCGTTCGTCAACGCCGTGCCCGCGGTCGAGAAGCTGGTCGACGGCCTCGACGGCGACGAGAAGACCGGCGCGAAGATCATCGCGCAGGCGCTGCAGGAGCCGCTGCGCCAGATCGCGGTCAACGCCGGCATCGACGGCAGCGTCGTGCTGGAGAAGGTCAAGACCTCCGGCAAGACCGGCTATGGCTTCGACGCCTACAAGGAAGTTTACTGCGACATGATCCCCAGCGGCATCGTCGACCCGACGAAGGTCGCGCGCAGCGCGCTGGAGAACGCGGCGTCTGTCAGCGGCATGGTGCTGACCACCGAGGCGCTCGTCGCCGACAAGCCCGAGCCTCCCGCGCCTCCCGCACCCGGCGGCATGGGCGGAATGGACGGCATGTATTAAGAAACAGCCGGCATGGCAGAAACGGCCTCCCTCGGGTATGCCCGGGGGAGGCTTTTTCCGGCGGCAAATTTTCCGCTGAAACGTATTGACAAATCCGAAAGCCCTTTGGTATAATAATCGCTGTCCTGCGCGGCAGGACGCATTTGGCGGCATAGCTCAGTTGGCTAGAGCATGCGGTTCATACCCGCAGTGTCCCCGGTTCGAATCCAGGTGCCGCTACCAAATGCCGCGGGACGTCCGTCCGGGCGTCCCGCGGTGCGCAAGCTCTTTCGGGCGCACGGTTTGCGCCGACGACGCGGCCCGTTGGTCAAGTGGTTAAGACACGGCCCTTTCACGGCTGTAACATGGGTTCGAATCCCGTACGGGTCACCATGCGGGACGTCCAACGTCCCGCAAAATAGGGAGGCTTAGCTCAGCTGGTTAGAGCGCCTGCTTCACACGCAGGAGGTCACTGGTTCGAGTCCAGCAGTCTCCACCAGAAAAGTTCCGGTTTTCGGCAGAAAACCGGAATTTTTTTCGCACTTTTGCCGGCGAACGCAATGGGTCAGAATCTGGGTCAGGCGTTGACCCAGTTCCTGACCCAGAACGCGGCGGGAGCGGGCAGCACAAAGCGGCACAGGGCAGGACGAGCCTGCTCCGTGCCGCTGGCTTTTTTCGGTTACATGGCCTTGCTGATGACCTCGCCGATGGCGTCGGCGGCGTCGCGTTTCATCTCCTTTGTCGCGTGGGTGTAGGTGCTCAGCGTGAAGCCCGCGCTGAAGTGCCCGAGGGCGGCGGAGAGCGTCGTCACGTCCACGCCGTTCTTGAGGGACAGGGTCGCGAACGTGTGCCGGAGATCGTGGAAGCGGATGTGCTCCGCGCCGATGGCTTCGAGGATCTTGTCGTGCGTGTGCCGGAACGAGTCGGGATCGAGCATCCCGCCGGTCTTGGGCGAGGGGGACATATACGGGTTGCCGGGGTGTTTCATGTGTTCCTCGATGAGCAGGCTGACCGCTTTCTGCGGGATCGCCAGCGTCCGCACGGAGTTGTGCGTTTTGGGCTTGTTGACCACCAGCTCGCCGTTGATGCGGTAGACCTGCTTCGTGACGGAGATCGTCTTTTCCTTGATAGTTTTTTTCTCTGCCCTTACGCTTTCTTCTCCCACGCCGCGCACAGCGGAGCGAAGGTGCTTCCATCCACAAGCATTAACTTATAGCCCGACGCGGGAACCGTCAGGCCGAGGCTCGACGGCGCTTTGTCCGCGCAATCCGCGTTGATCGTCACGCTTTGCATCCC
>CACZCL010000085.1 GCA_902779695.1 Oscillospiraceae bacterium | reverse complement strand
GCATTTCGCGGCGGCCTGTGATATATTGCCATCACTGCTATTGGTTGTACGATAAGACAAATAATTCGTCGGCGGCGGGACGGCACGCTGCGCGAGTACGCGGCCACCGCGTAGTATTTGAGAAGCCCATCGGCAAAGGACGTCCTTTGCCGCGTTTTGCAAGGCAAAACGCAACGATCTCCGCAAAATAATTTCCGCGTCTATTGCGCGGCAAGGAGGAAAATAACAATGAAACGCAGCGGGAAAGCGCTTTCCCTGTTCCTTACCCTCGCCCTCGCGCTGACGCCCGCGCTGGGCGGCACGGCGCGCGCTGACGGCGCGGGCAAGGCGATCCGGCTCGGCGCGGACGGGCCGGTCGGGATCTCGCTCGGTATGAACGCCGTCGCAAACGGCGATACGGTCTGGTTTGGAGCGAAGGACTCGTCGCCGATCGCGTGGCGCGTACTGTCCGCCGCCGGCGACAATACGCTGCCGGTCAGCGGCAGCAGCGACGTGCTGGCAATCCGAAAGTATTTGCTGAATGACCGGACGTACTTTAAGGAGGTCGGCTCCAGCAACGCATGGGCGGGCAGCGACGCGCAGACATGGTGTACGAACTACTATAACAACTGGCCAGCCGGCGCGGAAAAGGACGCGATCAAGGCAACGAGCGTCACGGAAACGAACGACAAGGAGACGGGCGGCGCGCCGTACTTCTATCAGGGCGGGTACTACACCAATTACTACGGCCCTGCCTCGCTGACCAATGAACACTTTTTCTTCCTGTCGGCGCAGGAGGCGGACACCTATTTTGCGAATGATGATGACCGTAAGGCGAAAGATGCGGAAAGCTCTGGCACCGCTTCGTGGTGGTGGCTCCGGTCGCCCATCGCCGGCAATGACTACGATGCCGGGGACGTGGACGGTGGCGGCTTGGTGATCTACTGCCGTGTCAGCGACCTGGACGGCGCGAGGCCCGCTTTCAATTTTAATCTGAACTCTGTCCTCTTCTCATCTGCCGCCGCAGGCGGCAAATCTACGAGCGCCGCAGGCGCTCTCGACGCGCCAGCGGCGAACACAACAAACGAATGGAAGCTGACGCTGCTGGATACGGATGAAACGACGGGGCAGCACAAAAATTTTGCCGTGACCGAAACCACGGCGGCGGCAGTGGCCGGCGGCACGGTCACGCTGACCTACAGCGGCGCGGCGACCGGCACAAATGAGTATGTGTCCGCGCTACTGTGCGACAGCACGGGCGCGACGGTGCTGCGCTATGGCAGCAGCGCGGCGCTGACAAGCGCGAACGGAACGGTGAGCTTTACCGTGCCGAGCGATCTGGCGCTGGGCAGCTACAAGCTGAAGGTGTTTAACGAGCAGCGCAACGACGACTATATGAGTGATTACGCCGGTAATCCCGTGACGGTCGCCCTGACGGTGAAGCAGACGATCGCGCCTGCCGTTACGCTGGCGGGCTGGACGTACGGCGAAGTCGCGAAGACGCCGGCGGTGACGGGCAACACCGGCAGTGGAGCCGTGACGTATGCGTACAAGGCAAAGAACGCGGAAGATACGGCGTATGTCGCCGACGTCCCCGTGAACGCGGGCGAGTATACGGTCCGCGCGACGGTCGCGGAAACGGCGAACTATTTCGGCGGAACGGCGACGGCAGACTTTACGATCGCGGCGAAGTCCCTCGCGGGCGCGACGGTCAGCGTCGAGAACCAGACCTATACGGGCAGCGCCTTAACGCCGACGGTCACGGTCAAGGACGGCGGCAAGACGCTGACGGAGGGCACGGACTACACCGTCAACTACGAGAACAACACGAACGTGGGCTCGGCAACGGTCATCGTCGCGGGCAAGGGGAATTACACGGACTCGAAGACGGCGCAGTTCACGATTAACGCGAAGCCCATCACCGGCGCGGCGGTCAGCGTCGAGAACCAGACCTATACGGGCAGCGCCCTCACTCCTGCCGTCACGGTCACGGACAGCGGCAAGACGCTGACGGAGGGCACGGACTACACCGTCGCCTACAAGAACAACACGAACGTGGGTTCGGCAACGGTCACCGTCACGGGCAAGGGAAATTACACGGGCACGAAGACGGCGCAGTTCACGATCACGCTCATGCCCTCGCTCGCAAACGGCATGGTCACCGCGCCGCAGGGCGCGCGGCTGATCCTCGCGACCTACAGCGGCGGGCGCATGACGGGGATGCGGAGCGTGACGATCAGCGCGGACTGCGCGGACGCGGACGCCGCGACGCTTCTGGGCGTCACGCTCCCCGCGTCGGGCTACAAGCTGATGCTTGTGGACGGAAGCACCTACGCCCCGCTGTGCGCGGCGTGGGAGGAATAGAAACGGCATTTGCCGTTTCGAGAGAGAATCAGCGCCTTTTCCGGGCGGGCTTTGCCGGAAAAGGCGCTGATTTCAAAACGCGGCGTGGAGCGGGTCGCGAGCAGGGCGTTTTCCCGTTCACCGCACGGCGAAGCTGCCGAGGTAGCGGAACGTAAACGGGCACTTCTCCGTCAGCTTTCGGTAGCCGGCTTCGCTGCCGCCGGAGCACTCGATCAGGTAGCGGTACTCGCCCAGCTCCGTTTTCAGCGGGCGGTCGTGGAGCGCGACAAGCGTCATCTTCTGCCGTTGCAGCTCGGCCAGCAGCGCGGGCAGCCCATCCGCCTTCCCCGCGGCGACAAAGGCGAGCCGGTCCGAGGGAGCGGTCGCGGGCGCGTCCGTGGACAGCACGTAGAAGCGGGTCTTGTTGCTCTCGTTGTTCTGGATGCCCGCCGCGAGGATATTGAGGCCGTATACGTCGGCGCACGCCGCCGAGGCGATGGCGGCGCGGGAGGGATCGCCCCCCTCGGCGACCAGCTTCGCGCCCTCCGCCGTGCTGGACACCTCGACGATCTCTGCGTCGGGCAGGTAGGCGGTCAGCCACTCGCGCCCCTGCGCGATGCCCTGCTTATGGGAATAGACCGTCTTGACGCTCTCGATCCCCGCGCCGGGCAGCGCGAGGAGGTTCTGGCTGATGGGCAGCTCCACCTCGCCCACGACGGAGACCGCGGTCTGCGCGAGCAGCGTGTCCACGTAGTCGATCACCGCGCCGCCGATGGTGTTTTCCTGCGGGATCACGGCGTAATCGCTCTCGCCGGCGACCAGCGCCTCCACCGCGTCGTTCACGGTGGCGTAGGGGCGATAGGTCCCCTGCTTTTCAAAGAAGCGGCCGCACGCCTCCTGCGTATAGGTGCCCTCCGGCCCCAAATAGCTGACCACCGCCGATTCGTAGGAGACCGGCGCGGCGGGAGCCGGAGGCTCCGCGCTCCGCGCCGCTCCCGCGCAGCCCGCGGCGAAAAGGCACAGGAGCAGCGATAAAAGAACAAAAAACCGCTTTTTCATCATACCACCTCATCTTGAAGCGCATTTGAAACCGTCATGGGTTTCTTTTATGATTCTACACCATCCGTTCCGCAATCGCAAGCCATACCAGTCTCCTATAATGCATGAGACGAATTTTGCGCCTTTTGGCGCAAAATGGGCAGCGCGCTTTTGCGCGATGCCTCTCCAATAAAATGAAGCATTTTATTGGAGAACAGTATCAATTCACGCTTGCAAACGGGCTCGCTTTTTGATTTGCTTTTTTCGCCCGTATGGTTTATGCTGAAAAAAAACAAGGCCGTTTTGGGCGAAAGGACGTCAGACATGGAGATCAGACATTCCGCGATCGCCGATCTGCCGGCGATGCTGGCAATCTACGCTTATGCCCGCCGATTCATGGCGGAGCACGGGAATCCCAACCAGTGGGGGCCGACCAACTGGCCGCCGGAGGCGCTGCTGCGCGAGGATATCGCGCGCGGCGACAGCTATGTGTGCGTCGAGGGCGGCAAGGTCGTCGGCACGTTCTTTTTCCGGCAGGGGGTCGACGTTGAGCCGACCTATCGCGTCATCACCGGCGGCGGCTGGCGGAACGAGAGCGCCTACGGCGTGGTGCATCGCATCGCCGCGGACGGCACGGCGAAGGGCGTCGGAAAATTCTGCATCGACTGGGCCTACGCCCAATGCGGGCACCTGCGGATGGACACCCACGGCGACAATACGGTGATGCAGCGCCTGCTGAAAAAATGCGGCTTCGTCCACTGCGGCACGATCCACGTGGAGGAGGACGACTATCCTCGCCTTGCCTTTGAAAAGGCGCGCGAAGCATGAGGGGATCGCCGCGCGGACGGGACGCTCCGCCGCGGCCGGATGAACGATCTCGAAAAGCGCGGCGCAAAACGCGGCGAGCCGGGAAACGATTCCCGCCCGCCGCGTTTTTCCGTTATGATTGCCAGTGCTTGAGCTGCGAGAGCATCGCGTTATACTCTTCGCGGCGCTCCGCGTCCGTCTTTTGCCCGGGGTTTGGCATGTGCCCGACGAGGTAGTCCAGCAGCGCGTCCCTGGACGCATAGGCGAACGCGCCGTCCGCGTAGCACCACTTGCAGTAATCCTCGTTGAACGCGCCGTCCGGCTCGCGGCTGATATACTCATCCTCGCTGAGCGGCATGGCGCAGCATTGGCAGTAAAGCTGCCGCGGCGAGCCGAGCAGGGTGTTGATGGATACGTCGAACTCCTTTGACAGGAGCTTGAGCGTGTCCGTGTTCGGCTGCGTTTCGCCGCTCTCCCAGCGGCTGACCGCCTGCCGCGTGACCATCACCCGCTCCGCCAGCTGCTCCTGCGTCAGCTCGCGCTTCTCCCGAAGCCGCTTCAAAACCTCTCTGCACTCCATACATCGCGCCTCCTTGTCGATTCGTTGCGATAAGTATAGCAAATATGCGGAAAAGCGCAAGCAACGCGCTGTTGCTTTTCCGCGCCGTCTGGGCTAAACTGAGCTTGAGAACGACGACGGGAGGGAGCCGGTCATGGACTTGGGACACACAGCCGAGCCGGAGAGGCGCAGGGCGCGCGGTTTTGATCCGCTGCGCTGCCCGGTCTGCGGCGGGCGCCTGTCCCCGGGCGGGAAAGCCGTTTCCTGCCCCAAGGGGCATTCCTTCGATATCGCCCGCGAGGGCTACGTCAATCTGCTGCGCTCCGGCAAAAGCGGCGAGCGGATGGGCGACAGCAAGGATTCCGCCCGTTCCCGGCGCGATTTTCTCGACAAAGGCTACTACCGCCCGCTGCGGGACGCGCTGACCGCGCGCTTTTCCGGCAAACGCGGCGCCGTGCTGGATATCTGCTGCGGCGAGGGCTACTACACCGCCGCTTTGGGCGAAATCCCTTCGCTCGCCGTGTACGGCTTCGATCTTTCCAAGGAGATGATCCGGCTTGCCGCCAGACGCGGAGGCGCGGTCTACTTCGTGGCGAATCTCGCGGCGATCCCCGCGGCAGACGCAAGCTTCGATCACGCGACGCACCTGTTCGCGCCCTTCCACGAGCGGGAATTCTCGCGCGTCCTCAAGCCCGGCGGCACGCTCCTGAGCGTCGTCCCCGGCCGCAGGCACCTTTGGGCGCTGAAGGAAAGGCTGTACGACGTCCCCTATCCCAACGACGAAAAGCTGCCCGCCGTCGAATCGCTGCGGCTGCGCGGCACGCAAAGGATCGCCGCCGAGATCACGCTGCGCAGCCCGCAGGACATCGACGCGGTCTTTCGCATGACGCCGTACTATTACCATACCAGCCAAAAGGACAGGGATAAGCTGAAGGGGCTTGCCACGCTCAAGACGGAAATCGAGTTTATCGTCGCGGAATACGAAAAGCCGGAAAACGGCAAGCGGCGCTGATCGCAACAGGAGGAAATCAGGCATGGACTACAAGCGCATCGACGCCCATGGGATCGGCTATCTCGAAAGCATGGAGGGGACCGACTGGCAATGGGGCTCGGATTATACCAGCGGCGACCTCTACGAAGCGGAGGAGCTGTTCCGCTGCGGGCATCCCGTCCGGAAAAACCGGCTCGTATTCGTCCGCTGCCCGGAGCCGCGGCTGTACGAGCCGATCACGGCGCGGGACGGGCAGTATTTCGGCAGGCCCTGCTTCGCCGGCGGGAGCGTTTTCGTCCTGCTGGCGGACTTCCCGCAAAAGGAGCTTCTGATTTTCCGCTGCGCGGCGGATATGGAATCGGCGGAGGTCCACGCCCGCCTGCCGCTCGGCACGGTGCCGGACTGCTACAATCTGATGCTCCACGCCTCGCCGCTGACGCTCACGCGGCAGGGACATGAGAACACGTTTCAGGTCGTGTGGCCGGAGCGGGGCTCGTTCGCCATCGACCCGGCGGAGTCGCTGGACTCCCGCGACGGGGACAAGCTCATCTTCTCCAAGTGGTACGAGGACCCCGACTACCGCGAGGAGGTCGTCATCCGGCGCTATCCCACGGGCGAGGTTGTCGAGCGCGCGGACGGCACGCTGATGACGATGCCGGACGGGCAGAAATGGCTGTTCACATAAAGCGCGCGGTTCATTCGTCCGAAAGCCAGCGCAGCTCCGATGCGGCGGGGAAACCGTAGGCGCTCCCGGCGGAGCGCACGGCGCGCAGGATCGCCTCGCTTACGGCCTCCGCCGCCAGCGCGCCCACCATGTCCTGATCCGCCGGAACGTCGCCGACGGAGAGCGCGTAGATGCTGTCGCCGTCGGCGCTGGTATGCACGGGGCGGATGGAGCGCGCATAGCCGTCGTGCGCCATGCCCGCGAGCTTGCAAAGCTGCGCCTTGGAGAACGCCGCGTTCGTCACGACCGCGCCGAGCGTCGTGTTGCCGGTGAATTTGTTCTCCACGATCTGCGTGGAGGCGCACAGAAAGTCAAGCGAGCTTCGGAACGCAGACTTGTCCTCCGTCAGCATGCCCGCGACCTGCCTGCCGGTTTTGTGGTCGAACACGTCGCCAAGCGCGTTGAGCGCCACGACCGCGCCGACCTGCAACGCGCCGAGCTGCACGGCATAGCTGCCGATCCCCGTCTTCATGCACGTCGCCATGCCCGCGAGCTTCCCCACGGTCGCGCCGCAGCCCGCGCCGTAATTCCCGTCCCGATAGTTGGGCGCGTCCAAGGCACGCTTTGCCGCCTCGTAACCCATTGCGGCATCTGGTCTTGTGAACGCGTCGCCCACCGTCAGGTCAAACAGGTCGGACTGCACGACGAGCGGCACCTTCGTCACGCCCACGTCAAAGCCGACGCCGCGCTCCTCCAGACACGCCATCACGCCGTTCGCCGCGCCCAGCCCGAACGCGCTGCCGCCGGCGAGGACGACGGCGTGGATCTCCTGCGCCGCCGCCAGCGGCTTCAAAAGCTCGGATTCTCTGGACGCGGGGCCTCCGCCCCTTACGTCCAGCCCCGCGCGCATTCCCGTTTCGCTCAGCAGCACCGTGCAGCCGGTGCCCGCCGCCGCGTTCTCCGCCTGCCCGATTTGGAGCCCCCGCAGGGCTCGGATCGAAATTTCCTTCATTGCATACTCCCCCATCTATTTGACGGCTCTCCGCGATTCCGCGGGGCACGCCTCATCGCCGTCCTACTGATAAAGCGCCGCGATCTTCTCGATATACGCCTCCACCTGCTCCGCCGCGCGTCCGCGCCGAAGCGCTAGGCCGCGAGCGTATTGACAGGGCGGGCAAAATCTGGTATAGTACCGCCGTAGTCAGCATGAAGCTGGCACGCGCCGCCGCAGCGGCGATCCCCGCGCAAACCAACGTCGGTTATGGTGTGTCATGAAGGCATACGGGCCCTCCGCAGGAGGGGTCGTATGCCTTTTGTCGTCGAGCGGTTTGCTACTCTGAAGGCTGAAAGGAACTATCCAATGGAACACAAAAGCGATCCCAAGCTGAAAAGGCTGGTCTACTCGGCGCTCTTTCTGGCGCTCGGCCTGGTTCTGCCCTTTCTGACGGGACAGATCCCCCAGATCGGCAAAATGCTCTCCCCCATGCACATTCCCGTGCTGCTCTGCGGCTTTGTCTGCGGCTGGCCCTACGGCGCCGTGGTCGGCTTTCTCACGCCGCTGCTCCGCTCCGTGCTGTTCGGTATGCCCGCCCTTTACCCGATGGCGGTCGGCATGGCGTTTGAGCTTGCTGCCTACGGCATCGTCAGCGGGTGGCTCTACGCCCGCTTTCCGAAGAAGGCCCCTGCTGCCGTCTATCTCACGCTGGTCGTCGCCATGCTCGTGGGCCGGGTGGTCTGGGGACTGGTCAGCGTCGTGCTCTACGGCATTGCCGGAAACGCGTTCACCTTCCGGATGTTCCTCGCCGGCGCCTTCCTCAACGCCGTTCCCGGCATCATCCTGCATCTCGTGCTGATCCCTCCCATCGTCATCGCGCTGGAAAAGAGCAGGCGCTCACGTTCTTAACGGCGCCTGCGCTCCGATCGGCGCGTCCATCAGATATCCGGTTTTGTCCCGAGGGAGGTCCTTGCTTTGAAAACGCTGTATTTGGAATGCAACATGGGCGCGGCGGGCGATATGCTCACCGCCGCCCTGCTGGAGCTTCACCCCGATCCCGAGGCCTTCGTGCGGCGTCTCAACGCCCTAGGGCTTCCCGGGGTCTCCTTCCGCCCGGAGCCCATGGAGAAATGCGGCGTCCGATGCACCCATATGACGGTGACGGTAAACGGCGCCGAGGAGGAGAGCGAGGACGTCTGCGGCCACGAGGCGGACCACTGCCACGCGCATCCTGCCGGAGAGCACGGTCACGAGCATCACCACAGCCATCACAGTCTCCATGATATCGAGCATCTGGTTTCCCATCTGGACCTTCCCGCCGCCGTCAAAGACGACGTCACGGAGGTCTATCGCCTGATCGCCGAGGCGGAAGGGCGCGTTCACGGCAAGCCGGCGGAGGAGATCCACTTTCACGAGGTGGGGACTCTGGACGCCGTCGCCGACGTGACGGCGGTCTGCCTTCTGCTCCACGAGCTTGCCCCCGAGCGCATCCTCGCCTCCCCCGTCCACGTCGGCTGCGGAGAGGTGCGGTGCGCGCACGGCGTCCTGCCGGTCCCCGCCCCCGCCGCGGCCTATCTCCTGCGCGGCATCCCCACCTACGGCGGCGAGATCCGCGGCGAGCTGTGCACCCCCACCGGCGCGGCGCTGCTGCGCCACTTTGCGGAGGGCTTCGGTCCCCAGCCCCTCATGCGGGTGGAGAAGCTCGGTTACGGCTGCGGAAAGAAGGATTTTGAACGCGCCAACTGCGTCCGCGCCCTGCTGGGCGAAGCCGCAGACGCCCGCGACCGCGCGGTGGAGCTGCGCTGCAATCTGGACGACATCACCGCCGAGGAGATCGGCTTCGCCCTGGAGGAGCTGTTTGCCGCCGGCGCTCTGGACGCCTTCACCACGCCCATCGGCATGAAGAAAAACCGCCCCGGCGTGCTTCTGACCTGCCTCTGCCGGGAGGCGGACAAGGAAGCGGTCCTGCGCGCGCTCTTCGTCCACACCACCACGCTGGGCGTCCGGGAGTTCCCCTGCGAGCGCCACGTTCTGGAGCGGCAGGTCTCCACGCGGGATACCCCCTACGGCGCGGTGCGGGTCAAGCGCTCCGCCGGCTACGGCGTCGTCAGGGAAAAGCTGGAATATGAGGATCTGGCGCGCATTGCCCGGGAGCGGGGCGTCTCCCTCTCCGACGCGGCGTCGCTTGCGGAGGACGCCCTCAAGGGCTGATCGGCGCGCCGGAAAGCGCAAGAATACGCGTCTGTTTTCGGAGATGGCCACCGAAAGCAGACGTTTTTTTGCTCAAGCCCCGCCGCACAGCCCGCGGATCAGCTCCACGGCGCTCTGGATCCGCTTACCCACCGGGAGCAGATCGGAGCCAACGATCAGGTTGTCGCAGTTGTCAAATGGGATCAGCACCCGCTTGGCGGCGCTCTGTCCCACCGCCTTCGCCATAACGGGGGTGACCTCCCCCAGCATCGCGTCGGCGATGACAACGCCGACAGGGCCGACGATGACGTCGGCGGTCCGGCACGCCACCACCACGGCGTTTTCACCCGTGGCGGCACGATCCGCCCCGGCGGAGAGCATGGCGGCGGTCGCCGCTTCGTTGGTTCCGACGGCTGTAAGCTCCGCGTCGGGCAGCTCCCTTTTCAGGGCGCTCACCAGCTGCTTGCCGATCCGCCCGCCCTGGGCGTCGATCACGACGATTTTCACAGGCATCCCCCTCTCCACACATATTATAGCATCCGAATCGGCTCGCCGCAACACCAATCGTTTCAAAAACGCGGCACGGCAAACGCCCTGTTGCTTTTCCCGTCCGGGCGCGGTATACTGGATTCGGGCGCGCGGCGCGCAAGTATTCTGACTGAGGAGACAACACGATGGACATTTATGAGGAGAACCGGCTGCAGGACTGCCCCTATTGCGGCGGCGCAGGGCTGCTGGAGGAGGAGAACGGCTGGTGCTGGTACGCGATGTGCCTCGACTGCGGCGCGCAGACCGCGCACTTTTCGTACAAAACGCCCGAGCAGCGCGCGGAGGCGGCGCGCATGGCGGCGCACACCTGGAACATCGGCAAGGTGCTGCACGGCGGCGTCGGAGATTAGAATAAACGGCGAAAAAAGCGGTTCTCCGATTTGCTTCAAATCGGGGAACCGCTTTTTTCCTTGTGCGTATTACGCGATCCTGACGTTTGCCGCCAGCTTGGTCGACTCCTTGTAGGGGCGCAGCAGCAGCCACACAAACGCCGCCACGACCGCCAGAGCGAGAACCGCGCCCACAACGCTGCCGCTGCCGGCAGCCAGGCTGCCGAACTGATAGACGACGAACGAGACGACGTAGGCAAAGCCGCACTCGTAGCCGATGGCGAACCACGTCCACTTGCGGTTGTTCATCTCGCGCTTGATGGCGCCGATTGCCGCGAAGCAGGGCGCGCAGAGCAGGTTGAAGATCAGGAAGCTCATGCCGGACGCCGCCGTGAACTGGCGCGCCAGCTCCGCCCAGACGGACAGCTCGCCGCCGCCGTACAGCACGCCCATCGTGCCGACGATGTTCTCCTTGGCGACAAGGCCGGTGACGGAGGCGACCGCCGCCTGCCAGTTGCCCCAGCCCAACGGGATAAACAGCCACGCGACCGCGTTGCCGACGCCGGCGAGGATGCTGCTGCCGATCTCTTCCTCCTCCAGCATGCCGAACGCGCCGTCCGACCAGCCGAAGCGGGAGAGGAACCAGATCACGATGGTGGAGAGCAGGATGATGGTGCCCGCCTTCTTGATGAAGCTCCAGCCGCGCTCCCACATGCTGCGCAGCACGTTCGTCAGCGTCGGCCAGTGGTACGCCGGCAGCTCCATGACGAAGGGCGCGGGGTCGCCGGCAAACATCCTCGTCTTTTTCAGAATGATGCCGGAGCAGATGATCGCCGCCATGCCGATGAAGTACGACCCGGTGGAGATCCACGCGCTGCCGCCGAAGATCGCGCCCGCGATCATCGCGATGAACGGCACCTTCGCGCCGCAGGGGATGAACGTGGTGGTCATGATGGTCATGCGCCGGTCGCGTTCATTTTCTATGGTGCGCGACGCCATGATACCCGGGATGCCGCAGCCCGTGCCGACCAGAATGGGAATGAAGCTCTTGCCGGAAAGGCCGAAGCGGCGGAACACGCGGTCGAGCACGAAGGCGACGCGCGCCATATAACCGCTCGCCTCCACGAACGCCAGCAGGAAGAACAG
>CACZCL010000084.1 GCA_902779695.1 Oscillospiraceae bacterium | reverse complement strand
TCCTCCGACGCGGCGGGCGCGCCCGGCGCGCCGTTTTGCGCCGAGCGTGGGGCTTCGGCACTCGCCGCGCCGTTTTGCTCCGGCGGCCGCGCCGTCTGCGCCTCCTGCTCGGCGCGCTTTGCCGCGCGCTCGGCGTGGAGCGCGCGCGCCGCGTCGCGGGACTCCTTGATATTGGGGTCGATCGGTTTGCCGTGCCGGTCGCGCGGAATCTCGAAGCAGGTCATGGGGAACGGGTGGTCCGTGACGACGGGGATCGGCTTTTTCGTCAGCTTTTCGATGCTGCGGACATATTTCTGCTCCCAATACTCGCTGAACGAGAGGGCGACGCCGGCTCTGCCGGCGCGGCCCGTGCGCCCGATCCGGTGGATATATTCCTGCGCGGCGTCCGGAATGTCGTACTGGATGATCAGGGAGACGTTCTCGGCGTCCACGCCGCGCGCGAGCAGATTGGTGGAGATCAGGATGCGGGTCCTGCCCTCCCGCAGGTCGGCGAACTTTTTCTGCCGGGAGTTCATGCTCATGCCGGCGGTCGTCACGTCCGCGGCGTAGCCCGCCTCCCGCAGCTTTTCCGCCAGCATCCGGGAGCGGTATTTCGTGGTCGTGAAGATCAGCACCGTCCCGTCGAAGCCCTGCGAGAGAACGTGGAGCAGCAGCGGGAATTTGTTTTCCCGGTCCACGTAGTAGAGCTTCTGCTCGATGGTCTCCACCGTCGAGTTGCGCGGCTGCGCCAGCTTGAGCACGTAGTCGCCCATCAGCTCGCGGGCGGTGCCCTCCGTCCGCTGCGGCATCGTCGCCGAGAACATGAGCGTCTGGCGCTGCGCGGGGACGTGGGCGAGGATCTCCTTCGTGTCGGCGAGGAACGTCGACTCAAACAGCCGGTCCGCCTCGTCCAGCACGACGGTCTCGCACCGGTCGAGCAAGCCCTGCGGCGCGTCCGGCTGCGAGAGGATGTCGCGCAGCCGCCCGGGCGTGGAGACGAGGACGTCGGGCGCCTGGCGCCCCAGCAGCTTCAGCTGCTTTTTGATGTCCACGCCGCCGAAGACGCATTCGCACCGGAACGGCAGGTACGCGGCGTAGGAAGCGATGCTCTCCCGCACCTGCATCGAAAGCTCGCGGGTCGGAACGATGACGAGCGCGCGCACGCGACGCTCCCGCGCGCCGCCCTCGCGCAGCCGCTGGAGGATCGGGGCGCCGTAGGCGAGTGTCTTGCCCGAGCCCGTCTGCGCCAGCGCGAGCACGTTGCTCCCGCGCAGCACCTCGGGGATCACTTCCGATTGAATGGCGGTCGGCTCGCGGATGCCGAGCTCGTCCAGCGCCTGCGTGAGCTCGCGGCAGAGCGTAAAGTCCTGAAAAGAAATGGGGATTCCCTCCTGTATCTTGGTGTCGGTTTTGCCCGCTTGCCCCAAAAACGGGGACGGACGTCCGATTTTACCACGTTACGGGCGCGGATGCAAGCGCGCTTTGGTATTTTAGCCGCGTTTTACGCGCGCCGCGGCGCGTCCGTGTCGACGCTAAGGATATGCCGCCGGTCTGACAAGCGTGGGGATCGGAATTTGCCTGAGGCACAAGCGGACGGATACACGCCTCCTCTTGTTTTGGTACGCATACCAAAACAAGAGGATTTTCTTTTTCAAATCGCTGTATTATAATACGAATTAAGAGGAGATCTACCGCACTTGCTTTGTGGATTCTAACGAAGGAACCAAACAACGAAGTGGCGGGATATGGTACATATCATAACGCTGATAGACGACAAGCCGACCGAGCATCTGGCGCTGATCGCGGAGCATGGGCTGTCCTGCTATGTGGAGAAGGACGGCTATCGCTTCCTGCTTGACTGCGGCGCGGGCCCTGCCGCGCCGGAAAACGCGCGCCGCCTCTACACGGGGCCGCGTTTTTTGAGGAAAAGTACGCCGTGTCCGGCGCCCGCCGCACGATGCTTTCCGCGGGCTTTGGCGAGGCGTTTGTCCGCGAGCGCGGCATTTCGCGCCGGACGGTGGAGGACGTGGAGGAGATCGCCCCCGGCCCCTTCGCTCACATCAAATGCCGAGGTGTTACGAATGAAGCAGACATTGAAAAAAGACGCGGATCGGATCATCTCCGCCAGCCTGAAGGCGGTCCTGCCGGACAAGGCGGTGCAGCGGGCGCTGGCGGAATTTAAGCCGGGCGCAGGCAGGCTCCTGCTGGTCGCGGCGGGCAAGGCGGGCTGGCAGATGGCGAAGGCCGCCGTCGACTGCCTCGGCCATGTGGACGGCGGCATCGTAGTCACCAAGTACGCGCACGTGAAGGGGGATATCCCCGGCGTCGTCTGCCGGGAGGCGGGGCATCCCGTGCCGGACGAGAACAGCTTCCGCGCGACGCAGGAGGCGCTGGAGCTGGTGAGCGGGCTCGCCGCGGAGGATACGGTGGTGTTTTTGCTCTCCGGCGGCGGCTCGGCGCTTTTTGAAAAGCCCCTGATCCCCGGCGCGGAGCTTCGCCACGTGACGGAGCAGCTGCTTGCCTGCGGCGCGGACATCGTCGAAATGAACACCGTGCGCAAACGCCTCTCCGGCGTCAAGGGCGGGCGCTTCGCGCAGGCGTGCGCGCCGGCGCGGGTGTATTCCGTCGTCCTCAGCGACATTCTGGGCGATCCGCTGGACATGATCGCCAGCGGCCCCGCCTGCCCCGACGCCTCCACCTGCGAACAGGCGCTTGCCGTCGCCGAAAAGTACCGGCTGAGCCTGAGCGATGAGGCGAGGGCGCTTTTGCGGCAAGAGACCCCCAAGCGGCTGGACAACGTGACCACCGTCATCACCGGCAGCGTCCGGGAGCTTTGCGCGGCGGCGGCGCGGGAGTGCGCGGCGCTGGGCTACGAGCCGCTCTATCTCACCGACCGCCTCTCGTGCGAGGCGCGGGAGGCGGGGGCGTTTCTCGCGAACGTCTGCGCCACGCACGCAGGGGACGGCAAGAAGCTGGCGTTCATCGCCGGGGGCGAGACGGTGGTGCGCCTGACCGGCAAGGGCATGGGCGGGCGCAACCAGGAGCTGGCGCTGGCGGCAGCCCCCGGACTCGCGGGGCTGGACGCCTGTGTTTTCTCCGTCGGCTCCGACGGAACGGACGGCCCCACCGACGCCGCCGGCGGCTATGCCGACGGGGAGACGCTCGCCGCGCTCGGCGAAAAGGGGCTGGACGTCTTTGCCGTTTTGGCGGACAACGACGCCTACCACGCACTCAAGGCGGTGGACGGCCTGATCGTGACGGGAGCGACCGGAACCAACGTCAACGACGTGGCGGTGGCGCTCATCCAGCCTGCCGGCGCGTAAAGAGCCTATTGTTCAGGGACGCGCCGCACCGCCGGCCTTGCGCGGCGGTGCGGCGCGTTTGTGCGCTCCGGCGCGCGAAATCCCGTTGCCATTTGCGGCGCGATGCCGTATAATCAACGGGAAAGAAGCGCAGAATGCCCGGCGGGCGCCGCGCCGCGGGGAGAAAGCCGTGGAAAGCCGGCGCGCGCCGCGAAACGGAGGCAGGGATATGCAGGAAATCAAGTGCCCCAAGTGCGGCGAGCTGTTCACCATCGACGAGGCGGGCTACGCCGCCATCGTCCGGCAGGTGCGGGACAGGGAATTCGACAAGGAGATCCGCTCGCAGACGGAGTCGGCGGTGCGGCTTGCCGAGGCGGTGAAGGACAAGGCGATCGCCGACCTGCGCGCGCAGCTCAAGGCGGCGGAGCAGGCAAGGGAGCTCGCCGTCCGCGACGCGGTGGAGCAGCAGGACGGAGCGCTGCGGGACAAAGAGCGGGAGATCGCCCGCCTCAAGTCCGAGCTGGACGCGCAAAAGCGGCTGCTGACCGCCGAGAAGGAGACCTCCGTGCAGCTTGCCGGGGCGGAGAAGGACAAGGCCATTGCCGAGCTGCGCGCGCAGCTGCAATCGGCGGAGCAGGAGAAAACCGCCTCCGTGCGGCTCGCCGAGGCGGAGAAGGACAAGCGGATCGTTGCGCTGACGGCGGAGATCGAGAAGATGAAAAGCGATTTCTCGCTCCAGCGGGAGCAGGCGCGCAGCGAGCAGGAGATCATTCTCCGGCAGAAGGACGAGCAGATCGCCTTCTACAAGGACATGAAGACGAAGCTCTCGACCAAGATGGTGGGCGAGACGCTGGAGCAGCACTGCGAGACCGAGTTCAACCGCCTGCGCACCACGGCGTTCCCCGCGGCGTATTTTGAAAAGGACAACGACGCCAGCGGCGGCAGCAAGGGCGACTACATCTTCCGCGACTTCGACGAGAGCGGCATGGAGTACGTCTCGATCATGTTCGAGATGAAAAACGAGATGGACGAGACCGCCACGAAGCACAAGAACGAGGACTTCCTCAAAAAGCTGGACAAGGACAGGACCGACAAAAAGTGCGAATACGCCGTGCTGGTGTCGCTGCTGGAAGCGGACAGCGAGTATTACAACGCCGGCATCGTGGATATGTCCTACCGCTATCCGAAGATGTACGTCATCCGCCCGCAGTTCTTCATCCCGCTCATCTCACTTTTGCGCAACGCCGCGCTCAGCAGCCTCGGCTACCGTCGGGAGCTGGCGCTGGCGCGGCAGCAGAATCTGGACGTGGAGAGCTTCAGCGTCCAGCTCAACGATTTCAAGCAGAAGTTCGCCCGCAACTACGAGCTGGCGAGCCGCCGCTTCGGCGAGGCGATCGACGAGATCGACAAGACCATCACGCACCTGCAAAAGACGAAGGAGGCGCTGCTCTCGTCGGAGAACAACCTGCGCCTTGCCAACAACAAGGCGGAGGATCTGACCATCAAGCGGCTGACAAAGAACAACCCCACCATGACCGCGCGCTTTGTCGACGCGGGCGTCAAGATCGAATGAAAGGCGGAAAGTCCATGAAATTTTCGAAAATGCCCTATCGGCGCCCGGATATCGACGCGGCGCGCGCGGAGCTGCGGGCGGTGCTCGCGGCGCTGGAGGGGGCGGAGAGCGCGGAGGCGCAGTTTGCCGCGATCGACCGGCTGTGCGCGCTGGAGGGGCATATCGGCACGATGGCGCAGCTTGCCTACATCCGCCACACCATCGACACGCGCGACGCGTTTTACGACGCGGAGAACGACTTTATCGACGAGAACCTGCCGCTGTTGGAGGAGGATACCCAGCGCGTCAACCGCGCGATGCTCGCCTCGCCCTTCCGCGCCGCGCTGGAGGAGAAGTACGGCAGGGTGTTTTTCCTCGACCTTGAGATCTCCGCGCGCAGCTTCCGCGCGGAAATGGTGGAGCCGATGCAGCGGGAGAACAAGCTCGCGAGCGAGTATCAGAAGCTCTACGCCTCGGCGGTGGTGGAGTTCGACGGCAGGAAGCTGCCGCTGCCGAAGCTGGGGCCCTACAAGCAGAGCGTCGACCGCGCGACGCGCCGCAGGGCCTACGAGACCGAGGCGGGCTTTTTTGACGCGCACCGCGACGAGCTGGACCGCCTCTACGACGAGCTGGTGAAAAACCGCACGGAGCAGGCGAAGCTTCTGGGATACGAAAACTATATTCCCCTCGGCTACGACCGCATGGGCCGCAACTGCTACGGCCCCGAAAAGGTCGCGGCGTTCCGCGCGCAGATCGCGTCGGAGCTGGTGCCGCTGGCGGCGAAGGTCAAGGCGGCGCAGGCGAGACGCCTCGGCGTCGGGACGCTCAAATTCTACGACGATCCGCTGCTGTTCCCGGACGGCAACCCCGTGCCGCGCGGCAGCGCGGACGACATCCTCGCCGCGGGGCTTGCGATGTACCGCGGCCTCAGCCCCGAGACGGCGGAGTTCATCGACGACCTGTATGAAAACGAGCTGCTGGACGTGCTGAGCAAGGACGGCAAGGCGCCCGGCGGCTACTGCACCGAGCTGTACGACTACCGCGCGCCGTTCATCTTCTCCAACTTCAACGGCACCAGCGGCGACGTGGATGTGCTGACGCACGAGGCGGGACACGCGTTCGCCGCGTGGCGCGCGATGAAAAAGGGCTATCTCCGCCGCCTGCTCACGCCGACGATGGACGCCGCCGAAACGCACTCGATGTCGATGGAATTTCTGACCGCGCCGTACCATCACCTCTTCTTCGGCGACGCGACGGAGCGTTACGAGGTCGCCCACGCTTCGGAGGCGCTGACCTTCCTGCCCTACGGCTGCATGGTGGACGAGTTCCAGCACCTGATGTACGAGAATCCCGCCCTCACGCCGGAGGAGCGCAACCGGACGTGGCTCGACCTGGAGAAGAAGTACCGCCCGTGGACGGACTTCGACGGCCTGCCGTTCTACGGGCGCGGCGCGGGATGGCAGCGCCAGCTGCACATCTATCTCTACCCGCTCTACTATATCGACTACTGCATGGCGCAGACGATGGCGTTCCAGTTCTGGACGGCGTCCCTCGCCGACGCGCGGGAGGCGTGGACGCGCTACCTCGCCTTCGTGGACAAGGGCGGCACGCAGACCTTTGAGGAGCTGGCGCGCGGCGCGGGGCTGAAGGTGCCCTATGACGAGGGCTGTATCCGCGCGGTGGGCGAAGGGGTCGGCAAGTGGCTGGAAGCCCATGAGAGATGAAGGTGATTACAAAAGGGATTTTGCCTTTGGCAAAATCCCTTTTGTTTTATCCTCGATACGCTTCGTATACGCTCCGGCGGGAGAAGCTGTGCACCGCGTCGAAGCGCTCCGGCGGCAGCGCCGTCACCGGCGCGTCGGGCTGCGCGCCGTCGGGCAGAAGCCCCTGCTCCGCGCACCAGCGGAGCGCGCCCGCGTAGGGGTGCGCCGCCCTGCCCGCGCGCCGGATCATCGCCTCGCGCAGCGCCATTGCCTCGGATTTCGGCGCGAGCAGCATGGCAAGCTCGCCCCGCGTCATGGGCTGGTCGAGGCGGACGCGGTTATCCGTGAACGCGACGGCGGAGCCCTCCGAGAGCGCGCGCAGCTTCGGCAGCAGCGGATCGTCCGCGCCCACGTCGGCAAAGGGGCTTTCCTCCAGCAGCCGCGCGACGGTCACGACCTCGTAGCCGTACTCCCGCAGCAGCGCGAGCTGCTCGCCCAGCGCGGCGGCGACCGGCGTGCGCCGCGCCATGTTGTACCCGTCCTTCTGGAAGATGATCTGTCCGCGGAAGAAATCGGGGTCCGCCGCCAGCGCGCGGCGCATCGGCTCGACCATCGCGGCGCATTCGGCGCGAAACGCCGCCTCCTCGTCCGGCAGGGTCGAGGGCAGCCAGCCCGCGCCGTCGAAGGATGCCGCCATATACTGATACCCCATGCGGTCGTAGACGTCGTAGCTGGTGAAGCCGTCGCCGATCCTGTCGACGTAGTGCGGCGGGCGCCCCATTGTCATCGCATAGCCGTACCGCTCCCGCATCAGCGCGTCCAGCCGCGCAAGATCGGCGACGGCGGCGTCCAGCGAGCCGAGATACGCGCGCTTGCCGTAAACGAAAGGCTTTTTGCCGAAGATGATATGGCGGTAGCCGTGGTTCGTGAGCTGGTGCCCCTCGTCCAGCATCCGGCGGATCAGCCGCTCGCAGTGCTCCGCGCCGCCGTGCGCGTCCTGCCGGATGTCGGGGTAGTGGTCGTAGCGGACGCCGCCCCACGCGGCGCTGCCGGGCTTTCCCGCCTCGTCCGGATAATTCTCCGACGTGTCGCCCACGACGTCGAAGGTGCCGTGCGCGCCGTATTCCCTGAGCGTGTCGAGCAGCACGTCCGTCATCGCGCGCCCGTCGAAGCGGTCGGGCGCGGCGCGCAGGTCCATCGGCCCGTCGTCGAAGGTCATGGCGCAGACGCGCTTTTCCGTTTTGACGCGTTCGATGCGGCGCGTGTAGCCGACGTAGTGCTTTTCGGCGGGGGCGAGCAGCTTTTTCACGATCCGCTTTCCCCGCTTGCCGAGCTTTACGAGCATGGACATGGTCAATCCCTCCTGAACAGGTCCTCCGCCGCGCACTTGCCCGCGAACAGCAGCCATTTGGCGTAGGCGGCGGGGGCGGCGGAGCGTTTTTGAAGCTTTGAAAACTGGCTGCGCGCCACGTCGAGCGACCTGCCGCGCCGCCCGGCAATCTCCGCCTCGCCGCGCAGCAGCGCCGCCTTCACGGCGTCCGCCGTCAGCGCCGGCACGTCGAGCGTGACGGCGCCGTTG
>CACZCL010000083.1:8588-16711 GCA_902779695.1 Oscillospiraceae bacterium | reverse complement strand
GCAGGAGGTCGTCGCCAACTGCGAGGACTTCTGCAAGGTCTACGACCGCGCGCCGTACTTCTACCTCACGGGCGGCGATCCGATCCTGCACCCGGACTTCTGGCGGCTGTTGGACTTGTTCAAGTCAAAAAGCATCCCGTTTACGATCCTGGGTAACCCCTTCCATCTGAACGATCCCGTCTGCCGTGAATTGAAGTTCTTCGGCTGCGAGAAGTATCAGATGTCGCTGGACGGTCTGCGCCAGACGCACGACTGGTTTCGCAAGCCCGGCTCGTTCGACTGCACGCTGGAGAAGATCGGCTGCATCAATCGCGCGGGCATCCGCAGCGTCATCATGACGACGGTTTCTGCCACGAACCGCGTGGAAGTGCCGGGCATCATCGACGCAGCGGTCAAGGCGGGCGCGAACGTGTTTGCTTTCGCACGCTATGTGCCGACGGGCGGCGAGGTGGACGCGAGCATGACGGCGCAGGAGTACCGCGATCTGCTCGCCATGTGCGACAAGAAGTTCAAGGAGTATGAGGCGGAGGGCTGCGAGACGTATTTCAGCAAGAAAGACCACCTCTGGACGCTCTACGAGTACGAAACCGGCGCGTTCAAAATTCCGTCCGACGCCGAGGAGGGCATGATCTACGGCGGCTGCAACTGCGGTAACTGCCACATGACCATCACGCCGGACGGGACGGTGTACGCCTGCCGCCGTGTGGCGGGCAGCGAGGTCGGGAACGTGTTTGAGGATCGGCTCGCGGACGTGTGGGTCTGCGAGATGGAGAAATACCGTCAGTACGACAAGTTTGAGAAGTGCTCCAAGTGCGAGCTGAAACCGTGGTGCCGCGGCTGTCCCGCCGTGGCGAACGGCACGAACGGCAGCTTTTACGCCGCCGATCCGCAATGCTGGAAGAAGGAGCAATCATGACAGTAACGGAAATCATACAAGGGCGGCGCTCGATCCGCAAGTACACGAACCAACAGATCCCGCGCGAGGATTTGGAGGCGATCATCGAGGCGGGGACCTACGCGCCCAACGCGGGCGGCGGGCAGCGCGCTGTGATCGTCGGCATCCACAATGCGGCGCTTGCCGCCGGTATTGGAAGAATGAACCTTGCGCATTTTGACCGCAGCCGTTTGGAGGGGGGGTACGTCTCCGCGGAGCAGCCCAGCGTCATCGACGACCCCACGCTCAAAAGCGGCTTTTACGGCGCGCCGACGGTGTGCGCGATCTTCGGACCGCTTAACTTCCTCTACAGTATTCCCGACGCCTTTTGCTGCGCGGAAAACATGGTGCTTGCCGCCTATGAGCGCGGCGTCGCGTCCTGCATCGTCGCCCGCGGCGAGGAAACCTTCGACAGCCCCGAGGGCATGGCGCTGCTGCGCAAGTGGGGCGTCCCCGCGCGCTATGTCTGCCGCTGTTTTGTGCTGCTGGGCTATGTGGACGGCGAATACCCTTCGCCAAAGCCGCGAAAGCGTGGTAGAATCATCATCGTGGAGGAGTGAGGCGGCATGGACATTCAGACTTGTATCGCAAAGCTCGGCTATGTCGGCGTACTCAACTTCGCCACGGTGGACGAGGACGGCGCGCCGCAGGTGCGGAACATCAGCGCCATCCACTATGAAGGGACGGACATCTACTTCCTGACAGCGCGCGGAAAGCCCTTTGCCCGCCAGCTCCTGCGCGACGGGCGGGTGCAGATTTCCGGCTACACGATGTATAAGGAAACCATCCGCGTCTCCGGCAGGGCGGAGCAGGTGCCGGAGAGGGAGCAGCGCAAGTGGCGCGACGTGCTCTATGCCGAGCAGCCGTATCTTGAAAATGTCTATCCGGGCGAGACAAAGAACATCGACACGATGTTTGTGCTCAAGGATTACACCATCGAATATTTCTGCCTCTCCACGCGCCCGATCACACGCGCGTATTTCACGGTCGGCAACGCGGTTTGGAAGCCGAAGGGCTACCGCATCACCGACGCGTGCATCGGCTGCGGCACCTGCCAGGGGGTATGTCCGCAGAGCGCCATCGACGAAGGCACGCCGTTTGCCATCCGGCAAGACAACTGCCTGCAATGCGGCAACTGTTTTGAGAACTGCCCCGCGCAGGCAATCGAACGATTATAAAAAGCCAAGGTGATACCCAATGTTATTCAAAAACACGGCAAAAAAACTGACGTTCAACACGTTCCTCTCCGGCACACCGGCGCGGGACTATATCATGCAGGATACGCCCTATGCCGAACAGATCGCGCGGGCGGTTACAATGATAAAGGATGCCGACTATGTGCTGCTCGGCGCTGGCGCGGGCATGAGCGCCGCCGCCGGCGCGCAGTACGGCGGAAAGTTTTTTGAGGAACACTTCGGGGAGTTCCAGAAAATCTATGGCAAGAATCCCTATATGCAGGATATGTACTACGCGGGCTTCTACCCCTTTCCGGATCAGGAGTCCAAATGGGGCTTTTGGTGCCGCCTCGCGCTGACGGCGGGCGCAGACCTCGACGTGACGCCGCTGCACAAAACGCTGCTCAGCGCCTTTGAGGGCAAGAAGTTGTTTCTGCTCTCCACCAACGCAGACCGCCAGTTTGAGAAGGCGGGACTTCCAGCGGAGCAGATCTTCGCCACGCAGGGCGATTACGACCATATCCAATGCAAGCGCGGCTGCCACCCCAAGACCTATGACGCGGTGGAGCGGTTCCGCGAGATGGACGCGGCGCGGAAGAACGGCAGGATTCCGACGGATATGGTGCCGAAGTGCCCCGTCTGCGGCGGAGACATGGCGATGAACCTGCGCGTGGACGATCACTTTGTGGAGGACGCGGCATGGCACGAGGCGGAGCGGCGCTTCGGCGCGTTCCTGTCGGAAGCGCAGGACAGGAAGCTGGTGCTGATCGAACTGGGCGTCGGCTTCAACACGCCCACGATCATTCGTTTCCCCTTTGAAAAGCTGGCGCGCGAGCATGAGAATATCAGCCTTGTGCGCCTGAACGTGGGCGAGGGCGCGTCAGTGCCCGCCAGCCTCGGCGAGCGCGCGGTGGGCATCGACGCCGATATGGCGAAGAGCATCACGGACATCGCAGGCGGTGTGCGTGAGGCGGTAGATCCTTCGGCGGAGCGAGGAGAATAAATGATCGACGTGTTTCGCGCGGTATGAGCGTGCGCAGCGCGCGGAATTTCAAATCAGACCTTCTGATTTGAAATTCGAGAATGTTGGTCGGAAGAGACGCACAGCAAAAGAATCGCTCGAAAATAGACCCGTATTTTATAGAAAAAAGCGACTTGATCGGCAGAAAACCGAATTGAAATAACTGGAATTCCCGGTGACATTGCGAGAATCATCTGCTATGATTTGTTCGCTTGCTCGGAGGGCAAATCATTTGCTGGAAATGACGAGCCGGATAAGGCAGCAGGGTGAGACGCCTGTCCCTTATCCGGCATTTTACCTTGTTTGGAAGGATACTTGTGGACAAAGAACCGGATTTTCCCGATGGCCCTACAGGGGCCCGCCTTGGGGTGAACTTCCTTACGGAGTTCGCCCCAAGCGCCCATTTTTTTATGATCGCCATATTTTTCGCCGCCCAGGCGGCAGCCGAAAAATATGGCTGAAAGGCGTCCGCCATTATACCCGCACGGACGAGCAGCTTGCCGGGTTAGCGGTATGGCAGCCGGAGTGCGAAAAGGCATGAAGAAGGCGTTGACATTCGCGCAGGCGTTTTCGTGAAAATGCACGAATTTTCCCGAAAACGGCAATTTGCCTTTCCAAGCCGCGCGGCTTGTGCTATACTATATCTGTAGAACTATACTATGAGGTGGTCACAGTTGCGCTTTTCAACCTTTTCGGATCTGCTTGCCCACTACGCGGAGCGTACGCCGGAGGCGCCCGCGCTGCGCTATGAGGCGGACGGAAGCGCGGCGGTGATGACCTATGCGCGCCTTGCGCAGGCGGTTGCCGATCGCGCCGCGGAGCTGGAAAAGGGCGGCAAGACCTGTCTGGGCCTTCTTGCGGACGGGAGTCCCGATTGCGTGGTGGAGCTGTTTGCCGCCGTGCGCGCGGGCATGCAGGTCGTCCTGCTGGACGCGAACGTGAAAACGCCGCTGCTGCGCGGCCTGCTCGCCTACACGGACGTCGACCTGCTCTGGGGCGCGCCGGAGCTGTGCGCGGAGCTGAACGCGAACCTGGCGTCGGGCGTGCGCAACGGCGAGGGAAAGCTGCTTTTTTTCACCTCCGGGACGATGGAGCGCGCGAAGGCGGTCGTGCTGACGGAAAAGAGCCTGTGCGCCAGCGCCTACAACGGCGCGACGCTCCTGCCGCTGCGCGCGGACGATACGCTTTTGTGTATGCTGCCGCTCGCGCACGTGTTCGGCGTGGTGTGCGGCGTTCTGTGGGGGCTTTCCTGCGGCGCCTGCGTCGCGCTCGGGCGCGGGGCGCGGCACTGCCTGGACGACTGCGCGTTTTACCGTCCGACCGCGGCGGCGCTGGTGCCGATGCAGCTGGACTTTCTGCTCAAGCGGGGGCTGCTCAACGAGGAACTGCGCGTGCTTCTCGTCGGCGCGAGCGATTGCCCGGAGGCGCTGCTGCGGCGCGCGCGGGAGATGGGCGTGCGCGTCTGCTTCGGCTACGGGCTGACCGAGACGAGCTCCGGCGTCGCGCTCTCGCTGGGCGACGATCCCTATGCGATGACGGTCTGCCCGGACGCGCTGGTCGCCATCGCGCCCGACGGCGAGATCTTGATCAAGGCGCGCTCGTGCATGATGAAGGGCTACTACAAATGCCCGGAGGACACCAACACCGCGCTCGCGGGCGGGATGCTGCACACGGGCGATCTGGGACGGCTGGACGAGAAGCGGCGGCTCTATGTTACGGGGCGCAAAAAGGATATGCTCGTGCTGCCGGACGGGACGAAGCTGTTCCTGCCTGAAGCGGAGGCGGAGCTGCGCGCGCTGCTTGGCGACGAGGACCTTGCGCTGACTCTGCGGAACGGATGCGTCACGCTGGTCGTACACGGCGACGAGCGGGACGACGCCGCGTTGCTCTCGGCGGCCTCGGCGTATCAGAAGGAGCGGCCGCGCAGCCAGCAGATCGCCGCCGTCGTGCGGCGCGACGCGCCGCTGCCGCGCACGGCGACGGGCAAGATCCGGCGCTGGGGGCTTTGATACCGAAATGCATTAAAAGTAGAAGGATTCTACTTTTTATAGCGCCGCAAGGCGCGTTGCATTTCGTATGGGACGCGCCGATGTGCGAAGCACAGCGGCTGCAATTAAAATTTCTGATTTTAATTGCAGAGTAGTATCAGGCGGCGCCGGCGGCGAAAACGGACGACGGGAGGCAACCGTGATGGACAGACGGGAGATCCTGGAGAGGGTTCGACAAACGATCTATGAGTGCGTGCCCGAGCTGCAGGGGGTCGAGCTGCGGGAGAATATGGGCGTCAATGCCGGCATGGGGATCGATTCCATGAGCTTCCTTTTGATCATCTGCAAGCTGGAGGAGGAATTCGGCGCGCGGATCCCGAATCGCGAGTGGAGATCCCTTTCCACGCTGGGAGAGGTTGCCGACGCCATTATAAAGTATATGAGAGAATGAGCGATGAACGGTATTTATGAACGCGAGCTCACGCTGGGCAGCGAGCACGTGGACTGCTTCCGGCGGCTGAGGACCTCCGCGCTTTTTGAATTGATGCAGGTCGTCTCCATGCAGCATATCGGGCAGCTCGGCGCCGGGTGGGAGCGGACGCTCGACAGGGGGCTTTTGTGGGTGATCGCGCGCCAGCATGCCGTTGTGGAGCGGACGCCCGTCTACGGCGAGCGCGTTGTGCTGCGCACCTGGCCGGGGGCGACCATGCGCCTGCTGTTCCCGCGCTACTGCGAGCTTTCCTCCGGCAGCGGCGAGACGCTGGTGCGCGCGAGCGCCGTCTGGTCGCTGATGGACGTCGCCACGCGCAAGGCGGCGTTTCCGGACGAGCACGGCATCGAGATCGCCGGCGTGGAGACAGGGCGCGAGCTGCCCTGTCTGACGCATCTGCGCACGATGGAGACGACGGACTTCTTTGAATGCACCATTCCGTATAGTTATGTCGACTTAAACGGGCACCTGAACAACGCGCGATGTTTCGACCTTGTGGAAGACCGCTTGCCCACCGCGCAAGCCGGAAAAATGCTGCGTGAAGCGCGTGTGGAGTATCATGGCGAGGCAAAGCCCGGCGCGCAGCTCGTCGCCGAATGGGGCGAGCAAAACGGGAAATATTATGTAAATGCAATGACGGATCGTCCCTGCTTCCGCATGGAGCTTACCTACGCGGCGGAGCGGGAGAGCGGGGAGGCGTGAGCCGGTTCGGGCGCGCGCCCGCGTATCCGCGCTTGCACGATTGGGCCGCCGTCCCTCGGGGCGGGGCGCTGTGAGGCGATACCAATGAAGAAAAACGCAAAAAAAGCGGCGGCGACGACCGCCATCGCGCTGCTGACGGCGGCAAGCGTCGTGACGGGCAGCCTGTTCGATTCCCCCGCGGCGCTGCTGCCGGACGACGGCGCGAGCGCCGTCGTGTACACCGTCGGCGACGCGCCGGACGGCGCGGACGACGACGCGGGGGTCGAGGAGGACGAGAGCGGCGAGACGCGCCGCCGCGGCGGCGTCCGCGCGGCGCTGCGCGCGCGGGTGCTGCGCCTGCCGCTGATCGTGCGGCTGCTTTTCGTGCTGCCGCTGTGGGCGCTAGGCAGCGTGATCCTCGCGGGCGCCGGCGCGGCGTGGGCGCTGCTGCAGCCGGTGCTGGGGAAGATCGCGGGCTTTGCGCTGCTGCTCGCGCTGTTGCTGGGCGCGTTCCTGATCGCCGCGAAGGCGGCGTTCCCGGACCTGCCGCTGAAAAAGCTGCTCAACCGCAGGAGCTTTTTCGCGCTGCTGCTGGGCGCGGCGGGGCTGAGCGCTCTGGACGCGCTGCTGCCCGCCGTGTGGGGGGAGTATGCGCGCGCAAAGGACATCGTGCTCTCCGTCGGCTTTTTCCTCGTTCTGTGCTGTGCGGCGGTGCCGTTCGCGCTGCGGGAGCAGAGGCGGCGGCTGCAAAACGCGGCGGCGGAACGGACGGCGGAAAAGACCGGGGAGAAGAAGCCGCGGAAGCTGGTATTCACCGACGCCGGCGGCACCTTTACCGTGACCGTCTCCGCGCCCTCGGGTAAAAATGCATAAACGCCCCGCCACGGACGGATTGATATGCAAGCGGATTGACAAAATGCGTATGAATATGCAAAGAACCCTTGACAAAAGTGAATAAAAAGGTATATGGTAATCCTGCGATGATTCGTAGGATTACATTTTTATTCGGATTGGGAGGAATCGGTATGAACAAGGAAGCCATCAAAAAGATCGTGCTCGCCTACTCGGGCGGTCTGGATACATCCATCATCATCCCCTGGCTCAAGGAGCACTATAACAACGCCGAGATCATCGCGGTCGCGGCGGACGTCGGACAGGGCGGCGGCGAGCTGGACGGGCTGGAGGAGAAGGCGCTCAAGACCGGCGCGAGCAAGCTGATCGTCGCGGATCTTGTCGACGAAATGGTGGACGAGGTGATCGTTCCGTCGCTCAAGATGGGCGCGAATTACGAGAGCTATCTGCTCGGCACGGCGTTCGCGCGCCCGGTCATCGGCAGGAAGATCGCGCAGATCGCGCTGGAGGAGGGCGCGGACGCGATCGCCCACGGCTGCACGGGCAAGGGAAACGACCAGGTGCGCTTTGAGCTGGCGATCCAGCGCTACGCGCCGGGTATGCCCGTCATCGCGCCGTGGCGCGAGTGGGAGATCCGCAGCCGCGACGAGGAGATCGACTATGCCGAGGCGCATCATGTGCCGCTGAAGATCTCGCGCGAGACGAACTATTCCAAGGACAAGAACCTCTGGCACCTGAGCCACGAGGGGCTCGACCTGGAGGACCCGGCAAACGAGGCGCAGCTGGAAAAGCCCGGCTTTTTGGAGATGGGCGTTTCCCCGCTGCAGGCGCCGGACGAGCCGACCTACGTGACCATCGGCTTCGAGGCGGGCGCGCCGGTGTCGGTGGACGGCGTGAAGATGAAGGCGAGCGACGTGATCCGCAAGCTCAACGAGCTGGGCGGCAAAAACGGCATCGGCATCATCGACATCGTGGAAAACCG
>CACZCL010000083.1:0-8577 GCA_902779695.1 Oscillospiraceae bacterium | reverse complement strand
TATTACGCGCACGAGCATCTTGAGATGCTGACGGTCGACAAGGAGACGCTGCACCTCAAGAAGAAGCTCGCCGTCGATTACGCCGACCTCATCTACAACGGCAAGTGGTACACGCCGCTGCAGGAGTGCCTGACCGCGTTTGCCAACGAGAGCAACAAGTACGTTACCGGCTCGGTGACGCTCAAGCTCTACAAGGGCAACATCATTCCCGCGGGCATGAGCTCGCCGTACTCGCTCTATTCCGAAAACCTCGTCACCTTCGGCGACAGCGACTACGACCAGGCGCAGGCGGCCGGCTTCATCGACTGCTGGGGCCTGCCGACCAAGGTGCAGGCGCTGCGGGAAAAGGGACAGCTGTAACAAAAAACGACTAGAAGAGGCGTCGCTATGGCTAAGCTATGGGCAGGGCGGACGTCCGGCATGACGGACGCCGCGGCGGACGATTTCAATTCCTCCATCCGGTTCGACTGCCGCCTCTACCGCGAAGACATCGTGGGCAGCATGGCGCACGCCGCGATGCTGGGCGCGCAGGGCATCCTGACGCGCGCGGAGGCGGACGCCCTGATCGACGGGCTACAGGGCGTGATGGACGATCTGGACGCGGGCACGCTCGCGTTCGACCCGTCGGCGGAGGATATCCATATGTTTGTCGAACAGGTGCTCACCGAGCGCCTGGGCGACGTGGGCAAAAAGCTCCACACCGCGCGCAGCCGCAACGATCAGGTCGCCCTCGACCTGCGGCTTCACCTGCGCCACGCCTCGGACGCGATCGCGGAGCAGATCCGCGGCCTGATCGCGGCGATCGCCGACGTGGCGGAGGAGAACAAGACCGTCATCATGCCGGGCTATACGCATTTGCAGCGGGCGCAGCCGATCCTCTTCAGCCACCATCTGCTCGCCTACGCGATGATGCTGCTGCGGGATCTGGACCGGCTTGCCGACTGCCGCAGACGCATCAGCGTCTCGCCCATCGGCGCCTGCGCGCTGGCGGGCACGACCTACGACACCGACCGGCAGTTCGAGGCGCGGATGCTCGGCTTTGACGCCGTGGCGCAAAACAGCATCGACGCGGTGTCCGACCGCGACTTCTGCGTGGAGCTGCTGGGCGCGCTGTCGCTTCTGATGATGCACCTCAGCCGCTTTTCCGAGGAGCTGATCCTCTGGACGAGCTGGGAGTTCCGCTTCGTCTCCCTCAGCGACGCGTTCACCACGGGTTCGTCGATCATGCCGCAGAAGAAGAACTCCGACATGGCGGAGCTGGTGCGCGGCAAGACCGGGCGCGTCTACGGCGACCTGATGGCGACGCTGACGATGCTCAAGGGCCTGCCGCTCGCCTACGACAAGGATATGCAGGAGGACAAGGAGGCGGTGTTCGACGCCCTCGACACGGTGAAGATGTGCCTGACGGTGTTCACGCCGATGCTCCGCACGATGACCGTGCACGGCGACGCCATGAAGCGGGCGGCGCAGACGGGCTTCATCAACGCCACCGACCTCGCGGACTATCTGGTGCGCAAGGGGCTGCCGTTTCGCGCGGCGTACAAGGTCTCCGGCAAGCTGGTGAGCGAGTGCATCCGCAGCGGCTGCGTGCTGGAGACGCTGCCGCTGGAGACCTATCGCGCTCACAGCGACCTGATCGGGGAGGACGTCTACGACGCCATCGACCTGCAAACCTGCGTGAAGACACGCATCTCCGAGGGCGGCACGTCGCCGGAGTCGGTGGAAAAGCAGCTCGCCTGGGTGCGCGGGCGGCTCCAAAAGGGCTGAGCGCGCGCCGCGGAGCGGATCGCAACACAAATAGATCCCAACGGGACACAAAACCTTGCGTTTTGTGTCCCGTTGTTATACAATATGATGGAAGTATTCGGAACGGAGGATGGCGCATGGAGGTTCGGGTCGAGCACGACAGCATGGGCGAGGTCGAGGTGGACGCGGCGCGCTACTGGGGCGCGCAGACCGAGCGTTCGCGGCGGAATTTTCCCATCGGCGCAGGGATCGAGACGATGCCGCGCGAGATCATTCACGCCTTCGGCGTGCTGAAAAAGGCGGCGGCGCGGGTGAATTACCGTCTGCTGCCGGAGCGGATGAGCGAGGAAAAATGCGCCGCGATCCACGCGGCGGCGGACGAGGTGATCCGCGGCAGGCTGCCCGACGAGTTCCCGCTGGTCGTGTGGCAGACCGGCTCCGGCACGCAGACGAACATGAACGTCAACGAGGTCATCGCCCGCCGCGGCAGCGAAATGGCGGACGTGCCGGGGCTGCTGCACCCGAACGACGACGTCAATATGTCCCAGTCCTCCAACGACACGTTCCCCACCGCGCTGCACATCGCGGCGGCGCTGGCGGTCGAGGACGGGCTGCTGCCCCCCGCGCGGGCGCTGATCGAAACGCTGCGCGCGCTGGAGGAGCGCTACGCCGACGCGGTCAAATCGGGACGGACGCATTTGCAGGACGCGGTGCCCATCACGTTCGCGCAGGAGGTCTCCGGCTGGCGGGCAAGCCTGGAGCGCGACTGCGAGCAGCTGCGCGCGGCGCTGCCGGGGCTTTACGAGCTGGCGCTGGGCGGGACGGCGGTCGGCACGGGGCTGAACGCGCCGGAGGGCTTCGGCGCGGCCGCGGCGGAGGAGATCGCGCTTTTGACGGGAAAGCCCTTCGTCACGGCGCCGAACAAGTTCCACGCCCTTACGAGCCTGGACGAGCTGGTGTTCGCCCACGGCGCGATGAAGGCGCTGGCGGCGGACATGATGAAGCTCGCGAACGACGTGCGCTGGCTCGCGTCGGGGCCGCGCTGCGGGCTGGGCGAGCTGACCATCCCCGCGAACGAGCCCGGCTCGTCGATCATGCCGGGGAAGGTCAACCCGACGCAGTGCGAGCAGGTGACGATGGTGGCGGCGCAGGTCATGGGAAACGACGCCGCGGTCGGCTTCGCGGCGTCGCAGGGCAATTTCGAGCTGAACGTCTTTTTGCCGGTTTGCGCCTACAACTTTCTGCAATCGGCGCGGCTGCTGGGCGAGTCGATCGCCTCGTTCGATCTGCGCTGCATGAGCGGGGTCACGGCGAACCGCGAGCGGATGCGCGAAAACCTGCATCGCTCGCTGATGCTGGTGACGGCGCTGAATCCGTACATCGGCTACGAGAATGCCGCGCGGGTGGCAAAGAAGGCGTACGAGGACGGCGTTTCGCTTCGGGAGGCGTGCGTCGCGCTGGGCTATTTGAGCGCCGAGCGCTTCGACGAGGTGTTCCACCCGGAGCAGATGGTCTGACGGCGGCGCCGGAGGAGGGCGGTCCAATGAAACGAAAACGGCTGGGCGCGCTGCTCGCGGCGCTTGTGTGCGCGCTCGCCCTCGCCGCGCCGGCGCGCGCGGCGGAGCCGCTGGAGAGCTTTACCGACCTGGACGCGGGCGCGTGGTACGCGCCGGGCGTGCGCTTCTGCCTGAAGCACGAGCTGATGGCGGGGTACGGAAACAGGATCAGGATCTTCGCGCCGAACGTCGCGATGACGCGCGCGCAGCTTGTGACGATCCTCTGGCGGATGGAGGGCAAGCCGGAAACGGGGCTTACGATGCAGTATACCGACGTGGCGGAGGACGTCTGGTATGCGCCGGCGGCGCGCTGGGCGACGGCGGAGGGGCTGATGACCGGCTACACGGTGCTGCAATTCGCGCCGGACGACCCGGTCACGCGCGAGCAGTTCGCCGCGATCCTCTGGCGCTACGCCCGCTACCGCGGCGGCGCGCTGCCGCAGCTCGACGACCCCGCCTACGAGCGGTACGGCGACCGGAACGAGGTGAGCGAGTACGCGGAGGAGGCGATGCGCTGGGCGTGCGGCATGGGCATCGTCACCGGCATGGGCAGCGAGGCGAAGGGGTATTGGCTGATGCCGTGGGGCAACACGAGCCGCGCCGCCGCGGCGACGATGCTGATGCGCTTCTGCCTCGACCTGGGGATATACGAATAGCGGCAAAACGAGGGCGCTCCGTTGGGAGCGCCCCCGTTTTCGGCTGCTTATCAGTACAGGCACAGCAGCGAGAGCGTGACCGCGCCGAAATACATCCAGACGCGAAACGTCTTTTCCCCGCGCGCGAGCGACCACGCGGCGCAGCAGCAGCCGAACGCCAGCACGCAGGCGAGCCACGTCGATTGCAGCCGCCGGGGCGTGAAGCCGAAGCAGTCGATGTAAAGCGCCAGCTTGGACAGCGCGACCACCGCCAGCAGGATCTCCGAGAGCAGCGCGAGGCACAGCGCCCGCAGCGCCCGCCGCCCGCGCCCGTCCGTCCGCGCCGAGCGCGTCACGAGCCAGAGCAGGGCGAAGTTGACCGCCATGACCTTGCACAGCTCGAAAAAGCCCTGCCGCGCGTATTCCGACACGAGGAAGCCCGCGGGCAGGGTGCGGGTGAACGCGCCGAAGAGATAGCGCCCCTGCACGGCGAAAAACAGCGCGTACAGCGCGCAGAAGAGCGAGAGCAGCGCCAGCCAGACGCGCGCGGGCACGCCGCGCAGCAGCTCCAGCGTTTCCCCGACCTCCGCCGCGCGCGAGCGCAGCCGCGCCCGATCCGCGCGCAGCGCGCCGCCGAGCAGCCCGTAGAGATAGGCGCCCACGGGCAGCGAGAAAAGGACGCGGTACGCGAAGGCGAGCAGGCGGTCGAAATCCCAGTCAAAGCGCAGCAGCGCGAAAAAGCCCCGCGCCAGCGCGGCGAAGCCGCTGTCGGCGTCGATCAGGAGATTTGCCGCCAGCGCGAGCAGCCCCAGCGCGGCGGCGGTGACGGCGAGCGTCCACGCCGCCGCGCCGGCCTCCTCTTTCCCGGGCGCTCTCCCGCGGCGAAGGCGCGCGAGCGCCGTCCATGCCGTGCGCAGGCGGAGGGGGAGGTTCCCGAACGGGAACAGGGCGAAGCCGTTGAGCGCGTCCAGCGGCAGCAGGCTGCCGCTTTCACCCGCGAGCAGCGCGCCCGAGCGGCTCAGCGCCCACCAGACCGCGAAAATGTGCAAAAACGCGACCGGCAGCCCCTCCTCCCAGGCGTTGCCGCGCTCCAGCAGGATCGAGGCGAGCACCGCCGCCGCGCAACCGAGCCAGACCCAGCTCTCCCTCGCGCGGGATACGCCGCGGTACAGGTACTCCGAGAGCGCGAAGAAGCCCAGCGCGAACGCGGCGAGCAGAAGCCGCTGCGCCGCCGGGGCGTCGGCGGACGCCGAGCGGATGTAGAGGTAGGCGAGGGGGTACGTCAGCAGCGCGGCGAGGCGCTCGCGGTCCGAGACGGCGAAGGGCTCGCGCGCCGCCGCGGACGCGATTTTGGGCGCAACGATCCCGCCCGAGGCCGCCGCGGCCTCCGGTTGCAGGTTTTCCATGTTCGGTTCTCCTTCTCTATTCTTTGTATTCCAGCAGGTCGCCCGGCTGGCACTCCAGCTCGCGGCACAGCGCCATCAGCGTCGAAAAACGGATCGCCTTCGCCTTGCCGGTTTTGAGGATGGACAGGTTCGCCGGGGTGATGCCAACCCGCTCCGCCAGCTCGCCGCCGGAGATCTTCCGCTTCGCCATCATGACGTCCAGATTCACCAGTATCTCCATCGGCGCGCCCTCACACCGTCAGCTCCAGCTCGTCCTTCATCGCGATCGCCTGCGCGAAGGCGTTTTTCACGATGCGGACGATCAGCGCCATAAACCCCGCCGCCACGGCGATGAACGCGAAGGGCGGATAGTAGGCGGCGCTGAGCGCGCACACGGCCGCCGCGCCGACGCAGCACCAGCTCACAAGGCGCATGCAGCGCACGTTCGCGGGCACGAACACCTCGCCGCGCCGGACGTTGCCGAGCAGCCTCCAGAGCTGGTACAGGCAGATCCACGCGAAGACGCTGCCGGCGTAGATCGAGACCGTCAGCAGCACGCCGAGCTGCCGGTGCATGAGCCGCACCTGCGCGAACCACGCGGACAGGCGGTACGCGCCGACGTCCAGCGCCAGCAGAAACGCGGCGAACACGGCGACGCAGACGCGCGAGAGCACCGCGCTTTTGTCGTTGTCCCAGTTCACGGGCATCGCCTCCTTCTGCCGAGAGCATAGCACGAAGATTATTGTTTGTCAACAGAAAATTATTGTTTTTCGATAATTTTTAAGGAAGAATAAGGAAGACGCCGTTCGGCGCCTTCCTTTATAAATATGTGACTTTCGGTATATGGCTTTCGGTCAGGTCAGCGCGCGATAGAGGATCGTGATGGTCTCGGCGCGGCTGAGGGGCATGGCGGGGCGCAGACGGCCCGCGTCGCCGGTAAAGACGCCGCGGCGCACCAGAGCGCCCATCGCCTCCACCGCGTAGGGCGCGGTGTTGGCGTTGTCCGGGAAGGCGGCGAGGTCCGCCGCCGTACCCGGCTCGATCTGCACCGCCGTGCCGGGCTGCGCCGCCGCCCGCCAGCGCAGCGCGCGGTAGAGGAACAGCGCGGCGTCCTGCCGGGAGATGACGCCCTCGGGGTCGAAGCCGGGCATGGTCTGGGGGATATTGGGGTCGACACTGGGCGCGGCGCCGAGCCTTGCCCGCGGGTTGGCGATGAGCAGCGCCTCACGCTCGCGCAGCGCCTGCTCCACCGCCTCGGCGGCGGCGACGTACTCGGGATTCGGCACGTCGACCACGTCGTCGTCCGTGAGGATGCCGAGCGCCTTCGCGCTGGCGAGCGCCGGGGCGTAATACGCGTCCCACGAGACATCTTGAAAGCTGTCGTATCCGGCGGCGGGGAAGGCGAACGCGCGGCTGAGCAGCAGCACGAAGTCGGCGCGCCGCATCTCCTCGGCGGGGCCGAAGCCATTGGCGGAGACGCCCTGCGCCGCGCCGTAGTAGCGGAAGAAATCGACGGCGGGCACCGCCCACGCGCACTCGCCCATGTCGGAGAAGTAGAAGGAGCGGGTGGGCGGCGAGACGATGAAGCGGATGTTGCCCATGTAGCTGTTGCCCTTCTTGTCGCGCACCGTGAAGCTGATGCGCTCCTCGCCGCTGAAGCCCGCCTTCGGCAGGAACGAGACGCGCGCCATGTCGGCGATCGGCCACGCCTTGTTGGAGGCGAAGGCGGAATAGCTTGACAGCGACGCGAAGTCGAGGCACAGCCGCCCGGCGTTTTCCGACGGGCGGGTCAGCGTGACCGTCTCGGGCGTGCCGGGAAGCGAAGCGGACGCGGCGTTTTGCAGGTCGCTGGCGCGCAGCGTCACGGCGGGGCCGGTGGAGTAGTACACCAGCGGGGTGGAGCTGCCGCCGATGGGCGCGGTGCTCGCCGCCTGCTCCTGATACTTGGTCGACGTGATGGTGACAGTGCCGCGGAACGAGCGGTCGTTCGAGCTGCTGTAGCCGCTGGCGTAGCCGATGAAGGAGATGTACTGGACGCCGTCGAAGCTGTTGGAAGCGCGGAAGCTGAGGCGGTTGAGCTCCGATTTGTAATAATAGGTGTTGCGGGAGCGGGTGATCGGGTCGCCGTCATCGTCGTACAGCGTGCCGTTGTAGGACGAAGGGATCGACGTGAACTCGATGCGGCTGATGTCGTAGCCCGTCGCGTTGGTGCAGGCGTCGGCAAAGTCCCCCGCGACGAAGTAGACGCGCTCCCCCGGAGCGACCTTGTAGGAAAGGGGCGTGCCGGAGCCGGAGCCGTCGGTGACGACGAAGCGGAGCGTCCCGTCGAACCAGTCGCCGCCGTAGGCATAGCCGACGAAGGGAACCGAGACGGTGCCCGTATAGTCGCTCGGCGCGGTGTAGCGGACGTTATCGGAGGAATAAAAGCGCTCGTTGACCGAAACGCGGTTGCCTCGATTGTCCCCGCTGTAGTAGTCCTTGTACAGCGTGCCGTAGGACGGCAGGGAGGAGAAACGAACGTAGCTGAGCTCGTTCCCGGTCTCTGTCTTGCACGCTTGCTTGAGATCGTCCCACTTGAGCGCGACCGAGCGGCCCGCCGCGACGCGGTAGGTAAGTCCCCCGCTGAGGCTCTGCTCATGGCTGGGACCGTTGGCGGAGACCTTCATCGTCAGCTCGCCGCTGATGTCCTTGTCCGCGAGGTCGCGGATGGTGAAATGGAGCTGGAACGAACCTTCGTAGTCCTTGGCGGGCAGGAAGTACACCTTGTCGACGTCGGGCGTCTGGCTGGGATAGAAGCGCCTGCCCGAATTGATCTCAAAGTCGTAGATGTCGTTGCCGAGGTAGTTGTAGTACATCGTGCCCTTGTCGCTGCCGGGGACGGTGAAGGTGATGTAGCGGAAGTTGCGGCCCGTGACGGCGAGGGTGTAGGAGGAGAAATCCTCCGACGAGAAGCGCACCGCCTCGCCGTCGGTGGAGTAGGAGATGCCCGGCTCCTGCGCGCCGACCTGAACGATGATCTTGCCGGAGTAGGAGCCCTTCTGCGCCGTGCTGTTGCCGTCGCCGTCGGTCTTCGTATAGTTGTAGTAGCCGAAGTAGGTGATCGTGGCGTTGCCGCTGAACGAGGCGGCGGGCACGAAGCGGATGTCGCTGATGTGGTTGGCGGCGTCCGTGCTGTCATTATAGTAGTAGCGGGAGACGCCGGCGACGCCCGCGCCCGTGTCCGCCTCGGAGGTATAGCCGTTGTAGATCGTGCCC
>CACZCL010000082.1 GCA_902779695.1 Oscillospiraceae bacterium | reverse complement strand
CTCTCCGCGCCGGACAACGTGGTGCTCTACCGGCGCGCCGACACGGCGCTTGCCCGCGTGTGCGCCTCGGTGGGACACGACGTGGTGTCGATTTTGGAATATTTCAAATGAGAAGGACTTATACATAAGGGGTAAGGAGCTTCCTTACTCCTTATGTCCGTGAATAGGAGAGAGCGTTTTATGGCACTGGGCACAAAGAGACGGCCGGAATCGGCGCGCCGCGCCAACCGGATGATCGGGCAGCGGACGCTGCTTTTGCTGGCGGTGTTCGGCGTGGCGGCGTTCGCGCTGCTGTTTTCCAAGCTTTACGAGTGGCAGATCACGCGGCACGACGAGCTGCAATCCATCGCCGTGCGCCAGCAGACGCTGCGCACGACCGTGGGCGCCTCCCGCGGCACGATCTACGACCGCAACGGGCGAACGCTCGCCATCTCCTCGACGGCGGAGAACGTCTGCATCTCGCCGCGGCAGATCCGCAAGAGCGGGAAGGACCAGGGCATGATCGCCGACCGGCTTGCGGAGATCCTGGGCGTCAGCGCGGAGAAGGTGCGCGACGATATGCTCGCCGACACGAGCTACCGCATCGTGAAAAAGCGCGTGGAGCAGGAGGACGCCGACCGCGTCCGCGCGTTCATCAACGAAAACGATCTGGAGGGCATTTTCTTCGAGCCGACCGCCAAGCGCTACTATCCCTTCGGCTCGCTCGCCTCGAACGTGATCGGCTTTACGAACGAGGAGGGCGGCGCCTACGGGCTGGAGGCGGTGTACGAGGAGGAGCTCAGCGGCGAGAGCGGCATGGTCATCATGGCGAAGGACGTCAACGGCACGCCGATGCTCTACCGCTACGAGCAGTATTTTGACGCGCAGGACGGCTGCTCGCTCAACACCACGCTGGACACCACCGTGCAGTACTACCTCGAAAAAGGTCTTGCGGAGCTGGAGGCGCGCTACGGCACGGGCAAGGGCGCCACGGGCATCGTCATGGACGTCAAGACCGCGGCGATCCTCGGCATGGCGTCGCTGCCCAACTACGACCTCAACAGCCCCGGCGAGCTGCACAACGATTTTCTGACGCTGGGCATGAGCGAGGAGGACGTCCGCGCGCAGCTTGCCGACCTCCGCTTCCGCCAGTGGCGCAACAAGGCGATCAACGACACCTACGAGCCGGGCTCGACGTTCAAGATCCTCACGCTTTCCATGGGGCTGGAGGAGGGCGTGATCGACCTGAATTCCACCTTCGACTGCACGGGCCACGTCGTGATCGAGAAGGAGACCATCAACTGCTCCAACCGCAGCGGACACGGACACCAGAGCCTGACCGTCGCGGCGGGGAACTCCTGCAACCCGGCGTTCATCAACATCGGGCTGCGCGTGGGGAACGAAAAATTCTACAACTACATGAAGGCGTTCGGCCTGACGCAAAAGACCGGCATCGACACCACCGGCGAGGCGAGCGGCTTCGTCAACAGCGAGATCGAGCGCTCGACGCTGGCGCTCGCGTGCTACGCCTTCGGACAGAACTTCAACGTCACGCCCGTCGCGCTCATCGCGGCGCAGGCGGCGTGCATCAACGGCGGCTATCTTCGCACGCCCTACATCGTCGAGCAGGTGGTCGACGCGGACGGGAACGTCGTTTCCCAGCACGACGCCTCGCCCGTGCGGCAGGTCGTTTCCGAGGAGACCAGCGCCACCGTGCGCCAGATCCTTGAATACGTCGTGTCCGACGGCACGGGGAAGAACGGCAAGGTCGCGGGCTACCGCATCGGCGGAAAGACCGGCACCGCGGACAAGGTCGGCGGCAACGTCATCGTCTCCTTCGTCTGCTTCGCGCCCGCGGACGATCCGCGCGTCATCATGCTCCTCACGCTTGACGAGCCGGCGCGCGACACCGGCACCTACGTCTCCGGCGGCAATATGGTCGCGCCGGTGGCAAGCTCGGTCATGGCGGAGCTGCTGCCCTATCTCGGGATCGAGCCGACCTACAGCGCGGAAGAGATGGTCGGCGCGGACGCGACGGTGCCGAACCTGATCGGCGAAACGGCGGAAAAGGCGCAGGAGAAGCTCAAGGAGCTCGGCTTCGGCTGCCGCGTCATCGGCGGCGGGGAGAGCGTCACGGATCAGACGCCGCTCGGCGGGGCGATCGTGCCGAACAACGCCGAGATCCTGCTCTACTGCGGGACGGAGAAATCCCACGCGCCCTGCGTGGTGCCGAACGTCATCGGAGACAGCGCCGCCGTCGCGAACCAGAAGCTCACCAACGCGGGACTGATCATGTCGATCTCTGGCGCGACGAACCGCAGCTCCGCCACCGTGCGCGCCATTTCCCAGTCGGAGCAGCCGGGCAAGGAGGTCGCGGCGGGCACCGTCGTGCGCGTGCAGCTGAGCGACAGCTCGGTCACGGACTGATTTTCTGAAGAGAGTGAAACTCAACTGAGAAAGGGTAGCTTGACACGCTTTTATCGGAGCTGCTTTCACCCCTGACGACCTATGAGCTTCACGTTTCGCAAGACCCGGAGATCCGGCAGCTCACCGCCGATTCGCGCGCGGTGCGGCGCGGCGCCCTGTTCGCGGCGCTGCATGGAACGCGGGAGGACGGCGCCCGCTTTCTGACGGAGGCGTTCGCGAACGGCGCGGCGTGCGCCCTGTGCGAATCGCCGCCGGAATCCGGCAAACCGTATGTGCTCGTGCCGGACGCGCGCTACGCGCTTGCCCGCATGGCGGCGGCTTGGTACGGGAATCCCGCCGAAAAGCTGGTCACGGTCGGCGTGACCGGAACGAACGGGAAGACCACGACCACGAGCCTTTTGAAGCAGCTTCTCGAAAAAACGCTGGGCGCGAAGGTCGGGCTCATCGGCACGAACCGCAACATGATCGGCGATGAGGAGCTGAGCGCGGAGCGCACGACGCCCGACTGCCTGACCCTCCAGAGCCTGCTTGCGCGCATGGCGGAGGCGGGCTGCACCCACGCCGTGCTGGAGGTATCCTCCCACGCGCTGATGCAGCACCGCGCGGCGGGCATCCTGTTCGACGCCGCCGTGTTCACGAATCTGACGCAGGATCATCTGGATTACCACGGCACGATGGAGGCGTATTGCGACGCGAAGGCGCGGCTGTTCCGCCAGTGCCGCGCCGCCGTCGTCAACGGGGACAGCCGCTGGACGGAGCGGCTGCTGCGCGGGGCGGACTGCCCGGTGCTGACCTACGGGCAGAACCTGACGAACGACCTGGTCGGCTGGCGCCCGCGCTACGGGAACGACCGCGTGTGCTTCACCGTCTCCGACGAGAGCGAGCATGTGGAGACCTGCGTCCCCATTCCCGGGCGCTTTTCCCTCTACAACGCGCTTGCCGCGCTGGGCGCGGCGAGGCAGCTCGGCGTGCCGCTCGCCGACGCGGCGCGTTCGCTGCCCGCCTGCGAGGGCGTGCGCGGGCGCTGCGAGGTCGTGCCGGCGGACGCGCCGTACACCGTGCTGATCGACTACGCGCACACGCCGGACGGGCTGAAGAACATTCTGGAAACGGTGTGCGGCTTTGCCGAGGGGCGCGTACTGCTGGTGTTCGGCTGCGGCGGCGACCGGGACCGCACGAAGCGCGCCCGCATGGGACGCATCGCCGCGGCGCTCGCGGACCTCGCGGTCGTCACGAGCGACAACCCGCGCACCGAATCGCCCTACGCGATCCTGCACGACGTCTTGGAGGGGATGCGCGGCACGCGGACGCCGTTCGCCGTGCTGGAGGACCGACGCGAGGCGATCGCCTACGCCCTCGGCCACGCCCGCGCGGGCGACGTGGTGCTCCTGGCGGGAAAGGGGCACGAAACCTATCAGATCGTCGGCACGACGCCGCTTGCGCTGGACGAGCGCGCGGTCGTGCGGGAATACCTTGAACGAAGGAGAAACGAATGCCATGACGATATTCAAAGCGGCGGCGTGCCTGCTCGCCTTTGCGGTCTCGGCGATCACGGGGAAGTTTCTGATCCCGTGGCTGCGCAGGCTCAAGGCGGGACAGGAGATCCGGGAGGACGGGCCGACCTGGCATAACGCAAAGGCAGGGACGCCCACGATGGGCGGGCTGATGTTCATTGCCGGCATTTTCGCCGCCATTTTGGTCTGCGGCGCGCTCAGCCCGGCGCGGGGCGATTATAAGCATCTCTATGTGTTCGGCTTCGCCGCCATCTTCGGCGTGATCGGCTTTCTGGACGACTATGAAAAGGTCGTCCACCACCGCAACCTCGGGCTGACGGCGCTGCAAAAGTTCGTGCTCCAGCTCGCGGCGGCGGTCGCGTTTTTGACGCTGATGCGCTACGAGGGCGCGCTGACGCCGAACGTCTACGTCCCGTTTTTCAATACGTGGATCGTCCTGCGCTGGCCGGTGTACATGGTGTTTGCCGCCTTCGTGATCGTCGGCACGGTCAACGCCGTCAACATCACCGACGGGATCGACGGCCTTGCCTCCAGCGTGACGCTTCCGGTGGGGCTGTTCTTCACAGTGGTGTCGGCGTGGCAGCCGGGGCTGGGGCAGATCGGCATTTATTCCGCCGCGCTGGTGGGCGCCCTGCTGGGCTTTCTGGTCTACAACTTCCACCCCGCGAAGGTGTTCATGGGCGACACGGGCTCGCTTTTCCTCGGCGGGACGGTGGCGGCTCTGGCGTTTGCCTGCGATATGCCGCTCGTTCTGATCCCGGTGGGCTTCGTCTACCTCTGCGAGACCATGTCGGACATTTTGCAGGTGGGCTATTTCAAGCTGACCCACGGCAAGCGGCTGTTCAAAATGGCGCCGCTGCACCATCATTTCGAGCTGTGCGGCTGGAGCGAGGTGAAGCTCGTCGCGGTGTTCACGTCGGTGAGCGCGCTGTGCTGCTTCGCCGCCGCGCTGGGCGTTTTGGGACGCTATCATTTCTAAAGCTTTCGCGGCGCCGAAACGAAGGCGCCGGGGCGGAAGGGGGGGAACGACATGACGCCGGAGGAACGGGAGCTGCGCCGGCAGCAGCGCGAGCGGCAGCGGGCGGTGGAGAACGCCGCGAAGGAGGCGGGCCGCGGGCCGCTGGACGTGCCGTTCCTGCTGATGACGCTGCTGCTCACGGGCGTGGGGCTCATCATGCTCTTTTCCGCCAGCTTTCCCATGGCGTACTACGAGACCGGGAAGCCGGCGTATTACCTCATCCGGCAGGGGATCTTCGCCGCGATCGGCACGGCGGCGATGCTTCTGATCGGGCGCATCAACTATGAGCGCTACCGCGTGGCGGGAAAGTATGTGCTTGCGGCGTCCATCGGTATGCTGATCCTCGTGCTGATCCCCGGCATCGGGATCACCGTCAACGGCGCGACGCGCTGGATGGGCTTCGGCGAGCTGTTCCGCTTTCAGCCCTCGGAGATCGCGAAGATCGGCGTCATTCTCTATTTTGCCGACAGCATTTCCAAAAAAAAGGAGCGGATGCAGACCTTCCGCTATGGTATTCTGCCCTATGGGATCATCCTCGGCATGATCGCGGGGCTGATGCTGCTTGAGCCGCACTTTTCCGGCACGGTGCTGATCCTCGGCATCGGCGCGGTGATGATGTTCGCCGGCGGCATCCAAGGCATCTGGATCGCCGCGGGCGCGGGCGTCGCCGGCGTGGTGGGCTGGGCGTACCTGACGGGCAAGATCGCTTACAACTCCTCGCGCATCCTGATCTGGCAGGATCCCCTCAACCCCGACTGGATGCAGGGCGCGGGCTATCAGACGCGGCAGAGCCTGCTTGCCATCGGCTCCGGCGGCCTTTTGGGCGTGGGGCTGGGGCAGAGCCGCCAGAAATTCATGTACCTGCCCGAACGGCACAACGACTTTATCTTTTCCATCATCTGCGAGGAGCTGGGGCTCCTCGGCGCGACGTTTATCATGCTGCTCTTCGCCCTGCTCATCATCCGCGGCTACTGGATCGCGCTGCACGCGCGCGACCGCTTCGGCGCGCTGCTTGCCGTCGGCGTGACGACGCAGATCGCGCTGCAGGTCTTTCTCAACGTCGCGGTGGTGTCGAATTTGATCCCCAACACGGGCATTTCGCTGCCCTTTTTCAGCTACGGCGGCACGGCGCTGGTGATCCAGCTTTCGGAAATGGGGCTGGTGCTCAGCGTGTCGCGCCAGATGCCGCCGAGCTGAATATTCAGGAAAGAGGACGATGGATACCACTTATTGCGAGGCTTTGCTATGAGAGTGATCTTTACCTGCGGCGGCACGGCGGGCCACGTCAATCCCGCGCTTGCCCTCGCCGGCTATATGAGGGAGAAGGACCCGTCGGCGGAGATATTGTTCGTCGGCGCGGAGCGCGGGCTGGAGCGCGACCTGATCGCGCATACGGATTACCCGTTCCGCACGGTCAACATCTCCTCGTTCCACCGCTCGTTCAAGCCGAAGGAGCTTCGGCACAATCTCGTGTCCGTCAAAAATCTGCTCGGCGCGAAGCGGCAGGCGAACGCGATCCTCGACGAGTTCCGCCCCGACCTGATCGTCGGCACCGGCGGCTACGCCAGCTATCCCATCGTGCGCTACGGCGCGGAGGCGGGAATTCCGGCGGCGGTGCACGAGTCGAACATCGTGCCGGGGCTGACCACGCGGCAGCTCGAACCCTACGCCGCGCGCATTCTGGTGGGCTTTGAGGACTGCCGCGCGCACTACAGGGACCCCGGAAAGGTGGTCGTCACGGGAACGCCGGTGCGCGGGGACTTTTTCGCCCGCACGAAGCGGGAGGCGAAGCGCGCCCTCGGCGTGGATGACGGAAGACCGCTTTTGGTCTCGTTCTGGGGCAGTCTGGGCGCGGGGCACATGAACGGCATGATGGCGGACTTCCTCGCGCTGGAGAGCGCGCACGAGCCGTTCCATCACGTCCACGGCGTCGGCTCGCTCTCGTGGGATGCCATGAGGCGGGAGCTTGCCGCGCGCGGCGTGGACCTCGCGGCGCATCCGGCGCTGGACGTGCGGGAGTATATCTACAATATGGCGGACGTGATGCGCGCCGCCGACCTCGTGCTCGCGCGCGCGGGCGCCTCGACCCTCGCGGAGCTGACCGCGCTGGGCGTGCCGGCGATCCTCGTTCCCTCGCCGAACGTGACGAACCACCACCAGGAGAAGAACGCGAATCTGCTCGGTTCGCACGGCGCCGCGCTGGTGCTCGCGGAGGAGGGGCTGGATGGCAAGAGGCTTTTCACCGCGGCGGCGAATATCCTTCACGATTCGGAAAAGCAGGCGGAGATGGCGAAGAACATGGCTTCCCTCGGCGTGCGGGACGCCACGGAGCGGATCTACGACACGGTCATGAGCCTCGCGCGCTGAGACGCGCGGCGCGCGGAACCAAATCCCGCCCTCTCCGCATACTATGGGCTGGTTGAAAACTCATGGTATGTGGAGGAGACGAGATGCAGGAGCTGTTCGTCGAGGGCGGGAGACGCCTTCGCGGTGAACTGACGATACACGGGTCAAAAAACGGCGTGCTGCCGGTGCTGGCGGCGACCCTTGCGTGCGCGGGGGAGTGCCGCATCGAAAACTGTCCGCGCCTGCGCGACGTGGACGCGTCGATCGCGATTCTGCGCCACCTCGGCTGCTGCACGCGCTGGGAGGACGGCGCGCTGCTGGTCGACACGGCGCACATGGATAAAAACGAGGTGCCCGACGCGCTGATGCGAGAGATGCGCTCGTCGGTCATCTTTCTCGGCGCGATCCTCGCCCGGCAGGGGGAGGCGACGCTGTCCTATCCCGGCGGCTGCGAGCTTGGCCCGCGGCCCATCGACATGCATCTTGCGGCGCTGCGGGCGCTGGGCGCGCAGATCGAGGAGCGCGGCGGCACGCTGCGCTGCACGGCGAAGCGTCTTGCCGCCGCCGAGATCGTGCTGCCGCTGCCGAGTGTCGGCGCGACCGAGAACGCGATCCTTGCCGCCTGCGGCGCGGCGGGGACGACGGTGGTCTATAACGCCGCGCGCGAGCCGGAGATCGCGGAGCTGCAGGATTTCCTCAACGCAATGGGCGCGGAGGTGCGCGGCGCGGGAGGCTCCATCGTCACGGTGGCGGGCGGACGGACGCTCCACGGCGGGACGCACCGCGTCGCCGCGGATCGCATCGTGGCGGCGACCTATCTCTGCGCGGCGGCCGCCTGCGGAGGCGAGGTGCGCCTGCGCGGCGTGGACGGGCGCCGCCTCTCCACGGTGACGGCGGCGCTGGCGGAGGCCGGCTGCGAGGTC
>CACZCL010000081.1 GCA_902779695.1 Oscillospiraceae bacterium | reverse complement strand
CGGCGCGAGCTGCTCGATGGCTTTCCCATTGGTCGCGGCCTTCATGTCGTGGGGATGAACGCCGCCAAAGAACGCTTTTGCCATTGTCTCACCTCATTTTTCCTTTTATGCCGGCGCTCGCCGGCATCCGGCATTGCGGCACACGACGCAATGCCCCATAATCGGACAGATTATACATCGTTTCGCGCGGCTTGTCCAGTTAATTATATGGTAGGGATAAAAATTTTATCCACAAAATATGCCGCTTTCCGTGCCGATTGCTTTTTTGACATTTTGTGCTATGATGGTGCTGTGGGGATAAACAAGAAAAGGAGGGCGTCCCATGCCTGCTTATCTGCTTGACCGCCGGGAGATCAAGGACGAGGCGCGCGCGCTGCTGCGCGCGGCAAAGGTCTCGCCGCTTCGCTTCACGGCGCTCTTCCTTGTCATCGACCGCGTGCTCAGCGAGATCAGCACCGCCGTCGACTACATCCTTGAAGACGCGCTCGATCTGACCGCGCCGACGATCCAGCTGCCCGCGTCGTCGCTGCCGCTGTCCTTCATCAGCATTCTGGTGGCGCTGCTGAGCACCGTGCTGATCGCGGGCTACTCCTGCTACTGCCTCGGCGTCAACCGCGGGCGCGAAATGCCGTACGAGAGCCTGTTCGACGCGTTCCCCTTCGCGGGGCGCGTCATCCTGCTGGAGCTGCTGCAAGCTCTGGCGATCCTCGCCGGCCTGATGCTCTTCATCGTTCCCGGCTTCGTGCTGCTGTTCGCCTACGCCTTTTCGCTCTACCATCTGTGCGAGGAGCCGGAGCGCGGCGTGTTCGACGCGCTGCGCCGCAGCCGGCTGGAGCTGCGCGGCTACAAATGGCAGTTTTTCCTGCTGGCGCTCAGCTTTCTGCCGCTGCTGCTGCTCGTCACGCTGCCGGTGACCGTGTGCGAATACTTTCTGCGCGGCGCGTTTCCCCCCTCTCTCGGCGGCGCGCTGGCGCACGACCTGGTCACCGGCGTGCTGACCGCCTGCGCCTCCGTTTACGTCACGCCCTATCTTGCGCTCGCCCAGGTCGGCTTCTACCGCCGCGTCACCGAAGCGGCGTCCGGGCCGTCCGAAAACTGATCCGAAAACGAAGAAAACCGGCTCGAATGAGCCGGTTTTCCATTTTGCGAAACGGGTGTTCTTCCGAAGCGCTCAGCACTTCTCGAACACGGTGGCAACGCCCTGGCCGCCGCCGATGCACAGCGTGGCGAGGCCCTTCTTCGCCTCGGGGCGCTTTTGCATCTCGTGCAGCAGCGTGACGATGATGCGCGCGCCGGACGCGCCGACAGGGTGGCCGATGGAGATCGCGCCGCCGTTGACGTTGACCTTCTCCATGTCGAACTCCAGCTCGCGGGCGACCGCGATGCTCTGCGCCGCGAACGCCTCGTTCGCCTCGATGAGGTCGAACTCCTTCGTGCTCTCGATGCCCGCCTTCTTCATCGCGGCGCGGGTCGCGACGACGGGGCCGACGCCCATGATCTTCGGGTCGACGCCGCCCTGGCCCCAGCCGATCAGCTTCGCCATGGGCTTGAGGCCGTACTTCTTGACCGCCTCGCCGCTGGCGAGCACCAGCGCCGCGGCGCCGTCGTTGATGCCGGAGGCGTTGCCCGCGGTGACGCGCTGCTGGCCCTTGTCGGCGGAATCCTTGATGCCCTTCGGCTCAAAGGTGTGGATGACCTGCGGCGCCGGGGACTCCGGACCGACGGGGAACGCGCCGCGCAGGGTCGCGAGCTTCTCCAGCGAGGACAGGCGCGGGAACTCGTCGACCTTGAACTCGACGGTCTCCTTCTTGACCTTGACGGGGACGGGAACGATCTCGTCGTTGAAGCGGCCGGACTCGATGGCGGCCTTGGTCTTGCTCTGGGAGGAGAAGGCGAACTCGTCCTGCTCCTGACGGGTGATGCCCCACACGTCGTTGATGTTCTCGGCGGTGGTGCCCATGTGATAGTTGTTGAACGCGTCCCACAGGCCGTCCTTGATCATCTCGTCGACGACCTTCTTGTCGCCCATGCGGGCGCCCCAGCGCTCGTCGGGCAGGGTGTAGGGCGCGGCGCTCATGTTCTCGGTGCCGCCCGCGACGACGATCTCGGCGTCGCCGGCGAGGATGCTGCGCGCCGCCTCGATGACGGCCTTCATGCCGGAGCCGCAGACCATGCCGACGGTATAGGCGGGCACGCTGTAGGGCAGGCCGGCGCCGATCCCGACCTGGCGGGCGACGTTCTGGCCGAGGCCGGCGGTCAGGATGCAGCCGAACATCAGCTCATCGACGTTTTCCGGCGCAACGTTCGCGCGCTTGAGCGCTTCCTTGACGACGATGGCGCCGAGCTGGGCGGCGGGGACGTCCTTCAGGCTTCCGCCATAGGAGCCGACGGCGGTGCGGCAGCAGTTGACTACATACAGGTCTTTCATGGGCGTTTCTCCTTAAAAAGTAATATTTTTGGGGAAGCAGAGCCTGCGCTCTTTCACAACGAATCAATTATACACGGCGGCGCGGGAAAAATCAACCACTAAATCGTTAATTATTTAACGCTCTCTGTCGTTTCGCTCTCCGCCGTCCCGTTTTCCGCCGGCTCCTCCGGCTGCGCCTGCGCCGCGCGCAGCGCCGCCCAGACGGCTGGGATGTCGTACCGCGCGGCGGCGGGAGTCTCCGTCAGCTCCGCGCGCTCGTACTCGCCGCGGAAAAAGACGTCAAAATACTCGCTGCGCACCGCTTCCACCGCCTCCGCCACGTTCAGCGGCCTGCGCAGGATGATGTGGTAGCCGTAGGGCGACTCCACGATGTCGCTGTACTCGTTCTCCTTGAGCGCGCGGGCGGCGGCGTCGAATTCGTCGACCATGGAGCCGTAGGTGAAGGTATAGCCGTCGGGATAGGCGAGGCGGCCCGTGTCCTGGCTGTATTCGTCCGCCAGCTCGCCGAACAGCGCCACGGGGTCGCTGCTCTCGCGCAGGCGCCAGAGCAGCTCCTCGGCAAGAGCGCGGTTCTGCGCGACCGTCTCCGCGTCCAGGCTCTCGCGGGTCGTCAGGTCGATGGTCGGGATCAGGATGTGATCCGCCGTGATCCAGCCCGCGCCCGCGGCGTAGGCGTGCAGCACGTCGTCGTCGGCATAGAGGGGGCTGCCGGGCGTGGAGTAGCTCTTGTACAGCCCCTCGAAGAGAAGGTCGGTGCGCAGCAGGCGGTTGAAGCCCGTCTCGCTCACGCCCAGCTCATAGATGCGCGCGCGGTACTCCTCCTCCCCGCCGAGGGTCTCGATGTTCTGCGCGCGCCGCTGCTCCAGCGCCGCGGCGTCCTCCGCGGAAAGCCCGATGCCATAGCGCGCGGCGAGATTCTCCAGCACGAGCTGCTGCTTCACGGCGTTCATCGCCTCCTCGCGCACGAGCTGCTCCACCGTCGTGTCCTCGTCGAGCTGCATATCCCAGCTTTCGGCAAGGTCCATGCCGAACATGTTTTCGATGTAATCGGCGTAGGTGCCCACCCAGTAGGTCAGAAGCTCCGCCTCGGCGCCGTTGCCGTCCACGGAGGCGATAATCTCGTTCGAGGGGATGCCGGTCGCCTCAAAGGTGATGCCCTGCTCCAGCTGGCTCGGCGTGTGCGCCGCGCGCTCCGGCGCGAAGCGGACGACGGCGGCGAGCGCCGCCGCGGCGACCGCCGCGGCAAGCACGGCGGACAGGATACGGTCTTTCCACAACATGAATCTGTCCTTCTTTCTATTCCTTGGTTTCTTCTGTCTGGTCCAAATGCAGCTCGTCCACCAGCGCCAGCGCGCTTTCCAGCACGTCCTCCCCGGCGGCGAGGCGCAGCGAGAGCTTCGGCTCCGTCCCGGCGGAGAGCGTCAGCCGCCGCCGGTTCTTCGGCGAGGCGCAAAGGCGCATCACGGACGCCACGGGGAACGCGTCGCCGAAGGTGAAGGTCACGGTCTCGCCGCGCTGCGTCACGTCGCGCACGCCCACCTCGGCAGCGGCGGTGCGCAGCAGCGCCACGTCCATCAGCGCCAGCACGCTCTTCGGCGGGTCGCCGTAGCGGTCAAGCAGCTCGTCGAGCAGGTCGCGGGACTCCTCCTGCGTTTGCAGCGCCGCGATGCGGCGATAGACGTCCATGCGCTGCTCGGGCGAGGGGATGTAGCTCTCGGGCAGGTTTGCCGAAACGGTGAGGTCGGCGGTGGTCTCGGCGCGCCGGGGCTTTTTCCCGCCGCGCTCCTCCAGCACCGCCTCCTCCAGAAGCTGCAAATACATATCGTAGCCCACGGACATCAGATAGCCCGACTGCTCCGGCCCCAGCAGATTGCCCGCGCCGCGGATCTCCAGATCGCGCATGGCGATGCGGAAGCCCGAGCCGAACTCCGCGTACTCCCGGATGGCGGCGAGGCGCTTGGCGGCGACCTCGCTGAGGATCTTCCCCGGGCGGTAGGTCATGTAGGCGTAGGCGCGGCGCGCGCTGCGTCCGATGCGCCCGCGGAGCTGGTGCAGCTGGGCGAGGCCGAGGCGGTCGGCGTCCTCGATGATCAGCGTGTTGACGTTGGGGATGTCGATGCCGGTTTCGATGATGGTGGTGCACACCAGCACCTGCACGGCGCCGGACTCCATGTCCTGCATGACGGCGGAAAGCCCCTTCTCGTCCAGCTTCCCGTGGGCGACGGCGATGCCGGCGTCCTCCCCCAGCAGCTCCTTGAGCCGCGCGGCGCAGCGGTCGATGGTCTCCACGCGGTTGTGCAGATAGTACACCTGCCCGCCGCGCCCCAGCTCGCGCCGGATCGCGTCGCACACCACCGCCCAGTCGTGCTCCAGCACATAGGTCTGCACCGGCTGGCGCCCCTCGGGCGGCGTTTCGATGGTGGACATATCGCGCAGGCCCGAGAGCGCCATGTTGAGCGTGCGCGGGATCGGCGTCGCGGTCAGCGTCAGCGTGTCCACCTGCCGCGCAAGCTCCCGCAGCCGCTCCTTGTGCGTCACGCCGAAGCGCTGCTCCTCGTCGATGATCAAAAGGCCGAGATCCTTGAATTTCATGCCCTTTTGCAGCAGCGAGTGCGTGCCGATCAGAAGATCCACCTGCCCCCGCGCCGCGTCCGCAAGGATGCGCTTTCGCTCCGCGCCCGTCCGGAAACGGCTGAGCGTCTCGATCCGCACCGGGAAGGAGCGGAAGCGCGCGAGCGCCGTGGCGTAGTGCTGCTGGGCGAGCACCGTGGTCGGCACGAGGATCGCCGCCTGCTTGCCGTCGAGAATACATTTCATCGCGGCGCGCAGCGCGACCTCCGTTTTGCCGTAGCCCACGTCGCCGCAGAGCAGGCGGTCCATCGGCGCGTTCTTTTCCATGTCCGCCTTGATCTCCTCGACCGCGCGCAGCTGGTCGTCGGTCTCCGCGTAGTCGAACGCGTCCTCGAATTCCCGCTGCCACGGCGAGTCGGGCGAGAACGCGAAGCCCGGGCGGCGCTGCCGCTCGGCGTAGAGGGCGATCAGCCCTTTTGCAAGGTCCTTTGCCGCCGCCTTCGCCTTGGTTTTGGCGCGCGTCCAGTCCGTCCCGCCGAGCTTGGAGAGCTTTGCGCGCGGCGCGCCGTCCTCGCCCTCGCCCCCGCCGATGTACTTCGACACAAGGTCGAGCTGCGTCGCGGGGACGTAGAGGCTGTCGTGCCCGGCGTAGGCGATCTTGACGTAGTCCTTGTCCACGCCGTCGACGCGCATCCGCTCGATGCCGACGAAGCGCCCGATGCCGTGGTGGACGTGGACGACCAGGTCGCCGGGAGAGAGGTCGGCGTAGGATTGCAGCTTCTGCCGGTTCGTCTCCGCCTTCTGCCGCGCGGCGGCGCGCCTACCGGCGACCGGGGCGGTCAGCTGCCCCTCGGAGAGGATCGCGAGGCGGAGCTGCGGCAGCTCGCTGCCGGAGGAAAGCGCGCCCAGACCCACGACGATCTCGCCCGGAGCGGGCAGCGCGGTATTTTTGAAATCCGGGCGGGCGGGCAGCGCGCGCTCCTCCAGCAATCGCAGGAGGTTCCTGCCGCGCGTCTCGTTCCCGCACAGCACCAGCACGCCCTCGCCCGCGGCGAGATAGTGCTGCATATCCGCGGCGGCGGTCTCCAGGCTGCCGCCGTAAGACGGAAGCTGGCGCAGGTTCATGCTCAAAAGCGTCCGCGGCGCGAGCAGGTCGCGCGAGGTCGGCAGCGCGTTGAGCTGGACGACGGGAAACTCCCCCAGCCTCTCGCACAGCGCCTCCGCGGAGAGGGCGACCTCGGAGAAGTCTCCCGCCAGCTCCCCCGTCTCCAGCAGCGGCAGCACGTCCTGTTCCCGCTCCCAGAGGAAGCCCTTCGCCCGCTCCGCGACGCGCGCGCCGTCGCTCACGCACACGAGCGTCCCGGGCGCGAGATAGTCCAGCGCGCACACCGGCGTCGGATAGCACGCGAGAAGATAGCGGTCCATGCCGCCGACGCTCAGCCCCTGCTCAAAGCGCTCCAAATCGGCGCGCAGCGTTTCCGCCGCCTTTTCCGCGCCCTTGCGCCGCGAGAGCCGGAGCGCCGCGTGCTCGATGCGCGCCAGCATTCCGGCGCGCCCGCCCTCGGCGGCGTCGGGCAGCACCTCGGCGGCGGGCAGGACGGAGAGCTTTTTGAGGTTGCGCGTGCGCCGCTGGGTCGTCACGTCGAACTCGCCCATGGCGTCGATCTCGTCGTCGAACAGCTCCACGCGCACCGGCGGCGCGAGCGGGGACCACACGTCCAGAATGCCGCCGCGCACGGCGAACTGCCCCACGCCCTCCACCTGGTCGGCGCGGGCGTAGCCCGCCGCGGCGAGGCGGCGCGAAAGCTCCCGCAGGTCGCACTTCCCGCCTGTTTTCAACGTCAGCGCCGCATCGCGCAGCGCCGTCGGCGGCAGCGTGCGCTGCAATACGGCGTCCACCGTGGCGACCGTCACCGCCGCGCCGAGCGAGGCGAGCGAGCAGAGCGCGCCGAGGCGCTGCTGCTCAAAGCCGTGCGACGCCGTGACGCGGTCGCGCAGCTGCCATTCGCGCGCGAACAGCAGCGCCGGCTCCTCGCCGGTCAGCGTCCGCAGGTCGCCCGCCATGCGGTTCGCCTCGCCCTCGTCGGCGCACAGCAGCAAAAGCCGCCGCCCCGTTTTGCGCCGCAGCGCCGCCGCCGTCATGGCGCGGTGCGTCGGCGAGAGGCCGGACACCGAGGCGACGCACCGCCCCGAGTCGACCGCCGCGCAAAGCTCCCGCAGCTCGTCGAGCGCGGCAAGCGCCTCGCACAGTTGCTTCATTTCAGCCATTTGTCAACCATTGAACCGATTCTGCGCCTCCGTCACGCCTTTTTCGATCACGCACGCCGCGGCGTCCAGCGCGCGGTCGAGCGCCGCGTCGACGACCCTGCGCTCCGCGGCGGAAAAGCCGCCCGTGACCCAGTCCGCCATGTCGTACTCCGGGTTCGGCGGCGCGCCGACGCCCACCTTGACGCGCGGGAATTGATCCGTCCCCAGATGGGCGATGATGCTCTTCAGCCCGTTGTGCCCGCCGGCGCTGCCGCCGCCGCGCACGCGCAGCTTCCCCAGCGGGAGCGACACGTCGTCCGAGATGACCAGCACGCGCTCCGGCGGCACCTTGTAAAAGCGCGCCGCCTCGCCCGCCGCCTCGCCGGAGAGGTTCATGTAGGTCTGCGGCTTCATCAGCAGCACCCGCGCCCCGCCGAAGTCGATGATCTCTGTCAGCGCGCGAAAGCGCAGCCGGTTGCAGCGCAGGTCGTTTTTCTCGATCAGCCGGTCGGCGGCGAGAAAACCGATGTTGTGACGGGTGTTCTCATAGCGCTGCCCGTAGTTGCCGAGGCATACCAGCAGCCATTCTACACCGCCGGCGGCGGATTTTTTGCCAAAAAACATCGTTTTTTCCTCTTTTTGCACCCTGACGGGCGCGGGGTTTCGGGCGCGTTCCCGCAGGCGCGGCGAAAAACCATTTCCCCCCTCCGGCGCCCGAAGGAGGGAAACGGTTTCATGGAACACACGTTATGGACAATAATATAATCAGTTGAACAGTTTTGCAATAGAAATTTCCTGATACGTCCGCTCGATCGCCTCGGCGAACATCGGGGCGACGGTCAGGTACTTGATGCGAGCGCGCGCCGCCTCCGGATGGGCGGGGATGGTGTCGAGCAGGGCAAGCTCCTCGATGTTGCTTTGCTCCAGCCGCTCGATCGCGGGGCCCGAGAGCACGCCGTGGGACGCGCAGGCATAGACCTTCTTCGCGCCGCCGACCTCGACGATCGCCTTCGCCGCGCCGCAGAGCGAGCCGGCGGTGTCCACCATGTCGTCAAAGAGGATGCAGTCCTTGCCCTCCACGTCGCCGATGACGTGCATGACCTCGCTCATATTCGCCTTGGGGCGGCGCTTATCCACGATGGCGAGGTTCATGTGCAGCTTCTGCGCGAACGCGCGGGAGCGGGACACGGAGCCGACGTCCGGCGAGACGACGACCATCTCCTCCGCCCGCTCGCCGAACTTCTTGGCGTAATAGTCCACGAAGATCGGGTTGCCGAGCAGATTGTCCACGGGAATGTCGAAAAAGCCCTGGATCTGGGACGCGTGCAGGTCCATCGTCAGCACGCGGTCCGCCCCGGCGGCGACGATCATGTTCGCCACCAGCTTCGCGCTGATGGGGTCGCGGGACTTCGCCTTGCGGTCCTGCCGCGCGTAGCCGAAGTACGGGATCACCGCGGTGATGCGCCCCGCCGAGGCGCGGCGGCACGCGTCGATCATGATCAGAAGCTCCATCAGGTT